>JBHJOJ010000029.1:0-44021 GCA_050329835.1 Kineosporiaceae bacterium | reverse complement strand
GGGGGCGGGCGTCGTGCTCGACCCGCCGCGGGCCGGGGCGGGCCTGGAGGTCGTCGACGCGGTCGCCGCGCTGCGCCCGCCCGCGGTCGCCTACGTCGCCTGCGACCCGGCCGCGCTGGCGCGCGACGCGGCCCGGTTCCGCGAGCACGGCTACCGGATGTCCTCGCTGCGGGCCTTCGACGCGTTCCCGATGACCCATCACGTCGAGTGCGTGGCCGGTCTCACCCCCGCCCCGGCCTGAGGGCCGCCCGCCGGTCCGGCAAGATGGGACGGTCCCCGACCCCCACTCCCCGGGAGGAGCCATGGCCGTCTCCGCCGGTCGCTCGCTCGACTCGTTCGGCGCCCGCGACACCCTGCGCCCGGGCGGCCCCGACGCCTCCGAGTACGAGGTCTTCCGGGTGGACGCGGTCGAGGGCACCGCCTCCCTGCCCTACAGCCTCAAGATCCTCGTCGAGAACCTGCTGCGCACCGAGGACGGCGTGAACGTCACCGCCGACCAGGTGCGGGCGCTGGCGTCCTGGGACCCGGCCGGCGAGCCGGGCACCGAGATCCAGTTCACCCCGGCCCGCGTCGTCATGCAGGACTTCACGGGCGTGCCGTGCATCGTCGACCTCGCCACCATGCGCGAGGCCATGGCCGACCTCGGCGGCGACCCGGCGCGGATCAACCCGCTCGCCCCGGCCGAGCTCGTCATCGACCACTCGGTCATCGTCGACGCCTTCGCCCGGGCCGACGCCTTCGACGTCAACGTGGCCATCGAGTACCAGCGCAACCGCGAGCGCTACCAGTTCCTGCGCTGGGGCCAGTCGGCCTTCGAGGGGTTCGTCGTCGTGCCGCCCGGCACCGGGATCGTCCACCAGGTCAATCTCGAGCACCTGGCCCGCGGGGTGATGGTGGCCGAGGCGCCCGGGGCCGACGGGGGCACCGTCCGCCTTGCCTACCCCGACACCCTGGTCGGCACCGACTCCCACACCACGATGATCAACGGACTCGGCGTGCTCGGCTGGGGCGTCGGCGGCATCGAGGCCGAGGCCGCGATGCTGGGCCAGCCGGTCTCGATGCTCATCCCGCGGGTCGTGGGCTTCAAGCTCACCGGCAGCATCCCGTCGGGGGTGACCGCGACCGACGTCGTCCTCACCATCACCGAGATGCTCCGCCGCCACGGCGTGGTGGGGAAGTTCGTCGAGTTCTACGGCGCCGGGGTGGGGCGGGTGCCGCTGGCCAACCGGGCGACGATCGGCAACATGAGCCCGGAGTTCGGCTCCACCTGCGCGATCTTCCCGATCGACGACGTGACGCTGGACTACCTCCGCCTCACCGGCCGCTCGCCCGCCCAGGTCGCCCTCGTCGAGGCCTACGCCCGGGCCCAGGGGATGTGGCACGACCCGCAGGCGCCCGGCCACGTCGAGCCGCGGTACTCCGAGTACCTCGAGCTCGACCTCTCGACGGTGGTGCCGAGCATCGCGGGCCCGAAGCGCCCGCAGGACCGGATCGCCCTGGCGGACGCCAAGGCCGCCTTCCGGCGGGTGCTGCCGGACTACGCGTCGAACGGCCCGGACGAGGCCGCCGAGGAGTCGTTCCCGGCCTCCGACGCCCCCGCCTCGGCGCTCGAGCGGCCGCGCCGGCGCGTGCCCCTCACCCTGGGCGACGGCACCGCGACCGAGCTGGACCACGGGGCGGTCGTCATCGCCGCCATCACCTCGTGCACCAACACCTCGAACCCCGAGGTCATGGTCGCCGCGGCGCTGCTGGCCCGCAACGCCGTCGAGCGCGGGCTGGAGCGCAAGCCGTGGGTCAAGACGTCCCTGGCACCCGGCAGCACGGTGGTCATGGACTACTACCAGCGGGCCGGGCTGGTGCCGTACCTGGAGAAGCTCGGCTACCACCTCGTCGGGTACGGCTGCACCACCTGCATCGGCAACTCCGGGCCGCTGCCCGCCGAGATCAGCCGCGCCGTGGCCGACCACGACCTTGCCGTCGTCTCCGTGCTCTCGGGCAACCGCAACTTCGAGGGCCGGATCAACCCGGACGTCAAGATGAACTACCTGGCGTCGCCGCCGCTGGTCGTGGCGTACGCCCTGGCCGGGACCATGGACATCGACCTCGCGACCGAGCCGGTCGGGCACGACACCGAGGGGCGGCCGGTGATGCTCGCCGACCTGTGGCCGTCCCCGGACGAGGTCCAGGCCGTCATCGACGGCTCGATCACCGAGGACATGTTCAGCCGCGGGTACGCCGACGTCTTCGCCGGCGACGACCGGTGGCGCTCCCTGCCGACCCCGGCCGGGGACACCTTCGCGTGGGACCCCGGCTCCACCTACGTCCGCAAGCCCCCGTACTTCGAGGGGATGACCCGCGAGCCGCAGCCGGTGACGGACATCGCGGGCGCCCGGGTGCTCGCCGTGCTCGGCGACTCGGTGACGACGGACCACATCAGCCCGGCCGGCTCCATCAAGGCCGACAGCCCGGCGGGCCGGTACCTGCAGGAGCACGGGGTCGAGCGGCAGGACTTCAACTCCTACGGCTCCCGCCGCGGCAACCACGAGGTCATGATCCGTGGCACGTTCGCCAACATCCGCCTCCGCAACCTCCTGCTCGACGGCGTCACCGGGGGGTTCACCCGGGACTTCACCGCCGGCGGGGAGGGAGAACAGGCGACGATCTACGACGCGGCGATGAACTACGCCGCCGCAGGGATCCCGCTGGTGGTGCTGGCCGGTGCCGAGTACGGGTCCGGCTCGAGCCGGGACTGGGCGGCCAAGGGCACCCGGCTGCTCGGTGTCCGTGCCGTCATCGCCCAGAGCTTCGAGCGGATCCACCGCTCGAACCTCATCGGGATGGGCGTGCTGCCGCTGCAATTCCCCGCGGGGGAGAGCGCGCAGTCCCTCGGCCTGCGCGGGGACGAGACGTTCGCCGTCGAGGGCGTGACCGCGCTCAACGAGGGCGCCACCCCGCGGACGGTGCGGGTGACGGCGACGGGGGAGGGCCGGCACCCGGTCGCCGTCGACGCCGTCGTCCGGATCGACACCCCCGCCGAGGCGGAGTACTACCGGAACGGGGGAATCCTCCCGTTCGTCCTGCGCCAACTGGCGTCGACCTGACGACACACGGGGGTGACCAGGCTCGTCCGTGTCGGTGACGTTGCGGAACCGTTACGGGCCTGTCCTTCCCCGCCCGTGTCGCCGGGCATAAGTTCAGCGCCACAACGAAGCGGTTACCCGGCTGCCTGCGGCGGCCGGGCCCTCAGTGCAGCGGGAGGACACCCTATGACCAGGCGCTTGAGTGTCGTGATGGCGGCGGGAGCCGTCGTCACGCTGGCGCTCGCCGCGTGCGGCGGCGACGGTGAGGCCGAGGGCACCGACGACACGGCGGCCGCCGGCGGCGAGACCGCCGAGGAGACCGGCGACGGCGGCGGGGAGGGCGGCGGCACGGTCGGCGTCATCCTGCCGGACTCGGCGTCCTCCGCCCGATGGGAGACCGCCGACCGGCCGTTCCTCGAGGAGGCGTTCGAGGCGGCCGGCGTCGAGTACGACATCCAGAACGCCGAGGGCGACACCGCCCAGTTCCAGACCATCGCCGACGGCATGATCAACGCCGGTGTGGACGTCCTCATGATCGTCAACCTGGACTCCGAGACCGGATCGGCGGTCATCGCCGACGCCACGGCCGCCGGCATCCCCGTCATCGACTACGACCGGCTCACCCTGGGCGGCGGCGCGGCGTACTACGTGTCGTTCGACAACGTCGCGGTCGGGACGGCCATCGGCGAGGGCCTCGTCCAGTGCCTGGGCGACGCCGGCACGGCCGAGGGCGACGTCGTCCTGCTCAACGGCTCGCCGACGGACAACAACGCCACCCTGTTCAAGGAGGGCTACCAGGCCGCGATCGAGGCGGCCGGCTACGGCGTGGCGGCCGACGAGGCGGTGCCCGACTGGGACAACACCCAGGCCGGCACCATCTTCGAGCAGATCTTCACCGGCACCGGCGGGGACTTCGTCGGCGTCGCGGCCGCCAACGACGGCCTCGGCGGCGCGGTGATCAGCGTGCTCGAGCGCAACGGCCTCGCCGGCCAGGTCCCGGTCACCGGGCAGGACGCCACCGACGAGGGCCTGCAGCGGGTCCTCGCCGGCACCCAGTGCATGACCGTCTACAAGCCGATCCGCGAGGAGGCCAACGCGGCCGCCGAGCTGGCCATCGCCCTCATCGACGGCGACACCGAGGCCGCCGACGCCCTGGCGAGCGGCAGTGTCGACGACACCGAGACCGGCGAGCAGGTCCCGTCGGTCCTCCTGGAGCCGGTCCAGATCTTCCGGGACAACGTCTCGGAGGTCATCGACGACGGCTTCACCACCGCCGAGAACGTCTGCGTCGACGACGCGGCGGCGGCGTGCGAGGAGCTGGGGATCGGCTGACCCCGGCCGTCCCGACCCCCCGCGGGGTCGTCGGGCCGGCCGCCCGGGGTGTCCCGGGCGGCCGGCCCTCTGCCACCATCGCCGCAGCGCGACACGACGAGGAGGGGCGATGACGCCCACGAGTGACGCCGCCGCCGTCCCCACGGCGCCGGCCGGGACGCCGACGATCCGGCTGCGCGGCATCCAGAAGAGCTTCGGCGCGGTCCAGGTGCTGCGCGGCGTCGACCTCGACGCCCATTCCGGCCAGGTCACCGCGCTGGTGGGGGACAACGGCGCCGGCAAGTCGACCCTGGTCAAGGGCATCGCCGGGATCCACCCGTTCGACGGCGGCAGCTACGAGTTCGAGGGCCGCCCGGTCGAGGTCACCTCGCCCAAGCAGGCCAGCCAGCTCGGGATCGAGGTCGTCTACCAGGACCTCGCGCTGTGCGACAACCTCGACGTCGTCGCCAACATGTACCTCGGGCGGGAGTCCCGGACCGGCATCGCCCTCGACGAGTCGTCGATGGAGCGCAAGGCCGCCGAGACCCTGGCCGGGCTCCGGGTGCGGACGCTGAAGTCGGTCCGGCAGAAGGTCAGCAGCCTGTCGGGCGGCCAGCGGCAGACCGTCGCCATCGCCCGGGCCGTGCTGTGGAACAGCAAGGTCGTCATCCTCGACGAGCCGACCGCCGCGCTCGGCGTCGCCCAGACCGAGCAGGTGCTCGCCCTGGTCCGCCGGCTGGCCGAGAGCGGGCTGGCCGTCATCGTCATCAGCCACAACATGAACGACGTGCTGAGCGTCGCGGACTCGGTGGCGGCGATGTACCTGGGCCGGATGGCCGCGCAGGTGCCCGCCGCGGGCGTGTCGAACTCCGACGTCGTCGAGCTCATCACCGCCGGGCGCAGCACCGCGCTCGGCGTCGGCGTCCGGGACGAGGTGACGGCGTGACCGCTCCCACGACACAGCCCCCCCAGCCGCCGCAGCCCCCGCGGCTCCCGGAGACTTCGAGCGACGTGCTCGTGGGTCCGCCCGCGCAGACGCTGCGGGAGGCGTTCGCCGAGTACCGGGGTCGAGTGGCGGGCGGCGACATCGGGCTGCTGAGCGCCGTGCTGGGTCTGGTCGCCCTGCTGGCGTTCTTCTCGCTCCTCGAGCCGGACACGTTCACGACGACCCGCAACTTCGCCAACCTCATGAACCAGGCGGCGGGTGTCGCCTTCATCTCGATGGGCCTGGTCTTCGTCCTCCTGCTGGGCGAGATCGACCTGTCGGCCGGCTTCCTCGCCGGGACCGCCGGCGCCATCCTCGGCGTGACTCTGAGCAACGGCGCCCCGTGGTACCTGGCGGTCGCCGCCTGCCTCGGCACGGGCGCCGCCTTCGGCCTGGTCGTCGGCCTGCTGGTGGCGTACCTGAGGATCCCGTCGTTCGTCGTCACCCTGGCGTTCTTCCTCGGGTTGCAGGGCGTGCTGCTGGCGGTGATCGGCGAGGGCGGCACCATCCGGATCTCCGACTCGGTGATCCTCGCCGTCAACAACCGCAACCTGTCCCCGGCGCTCGGCTGGGTGTTCGTCGGCGTCGTGGTGCTCGGGTACGTCGTCGTCGGCTACGTCGCCCGCCGCCGGCGGGCCGCCACCGGGCTGCCGCTGTCGTCGGCCGCGGTGTTCTGGGGCGGCGCGGTGGTCCTCGCCGTGGCGCTCGCGCTGCTGGCGTACCTGTTCAACCTCGAGCGGGCGGTGAACCCCGACATCGTGTCCCTGCGCGGCATCCCGATCGTCGTGCCGCTGGCGGTGGTCTTCATCGCCGGGCTGTCGTTCGTCCTCACCCGGACCAGCTTCGGCCGGCACGTCTTCGCCGTCGGCGGCAACGCCGAGGCGGCGCGGCGCTCCGGCATCAACGTGGCGGGCACCCGGGTGGCGTGCTTCGTCATCTCCGGCAGCCTGGCGGCCGTCGGCGGAATCATCATCGCCTCCCGTGACAACGCGGTGTCGCCGACCACCGGTGGCGGCGAGACCCTGCTGTTCGCCGTGGCGGCCGCGGTCATCGGCGGCACGTCGCTGTTCGGCGGCCGCGGGACCATCATCGGGGCGGTCCTCGGGGCGCTGGTGGTCGCGACCATCCGCAACGGCCTGCCGCTCATCGCGTCCGGCTCGGCGATCATCTTCATGGTCACCGGCCTGGTGCTCCTGCTCGCCGCCACCGTCGATGCCGTGTCGCGCCGGCGCGGCACGACGGCCTAGCGAGGGATTTCCGACGGCCCGGCCCGGCCCGGCCGGCTGGCCCGCCGAGGTCCCGCCGCCAGGTGCGCCGGGGTTCGCGCCCCGGGTCGTCGGGTGGCTGCTCGACCGCTGCCCGGCGCGCTACCGGGACCACGAGGTGCTGCGCCGCCACCGGCAGGCCCTGGCCTGGCTGGCGGAGCGGCACATCGCAGCCGAGGCGGCGGCGGTGACCGCGGCGATCGCGACGGCGCGGGCCGACCTCGCCGACGCCGTCGGGCCGCGCGGGGTCGACGAGGTGCTGGCCGCACTGGAACACGAGGCGGCGCTGCTGCTGGCGGACCGGCGGGCGGCGCGGCTCCTCGCCGAGGCGCTGTCCAGGGCCGCAGGACCCGTTCCGTAGACTCCTACGGTGCCTGGCGACGACCGTTCCGTCCTCGCGGGAATCCGGCGGCCGGCCGACCTCCGGGGCCTGTCCGGCGACCGGCTGGATGCCCTGGCCCGCGAGATCCGGCAGCACCTGGTGGACTCGGTGACCCGCACCGGCGGGCACCTGGGACCCAACCTCGGCGTCGTCGAGCTGACGATCGCGCTGCACCGGGTCTTCGACTCCCCGCACGACGTCCTGGTCTTCGACACCGGTCACCAGTCGTACGTCCACAAGCTCCTCACCGGCCGGCAGGATCTGTCCCGGCTGCGCAAGCGGGGTGGGGTGTCCGGGTACCCGTCGCGGGCGGAGTCGCCGCACGACGTGGTCGAGAACTCCCACGCGTCCACGGCGATCTCGTGGGCGGACGGCATCGCCCACGGGTTCCGTGTCCAGGGCGTGGCGAACCGGCACGCCGTCGCCGTCATCGGGGACGGCGCGCTGACCGGCGGGATGGCCTGGGAAGCGCTCAACAACGTCGCCGCGGCGCCCGACCGGCCGCTCGTCATCGTCGTCAACGACAACGAGCGCTCCTACGCCCCGACCATCGGCGGGGTCGCCGACATCCTCCAGGGGCTGCGGACCTCGCGCCGGTACGAGGACCTGCTGGACTGGGGCAAGCGGACGCTGGTGGACCGGGGCCGGCCCGGGCGGCTGGCGTTCGACGCCCTGCACGCCGCCAAGACCGCCCTCAAGGACTTCCTCGCCCCGCAGTCGCTGTTCAGCGACCTGGGCCTCAAGTACGTCGGCCCGGTCGACGGTCACGACCGCGAGGCCGTCGAGCAGTCCCTGCGCCGCGCCAAGACCTTCGGAGGCGCCGTCATCGTGCACGTCATCACCGAGAAGGGGCGTGGCTACCCGCTCGCCGAGGCCGACCAGGCCGACCGCTTCCACGGCATCGGCGCCATGGACCCGGTGACCGGCGCCAAGCAGGGCGGTGGCGGACCCACCTGGACCGGGGTGTTCGCCGAGGAACTGGAGCGCCTGGGCGGCGAGCGCGAGGATATCGTCGCGATCACCGCCGCCATGCTCCTTCCCACCGGGCTGGGCGGGTTCGCCCGCCGGTTCCCGGACCGGGTGCTCGACGTCGGCATCGCCGAGCAGCACGCCGCGACGTCGGCGGCCGGGATGGCGATGGCCGGGCTGCACCCCGTGGTCGCGGTGTACGCGACGTTCCTCAACCGGGCGTTCGACCAGGTCCTCATGGACGTCGCGCTGCACCGGGCCGGGGTGACGTTCGTGCTCGACCGGGCCGGGGTCACCGGCGACGACGGGGCCAGCCACAACGGGATGTGGGACCTGTCGATCCTCCAGGTGGTGCCGGGCCTGCGGGTCGCCGCCCCCCGGGACGGTGCCGGGCTGCGCCGGGCGCTGCGGGAGGCGGTCGACGTCGACGACGCGCCCACGGTCGTGCGCTACCCGAAGGGCGCGCTGCCGGCGGACGTCCCCGCGGTGGCGACCGTCGACGGGGTCGACGTGCTGCGGGGACTGGGCGACGGCGAGGGGGACGGCGGGGCGGACGTCCTGCTGATCTCGGTGGGCACCATGGCGGGGACGTGCCTGGAGGTGGCCGAGCGGCTGGGGGAGCAGGGCCTCGGCGTCACCGTCGTGGACCCGCGCTGGGTCAAGCCGCTGCCGTCCGGCCTCGGCGGGCTGGCCGCCGCCCACCGCGTCGTCTCGGTGGTGGAGGACTCCGGCCGGGTCGGGGGAGTGGCGTCCGCGATGCGCCAGCTCCTCGCCGACGCCGGCGTCGACCGGCCCGTCGTCGGGTTCGGCATCGACCAGCGCTTCCTCGACCACGGCAGCCGCGCCGAGGTGCTCGCCGAGTGCGGCCTGACGCCGCAGGACATCGCGCGCCGCCTCATCGAGGAGACGGCCCGCAGAGGGGGCGCGTCCTTGACCAGCGGAGTCGACGAGGCCGCCGACACGAGCTTGGCCGACCCCACCCACTGATCCGACGCCAGCGGCGTGGCCTGATGCCGTGCACCCGCGGAAGGGGTTGCTTCTCGGTCGCGCTAGTGAAACGCTCGAGTGCGTACGGATACACTCGCCCCTATGGGGGGGCTGTCGGCATGGCTCAGAAACTCATCCGCTCTTCGCACTCACGCAAGTCGACCGCTCTCAGTGCGTCGCTGGTGGCAGTTCCTTCTCGAACCTTCAGATCATTAACGGAAACGAGCTGTTCTGGGGGGGCCGAACAGACTTGTCAGTCACAGGCGTATCCACACTGGGTCCGGTGAAGTTGACGAGCAGGTCCGGTTTCCCTGATCCGTGGAGTGATGACTTCGGCTACACGCGTAGTCCGTTCAGTCAGGATTACACTCGGAAGGTGAGCATGTACCGTTCTCCTGAGTGTGACACTGGGTTCAGTACGCAATACCGTCAAGTTGTTGGGCCAGCGGCGCGTGGTGTGGAATTCGCCGCGAGGGCGAACACTGATGTGCCGTTTCGGAACTGTCGTTTCAACGACTGAGGGCGAGCGTGATGACCGAGCGACCGGACTGGGACACCGACGCCCTGCGCCGCCAGCAGCCCATTGCACTCGCGCTTTCGGGACGAGAAGCGCGGACTCTCTCAAGGGGTACTCAACGAATTCGGGAATTCTAGTACTCTCCAGTCCAACGAACGTGAGATGATCGACGAACTCAGGGAACGAGTACATGGCCTCCTGGAGACGATCGATCATTACGAGTCGTAGAGAGGACACGCTTATTCGACGAGCACTCCGAACGCGACGGCATGCAAGAGTCGAAGCTCGCCACCAATAACCACTGCTACTATCGGTGAGGATCGTCGTTGTGAACCCTCCGTGGTTGCCGACTCTGATCGAGGGATCTCTTCTCGCCCGTGACGAGAGTTCAGCGGGGCTGCTTCACGGGATCGAAGCAACGCCATCGGCGGTTCGCTTCTTCTTGACACTGTGGAGCAGGCACGACGTCGGCCTCGGTATCGAGCTCGAGCGGACGCCGGGAGAGGCGGCGAGTACTCCGGCCGGCCGATTGACGGCCGAGGTGGCGGGTCGGTCCGTGTCGAGCACGGACGTGGTCGACGGGTTCGATCCTCCCCAATTGGTCCTCGTCGGTGGGTCAGGCACTCGTGGGCGTCACAGTTTCGGCTGGGAGTGGGAGTTGACCGGCGAGGTGCCCGAGCGGTTCTCCCTCCGGCTCACATGTCCGGAACTCGGAATCGATCTCCACTGGGATGTCCCGGTGCGACCGTACGATCTCCCGTCCGAGGTCCCACGACTCCATCCGCGGTGACCAGCAGCGGGACCGGGCAGGCCGCGTCGACGGCGTCGGTGGCGGCGTGGGCGGCGGCGACGTAGGGCGGGTCGATCCGCCGGATGTCGGTCCAGCCGCGGCGGCGGGTAGGGACGGCGAGGGTGCCGAGGCCGGTGCCGTCGCGGTCGGCGAGCCAGCGCCGCAGCGTGGGGGACAGCAGCAGGGTGGGGACGTCCGCCCAACCCATGGGGCGCAGCACCAGGTCCCGGCCCTCGCGACGGTCGCGCTCCAGCCGCTCGACGAGCGCTCCGCCCAGTCGCTCGACCTCGCCGACGGCGGCCGGCAGGTCCGGCTCGCACTCGCTCAGGGCGGACACGATCGTCGGCGCCATCGGCAGCGGCCAGGTGAGGTGGCCGGTGGGCGGCGCGACGACGCCCCACCCGACGGCGAGCGGGCCGGCCCCGAGACCCCGGAGCGACCAGCCGGGCCCGCACGAGCGCGGCGACCCGGCGACCTCCACGTGCGCCCGCACTGCCGCGGCCAGCGCCGGAGCTCCAGCGGCGGCCACCAGCCCGGCGCCGGTGACGAGCGCCGACACCCGCCCACGAGTCACCGGGTGGGTCGGCTCCGCCCGCCAGGCACCCACGGCGACGGCCACGTCCTCCCACGTGAGCAGGGCGCTCCGGTCGCTCGCCGGGTCCGTGACGACGACCGCCGGTGCCTCGGGCGCGTCACCCGCTGCCGGGTCGACGGACACCGGCAGGTCGTCGACGACGGCGGCCGCGAGCACGGTGCGGCGCAGGTCGGCGGCCATGCGACCCATGCTCCGCTGGGGACCCGTCATGAGGACAGGCGCCTCCCGGTGGACTCCCGTCACCGGACGTGACGGGAGTCCACCGGCTCGGCACGTCAGGCCACGAGCACCGGCTCGGCGACCCCGGGCGGCAGGAACCGCCGGCCGGTCACCCGCTCCGACACGCCCTCGCGGTCCAGGTACGGGGTGATGCCGCCGAGGTGGAACGGCCATCCCGCCCCCATGATCATGCACAGGTCGATGTCCTGCGCCTCGGCGACGACGCCCTCGTCCAGCATCAACCGGATTTCTCGCGCCAGCGCCTCCAGGGCCCGGGTCCGGATCTCGTCCCCGGTCTCGCCCGCGCCCTCCGGCAGCAGCGCCCGCACCTCGTCCGACAGGTACGGCTTGCCCTGGGCGTCCCACGACCACAGCCCGGGCAGCTTCGCCTCGACCAGCCGCCGCAGGGACTCGGACACCCCGAAGCGGTCGGGGAACGCCGCGTGCAGCGTCTCGACGACGTGCAGCGCGACCGCTGGCCCGACCAGCTGGGTGAGGACGAACGGCCGCATCGGCAGCCCCAGCGGGTCCAGCGACGCGTCCGCCACCTCGGGGGCGGTGCCGTGGTCCAGGGACGCCGTGACGTCGCCGATGAACCGCATGAGGATCCGGTTGACGACGAAGCCCGCGGCGTCGGCCACCCCGACGCACGACTTCTTGAGCTGCCTGCCGACCGCGAAGCCGGTGGCGGCGGTGGCGTCGTCGGTGCGCGGGGTGCGGACCACCTCGAGCAGCGGCATGATCGCCACCGGGTTGAAGAAGTGCAGCCCGATGACCCGCTCCGGGTGGGCGAGGTCGGCCGACATCTCGGTGACGGACAGGCTCGAGGTGTTGGTCGCGAGGATGCACTCCGGCGTGACGACCTGCTCCAGCTGGGCGAAGACCTGCTTCTTCACCGACATCTCCTCGAACACCGCCTCGATGACGAGGTCGGCGTCGGCGAATGCGGCGGTGTCGGTGGTCCCGGTGACGAGGGCCTTGAGACGGTTGGCGGCGTCCGGCGACACCCGGCGCTTGCCGAGCAGCTTGTCCACCTCGCCGTGCACGTACCCGAGCCCGCGCTGCACCCGCTCGTCGTCGAGGTCGCTCATGACGACCGGGACCTGGAGGTTGCGGGCGAACAGCAGCGCCAGCTGGCTGGCCATGAGCCCGGCACCCACCACGCCGACCTTCGTCACCGGGCGGGCCAGCTCGGCCGGCGGGGCGCCGGCGGGGCGCCGCGCCCGCTTCTGAGTGAGGTCGAAGGCGTAGAGCCCGGCCCGGAACCCGTTGCTGATCAGCAGCTGGGCGAGGATCTCGTCCTCGGCGGCGAAGCCCTCGTCGCGGGAGCGGGTCCGGGCAGCGGCGACGAGGTCGAGGGCGTGGTAGGGCGCCTGCGCGGAGCCGTGCAGTCGCTCGTCCACCCAGATGCGCGCCGAAGCGACCGCCGCATCCCAGGCGGCCGCGTCCGCGGTGGGGTCCGGCCGCTCGACGACGACCTCGCCGGCCAGGACCCGGCCCGCCCACTCGATCGACCGCTCGAGGAAGTCCGCCGGCTCGAAGGCCACGTCGGCGATCCCGTACTGCATCGCCTGCCCGGCCCGCAGCATCCGGTTCTGGCTCAGCGGGTTGCGGACGATGACGGTGAGGGCGTTCTCGGGGCCGATGAGACGCGGCAGCAGGTACGCCCCACCCCACCCCGGCACCAGTCCCAGCAGGCACTCCGGCAGGGCGATCGCCGTGACCCCGGTCGACAGCGTCCGGTACGTGCAGTTCAGCGGCAGCTCCAGCCCGCCGCCCAGCGCAGCCCCGTTGACGAAGCCGAACGTCGGGACACCGAGCTCGCCGAACCGCCGGAACACGTCGTGGCCGAGGCGCGCCATGGCCGTACCCTGCGTCACGTCCGAGACCCGGTTGGCGAACTTGAGGTCCGCCCCGGCCGCGAAGACGAACGGCTTGCCGGTGACGGCGACCGCGTGCACCCGGCCGGCGTCGACGTCCGGCTGCAGCGCGTCCAGGGCGTCCGACAGCCCGTACAGTCCGGCCGGGCCGAGCGTCGTGGGCTTCGTGTGGTCGTGGCCGTTGTCGATGGTGAGCAGGGCCAGCGTGCGCCCGCCCGGCAACGGGACCCGCTGGGTGAAGGTGCGGGTCACCACCTCGCCCTCGGCGACGGCGATCATCTGCTCCCGGGTGGGCAGGCCGGTGTCGGCGACCGCGGTCACGCCGCCACCTCCTCGCGGGCCGGCATTCCGGGCAGCGGCTCGGCGTCGGCGTGCCGCGGGTTCTCCCACAGCACCGCCCCGCCCTGGCCGAGGCCGACGCACATGGTGGTCAACCCGTAGCGGACGTCCGGGCGCTCGCCGAACTGGGCGGCGAGCTGGGTCATGAGGCGCACGCCCGACGACGCCAGCGGGTGGCCGACCGCGATCGCGCCGCCCCACTGGTTCACCCGCGGGGCGTCGTCGGCGATGCCGAAGTGGTCGAGGAAGGCCAGCACCTGGACCGCGAAGGCCTCGTTGATCTCGAACAGGCCGATCTCGTCGATGCCGATGCCGACCCGGCGCAGCAGCTTCTCGGTCGCCGGGACCGGGCCCACCCCCATCACCTCGGGGTCCACGCCGGCGAAGGCGTAGCCCACCAGGCGCATCCGCGGGGTGAGCCCCAGCTCGGCCGCGAGCCCGGCCTCGGCGAGCAGGCAGGCGGTGGCGCCGTCGTTGAGGCCGGCGGCATTGCCGGCGGTGACGCGGCCGTGCGACCGGAACGGCGTCCGGAGCTCGGCGAGGGCCTCCACGGTGGTGTCGGGACGGGGCGGCTCGTCCGCGGTGGCCAGGCCCCACCCGCGCTCGGTGTGCCGGGTGGCGACCGTCACGAGGTGGTCCTGGATCCTGCCGGCCTGGTAGGCGGCGGCGAGCCGGTGCTGGCTGGCCGCGGCGAAGGCGTCGGCGCGCTGCTTCGTCAGGTGGGGGAACCGGTCGTGCAGGTTCTCGGCGGTCTGGCCCATGACGAGGGCGGCCGGGTCGACGAGCTTCTCCGCGACGAACCGGGGGTTCGGGTCGGCGCCCTGGCCCATCGGGTGGTGGCCCATGTGCTCGACCCCGCCGGCGATGGCGATGTCGTAGTTGCCGGTCGCGATCCCGCTCGCAGTGGTGGTCACGGCGGTCATGGCACCGGCGCACATCCGGTCGATCGCGAAGCCGGGGACCGAGCGGGGCAGGCCGGCGAGGATGGCCGCGGTCCGGCCGATCGTCAGGCCCTGGTCGCCGGTCTGGGTGGCGGCGGCGACGGCGACCTCGTCGACCCGCTCGGGCGGCAGGGAGGGGTTGCGGTCGAGGAGCGCGCGGATGCAGCGCACGACGAGGTCGTCGGCGCGGGTCTGGGCGTACATGCCCTTCTCGCCGGCGCGGCCGAACGGGGTGCGCACGCCGTCGACGAAGACGACGTCGCGGAGCTGGCCTGGCATGGGGACCTCCAGATCGGCGGTGAGGTCGGGGTCACGGCCGGCGCATCGACGCGCCCGCCGGCCTGCGGCAGTCCGATATTACCCGCCAGTAACCTGGGCTCAACCCCCCGCGAGGGCGCCCGCGAGGGGCGCCGCCGTCACCCGAACCTGCCAGTCCCGCGCGCCGTGCCCGCGGAGGAAGCCGGCCACCGTTCCGGGCGTCACCGGCTCCGGCGGTCGCCAGGCCAGCCGCCGGGCGACGTCAGGGGTCAGGAGGTTCTCGACCGGCAGCCCGTGGTGTTCCGCGAGATCCGCCAGCGCCGGGCGCACCCGGGCGAGCCGGCCGGCGGCCTCGGGGTCCCGGTCGGGCCACGACCGCGGCGGGGGAGGCCCCTCGGGGGGGACCGACGCCGCCGGGAGATCGGCCTCGGGCAGGCGGCGGGCCTCGTCGACGGCCGCCAGCCAGGTCGCGGCCAGGCGCCGGTTGGCCGGCCCCGAGAACACCGGCAGCGACGACAGCTCGGCCGCCGTCCTGGGCATCCGCGCCGCCGCGTTGACGATCGCGGCGTCCGGCAGGACGCGCCCGGGGGCGAGGTCCCGGCGGCGGGCCATCGCGTCGCGGGCCTGCCACAGGGACCGGGCGGCTGCCAGCGAGCGCCGGTCCCGCAGCGAGTGCAGGCCGCTCAGCCGGCGCCACGGCTCGGCCCGGGGAGCCGCGGGCGGGGCGGCGGCCGCCGCCGCGAACTCCTCGACGGCCCAGGCCAGCTTGCCCTGTGACAGCAGGAGCCCCTCGAGGGCGTCGCGCAGGTCCACGAGCAGCTCGACGTCCAGGGCCGCGTAGCGCAGCCACGGCTCCGGCAGCGGCCGGGTCGACCAGTCGGCCGCCGAGTGCTCCTTCGCCAGCCGCACCCCGAGCAGCTGCTCGGTGATCGCGGCCAGCCCGACCCGGGGCAGCCCGGCGAGGCGGCCCCCCAGCTCGGTGTCGAACAGCGTCGCCGGCCGCAGCCCGATGTCCGCCAGGCAGGGCAGGTCCTGGGACGCGGCGTGGAGCACCCACTCCGGCCCGGTGAGGACCCGGCGCAGCCCGGCGAGGTCGAGCCCGGCGACCGGGTCGACGAGCATCGGCTGGAGGTCACCGCGGCGCAGCTGGACGAGGTAGGCCCGGTTGCCGTACCGGTAGCCGGAGGCCCGCTCGGCGTCCACCGCGATCGGCCCGCGGGCCTCGCCCAGCCGGCGGACGGCGGCGTCGAGGGCGTCCTGGGTCTCGATGACCGGCGGGACGCCGCCGCTGGGCTCTGTGAGGAGGGGCAGCGGCGCGGGATCCGCCTCCACCCGCCCGCCCGTCACCTGCTGAGCGTAAGCCTCGCGGGGTCGCGCAGCGTCAGCGGATGAGCTCGCCGCGCAGCGCCATCGCCACCATCTCGGCCCGGTCGCCGGTGCCGAGCTTGCGCGCGATGCGGGCGAGGTGGCTCTTGACGGTGAGCGCGGACAGCCCGAGCGCCTCGCCGACGTCCTTGTTCGAGCGGCCGTCGGCGACCAGCTGGAGCACCTCGATCTCGCGGGCGGAGAGCTGGTCGAGCGTCGCCCGGGCCTGCGGGTCCTGGGCGGCGGCGGCGGCGCGCGACGTCACCACGTAGCAGCGCACCCCGGCGGCGACGGCGCCGCGCACCGCGAAGGGGTCGGCGTTCGTCGACAGCACCACCGACCGGGTCCAGCCCAGCGCGCGCAGCTCCTGCACCAGCCCGATCCCGGAACCGTCCGGCAGCTGCGCCTCGACCACGACCACCGACCCCGGGCGGCCGCGGCCGATCCGACGGGCCTGGGCGGCGTGCGACATGCCCTCGACCTCCGCGGCACCCAGGGCGCGCAGGGTGCGGGCGAGGGTCTCGCGCAGGTGCGGGTTGGGACTCACCACGGCGGCGGTGAAGCGGCCGCGGGTCTGCGGCAGACGTGCCCGATCGATGAGCACCGTCATGAAGCCTCCCTGGTCGATGCCGGTGGTCCCGGCGCTGTCCAGAGGTCCATCGGGTGACGTCGAAGTCACCTTGAGACAGGAGCGCACCGACAACCCGGGGGCTGTCCCGCCGACGACCCGAGGGTCAGGCGCGGCGCAGCAGCACGACGCCCGGCGCGACCGGCGGCACCCCGGCGAGCCGGCAGATCGCCGCCGTCCACCCCTCGACGTGCGCGGTCAGGGGGTTCCGCGGGCTCCACGAGGCACGCAGCTCCACCTGGTCCCCGGACTGGCGCTCCGCCAGCACCCCGAACGACGACGACGAGACCCGGGTCACGGTCCCCCCCAGCTCGTCGACCGCCGCGCCCGCGGCCTGCAGCTCCTCCACCAGCCAGGCCCAGGCGACGTCGGCCAGCAGCGGGTCGCCCGCGAGGTCGGGCTCCACCGTGGCGGTGACGAGCGCCACGACCCGCTGCTCACCGCCCCACCCCTCGGGACAGGACGGGTCGTGCAGCAGGACGAACCGCCCGTCCGCGCCGCCCCGGGCGTCGTCGCCGTGGCCCTCGCCCGGCAGGTGGCCCGTGAGCGCCACGGCGTAGGGGGCGATCCGCCGGGGCGGTGAGATCTCCTCGATGACGACCCCGGGCCGGGCGGGAGCGGCCCGGACCTCGGCGGCGGCCGCGACGAAGGCCGGCGGCGGGGGCGCGTCGCCGTCGGGGGCACCGCGGCGGGTCGGGGGCACGTCGCCAGCGTAGGACGGGGCTGGCCGGGCACCCGCGTTCCCGGTGCGGTCCGCGCGGCGTGTCACGATCGGGCGCGATGGTCGCCTCCGACTTCCTCCGCGCCTGCCGGGGCCTGCCCGTCCGGCGCACCCCCGTGTGGTTCATGCGCCAGGCCGGCCGGTCGCTGCCGGAGTACCGGCGGGTCCGGGCGGGCGTCGGCATGCTCGAGGCCTGCGCCCGCCCGGACCTCGTCACGGAGATCACCCTCCAGCCCGTGCGGCGGTACGGCGTCGACGCGGCGATCCTCTACTCCGACATCGTCGTCCCGGTGCACGCCGCCGGGGTGCCGATCCGGATCGAGCCCGGCGTCGGCCCGGTGCTCGACCCGCCGGTGCGGACCGCCCGTGACGTCGACGCCCTGCCGACCCTCGACCCCGCGGCCCTCGACCCGGTCGCCGACGCCGTCCGCCTGCTGGTCGCCGAGCTCGGGGACACCCCGCTCATCGGCTTCGCCGGGGCGCCGTTCACCGTCGCGAGCTACCTCGTCGAGGGCGGCCCGAGCCGCGACCACGCGACGACCAAGGCGCTCATGCTGTCCGACCCGGGGCTGTGGGACGCCCTGCTCACGCGCATCGCCGACATGAGCGCCACCGCCCTGCTCGTGCAGGTCCGGGCGGGGGCGTCGGTCGTGCAGCTCTTCGACTCCTGGGCGGGGACCCTGGCCCGCGCCGACTACCAGCGCTTCGCCGCCCCGTACTCGGCACGGGTGCTGGCCGCGGTCGCCGCGGAGTCCGACGTCCCCCGGATCCACTTCGGCGTCGGCACCGGCGAGCTGCTCGGGGCCATGGCGACCGCCGGCGCCGACGTCGTCGGGGTGGACTTCCGGGTGCCGCTGGACGAGGCCCACGCCCGGGTGAGCGCCGCCGCGGGCCCCCGCCCGCTGCAGGGCAACCTCGACCCCGCGCTGCTGCTGGCCCCGTGGGAGGCGGTGGCCCCGCGGGCCGCCGCGATGCTGGCCGCCGGCCGGGCGGCCCCCGGGCACGTGGCCAACCTCGGCCACGGGGTGCTGCCGCAGACCGAACCCGACCAGCTGGCGCGGCTGGTCGACCTCGTCCACGGCACGTGAGGACCGACGTCGCCGTGCTCGGCGCGGGCGTGGCGGGCCTCACGGCGGCGTGGGAGCTCGCCCGGGCCGGCGTGGCGGTGACCGTCCTCGACCCCGCGGCGAGTCCCGGCGGCCCCGTCGCGACCGGGACCGTCGCCGGCGTCACGTGCGACCTCGGCGCGGAGTCGTTCCTGGTCCGCCGCCCGGAGATGCTCGACCTGCTCGCCGCCGTCGGCGCCGGGGACGACGTGGTGGCGCCCCGCGCGGCCGCGGCCTCCGTCCTGCGGGACGGCCGACGCCACGACCTGCCCCGGCGGACGCTGTTCGGGGTGCCCGCCGACCCGGCAGGTCTCGCTCCGCTGCTGCGCCCGGACGAGGTGGCCCGGGCCGCCGCCGAGGTCCCGTTCCCGGTCACCGCCGACGAGACCGTCGCCGAGTTCGTCGGCCGGCGGCTCGGCCGGGCAGTCGTCGACCACGTCGTCGACCCGCTGCTCGGCGGGGTGTACGCGGGCGGCGCCGGCGAGCTGTCGGCCGAGGCCACCCTGCCCCAGCTCGTCGAGGCGGTGCGCGGCGGCCGCGGGCTGCGGGAGGCGGTGGCCGGCGTCCTGCGTGGCTCCGGCGAGGCGGGCGGTGCGCCGTTCGCCGGCCTGCGGGGCGGTGTCGGGCGGGTGCCCCGGCTGCTGGTCGAGGGAGTCCGGGCGGCCGGGGGAGAGGTCCGGCTGCTCTCGGGGGCGACGGGCCTGTCACGCGCGGGGGGCGGCTGGCGGGTGGCGACTGCGACAGGAGCCCTCGACGCCGACGCCGTGGTGGTGGCGACCCCGGCCGGGGTCGCGGGCGGCCTGCTGCGGGCGACCGTCCCGGCCGCGGCCGACCTGCTGGCCGGCGTGCGGACCGCCGACGTCGCAGTGGTGGCCGTGGCGGTCGACGCGGCCGCCCTGCCCGACGTGGCGGCCGGGGACTCCTCGGGGCTCCTGGTGCCCGCGGTCGAGGGGCGCGCCCGCGGCCTTGCGGTCAAGGCGGTCACCTACGCCTCCGCCAAGTGGTCGTGGATCGCCGAGCAGGACCCGGCGCTCGTCGTGGTGCGGGCCTCGGTGGGCCGGGCCGGTGACCCGGCGCCCGCCCGGCTCCCCGACCGTGACCTCGTGTCGACCGTCGCCGCCGACCTTGCCGTCCTCCTCGGTGGCGGAACCCCGCTGCCGGTGCGCGACGCCGTCGTCCAGCGGTGGCCGGGGTCGCTGCCGCAGTACGCGGTCGGCCATGCTGGGATGGTGCGTACGGTCCGCGCGGCCGTCGCCGCCGTCCCGGGGCTCGCACTCGCCGGCAACGCGCTGGCGGGGGTCGGACTGCCGGCGTGCGTGGCGACCGGCCGGGAGGCGGCCGGGGCAGTGCAGGCGCACCTGACAGGCGAGGAGGCGACGGGTCAGTGACCCCCGACGAGATCAACCGCACCATCCGCTACGCCATGTGGTCGGTCTTCGCCACCGACGGCCCGCTCGAGGGCGACCGCGAGAAGGTCGCCGCCGACGCCGTGCACGCGCTGGTCCCGGCCGAGTCCGAGGGCCTCGTGGTCCGGGGCTGGTACGACCTCGGCGGGATGACGGCCGATGCCGACCTCATGGTCTGGTGGCACGCCCCGGCGGTCGAGACGCTCCAGTCCGCCTACCACGCGCTGCGCCGCTCGGCCCTCGGCGACGTCCTGCGACCCGTCTGGTCCGTCACGGGACTGCACCGGCCGGCCGAGTTCAACCGCGGCCACGTGCCCGCGTTCCTGGCGGGGGAGCCGGCGGGCGACTACCTGTGCGTCTACCCGTTCGTCCGCAGCTACGAGTGGTATCTGCTGCCGGAGGAGGAGCGCCGGGACCTGCTGGTGGAGCACGGCCGCGCCGCGAAGCCGTACCCGGACGTCCGGGCCAACACGGTGTCGAGCTTCGCGCTGTCCGACTACGAGTGGATCCTCGCCTTCGAGGCCGCCGAGCTGCACCGGATCGTCGACCTCATGCGGGACCTGCGGGCCACCGGCGCGCGCCGGCACGTCCGCGAGGAGGTCCCGTTCTACACGGGGCCCCGGGTCGAGCTGGGCGACCTGGTGGCGTCGCTGCCCTGACCGACCGGCGGCGCCTCAGTCCTGCAGCTGGAAGCGCATCGAGATCGAGTTGATGCAGTACCGCAGGTCGGTCGGGGTGTCGTAGCCCTCGCCGGCGAACACGTGCCCGAGGTGGGACCCGCAGGCCGCGCATCTCACCTCGGTCCGGACCATGCCGTGGCTGCGGTCGGCGATCTCCTCGATCCGGTTCCCGGCGAGCGGCGAGAAGAACGACGGCCACCCGCAGTGGCTGTCGAACTTCTCGGCGGAGCGGAACAGCTCGGTGCCGCAGGCCCGGCAGGAGTACACGCCGACCTGCTTGTTCTCGGTGTACTCACCCGTCCAGGCCCGCTCGGTGCCGGCCTGGCGCAGGACCCGGTACTCCTCGGTCGACAGCGCCTCCCGCCACTCGGCGTCGCTGCGGGCCCTGGGGTACCTGGTGCCGGTCGCGTCAGTTCCCCGGCTGGTCTCCGTCACGTCGGGGCAACGACGCCGCGGGGGACCGCTGTTCCCCACGGGTTCCCCCGGGTCGGCAGACTGCACCGGTGGCCCGCTCCCGTTCCCGCCGTCTGTCCGCCGCCGTCGCCCGGGCGCTGGTCGCCTCGGGGGCCGCCCTCGCCGGGGCGGTCCTCACCTCGGTGGGCGTCTCTGCCCTGGCCGGGTACTTCGTCCGCCGGCTGCTGACGCCGGTGCGCGACAAGCTCGACGACACCGAGGTGCTGAGTGTGGGGCCGGGCACGGTGACGATCCGGGCCTCGGACGAGACCGTGGCCGCCGGGCGGTACGGCCTGTGGCTGGGCGGTCGCGAGGCCCACGTCCGGCTCGGCGACGTGGTGCGGGCCGACGGGCCGACGGTCACCCGGGAGCTCGCCGCCGTGGACCAGGGTTCCATGCGGGTCGGACGGGCCCGGTGGGACGCGTACTACTACTGCGGGACGCCGGAGTCCGCCCTCGGCCTCGCCCACGAGGTCGTCGATCTCGACACGGACATCGGGGCGCTGCCGGCGTGGGTCGTGCCCGAGGCTGCGGCGGGCGACCTCGCGGGCCGCGGGCTGTGGGCCGTCCACGTGCACGGGCGCGGGGCGACCCGCGAGGAGTGCCTGCGGGGCCTGCCGGTGCTGCACCGGCTGGGGGTGCCGTCGATCGTGCCGAGCTACCGCAACGACTCCGACGTCCCCGAGCTGCCGGGAGGGCGCTATCACCTCGGCGACACGGAGTGGCGCGACGTCGAGGCGGCGGTGCGGCTGGCGCTGGGTCGCGGCGCCGAGTCGGTGGTCGTCGTGGGGTGGAGCATGGGCGGGGCGGTGGCGCTCCAGTTGCTGTCGCGGTCGCGGACGGCGGCCCGGGTGGCGGGCGTCGTCCTGGACGCGCCCGTCGTCGACTGGCGGGACGTCCTGGACCACCAGGCGCGGGTCAACCGGGTTCCGGTGTGGGTGGCGCGGCTCGGACTGGCGGCGCTGGCCCAGCGTCAGGCGACGCGGCTGTTCGGGGTCGAGGGGCCGGTCGACCTGCGCCGGTTCGACTGGGTGGCGCGGGCGAACGAGCTGCGCACGCCGATGCTCGTGGTGCACTCCGACGACGACGAGTTCGTGCCGTCGCGGCAGAGCCGGGCGCTGGCGCAGGCGCGGCCGGACCTCGTGACGCTCGTGCCGTACCGGGGCGCCGACCACACGTGCGAGTGGAACGTGGACCCCGACCGGTGGGAGGCGGCCGTCGAGGCGTTCGTGCGGTCCCGGGTGCGGTAGCGGCGGGTGCGGTAGCGGCGGGTGCGATGGCGGCCGGTATCGGGCGCCGCGCGGCCCCGTGCGGCCCGTGCCGCCCGTGCGGCCCGTGCGGCCCGTGGAGCCGACGGCCCCTCGGCCCCGACCGGCTCCGTCCCGGATCCGACGACCACGGCTGCGCGGGAAGTCCTCGTCCACAGCCCCAGGGGGCGACGCCGGTCCACAGGTGGTGCCGTGCCGGCCGCCCCCCCGGGCGCCGCGTCCCTACGGTCGGGGTCATGGAGGACGACACGGACCAGGGGCTGCGCGAGGTGCTCGCCTCGCTGCAGGCGCTCGTCGCCCGCACGGGTGACGCCGCCGGGCTGGTCGCGCTGTCGCGGGACACGGCGCTGGACGTCGCCGCGGCGGCCGCGCGCCTCGCCGCCTTCGCCGAAGCCGTGTCCCTGGCAGCGGCCGCAGCACTCGCCCGGGACGCCGAGGCCTGGTCCGCCGCGGCGGCCGACGCCCGGGCCGAGGTCACGGCCCAGGTCGCGCACTCGTCGACGGCCGCCGAGCTGGCCGTCGTGACGCCGATGTCCGTCCGGACGGCCGAGCAACGGCTCGATCTCGCCGCCCATCTCTGCGCCGGCCTGCCGCGGACCTGGACGGCCCTCGTCCGGGGTGAGCTGGACCCGGTCCGGGCCCGCCGCATCGGGGAGGGGACGCTGGGCATGAACCCTGGGCTCCTCGCCGACGTCGAGGAACGGGTTCTGCCGCGGGCGACCCGCCAGGTGCCGTCGGAGGTCGCGAGGGCCGTGCGCCGGGCGCGGCTCGCCGTCGAGCCGGACACCGTCGAGCAGCGCCGGGCGGACCGTCGCCGGTACGGCGTCGCGGTCCACGACCACGGGGACGGCTCGGGGCTGGCAGACCTCGTGGTCACCGGCCCGATCGCGGCGGTGGCGGTGGCCGCCGAGCGGGTGGACGTCGTGGCCAGAGCCGCGGTCGCCGCCGCCCGCGAGGGCGCCGGGGACGGGCCGTCACTGGGTGAGGCCCGGATGCGGGCGGCGCTCGACGTCCTCGCCGGCGATCCGGACGCGATCACCGCTGCTGCCGGTGTCGTCGTCCAGCTGCGCGTCACGGCCCCGGCCGGCACCGTGCTCGGTACTGGGGACGAACCCGGTGACCTCGCCGGCTTCGGGCCGATCCCTGCCGTCGTGGTCCGGGCCCTGGCCGGGGACGCGCGCTGGCGGCGGTGGCTCACGTCGGCCGACGGAGTGGTGGAGGCCGTCGGCCGTCAGGCGTACCGGCCGTCCGCCGCCGTCGCCGACGCCGTGAAGGCCCGAGACGGCACGTGCCGGTTCCCCGGATGCATTCGCGAGGCGGGACGCTGCGACCTGGACCACACCGTGCCCTATCCGGCCGGGGCGACCGAGGTCGGCAACCTGTCCTGCCTCTGCCGGCGCCACCACCTGATGAAGCACCACGGGGGCTGGAGGATGACCCAGGGCACCTGCGGTCGCATCACGTGGACCAGCCCCGCGGGTCGCGTCGCCGTCACGGAGCCCGCGAGCCACGGCGGCTGCCACGACCACACCGGTCACGAGGAGGCGGCATGACGTCCGCGTCGACGCCACCGGGCGAGGACCGTCGAGTCGTGGACCGCCAGGCCGTGCAGGGCCAACTCCCGGACGGCGGGATCCCGGCTCTGCGGGTCGCCGACCTCCGGCCCGGAGGTGATCCGCGGGGCGGCCACCGGGACGGCGAGGGGGCTGGTCGTCACGCACCACTCGTCGACGGCGTCCGCCGCTGCCATCCGTGCGAGGAAGGTGGGGCCTCCCTCGCACAGCACGCGGCCCCAGCCGCGCGCGGCGAGGCCGGCGAGGGCCGCGGCGACGTCGATCCCGCCGTCGCCGGCGGGTGCGTCGACGACCCCGGTCTCCCCGGCGAGCTCCCGCAGCCGGCGGAGGACCACCGGGTCGGTGGCCGACGTGACGACGGCCGCCCTGCCCGGCTCGGCGAACATGCCCCGTCCCTCGTGGACCAGGCCCGAGCGCGTGACCTGAACGATCACCGGCGTCGGTCCCAGCCCGCGGGACCGTCGCCAGCCGGCCAGGCCCCGGGGGACCTCGGCGGGCCCGTAGTCCTCGGCCCGGGCCGTCCCGGCGCCGACGAGCACCACGTCCGCCATGGCGCGCAGCACCCGGAACACCGCGCGGTCGGCGGGCGTGCTCATCGGCGCCGTGACCCCGTCGGCGGCCGCCGCTCCGTCGACGGACGCCACCATGTTGACCCTCACCGCGACCTCGCGGCCGGGTTCCGGGGCGGGATGCTCGTAGAGCGAGGCGAGTCCCTCGAGATCATCCAGGGCGACCGCCGTCCCGGCGCCCGGTCCGGTGAGCACGGACAGGGCGGCGTTCAGGCGGCGCCCGCCTTCTCGGCGGCCTGGCGCTTGATCCGTCCCAACATCCCGATCATGCCCCGCAGCCGGAGCGGGCTCACCGCCTCGTCGAGACCGAGCCGCGAGCAGACGTCGTCCGGCAATGACGTCACCTCCCGGACCGACAACCCGTCGACGCCCTCGGCGAGGATGCCCGCGAACCCGCGCGTCGTCGGCGCCTCCCGCGGTGCCTGGAAGAACACGTGCACGGTGCCGTCCAGGGGATCGGGAGCCGTCTCGACCTCCGTCGCCACGAAGATCGGGGACTGGCACTCGGGGACAGGTTCCAGCAGCTCGGGATGCTCGGCGTACCGCGAGGGGAGCGACGGGAGCCCCTGGCTGAACTCCAGCAGCAGCTCCAGCCGCTGGTCCTTCTCGAAGTCCTGGAACTCGCGGACGATCCCCGCCATGCGGTCCGGCAGGTCGTCCGTGCGTGCGCCGCCCACCCTCACACCGAGCCCGGCTCGGTCCCCTTGACGATGGGCACCCGGACGGCGTTGCCCCATTCCGTCCACGACCCGTCGTAGTTGCGGACCCGGCCGAAGCCCAGCAGATGGGTCAGCACGAACCAGGTATGGCTGGACCGCTCGCCGATCCGGCAGTAGGCGACGACATCGTCGTCCGGTGACAGTCCCTGCTCGCCCAGATAGATCGCCTCCAGGTCGGCGCGGGCCTTGAACCTGCCGTCCTCGGCTGCGGCGCGTGCCCACGGGACCGACACCGCACCCGGGATGTGCCCGCCGCGCAGCGCGCCCTCGTCCGGGTAGGCGGGCATGTGGGTGCGCTCGCCGGAGTACTCCTCGGGGGACCGCACGTCCACCATCGGGCTGCCCAGGTGGTCCAGGACGTCGTCCTTGAAGGCACGGATGCGCGAGTCGTCGCGCACCACGACCGGGTACTCGGCCGGGGTGATCTCCGGCTTGTCCGTGGTCATGGGCCGGCCCTCGGCCTCCCACGCGGCCCGGCCGCCGTCCAGCAGCCGCACGTCCTCGTGCCCGAACAGCGTGAACACCCACAGGGCGTACGCGGCCCACCAGTTGCTCTTGTCGCCGTAGATCACCACGGTCGTGTCCCGGGCGATGCCCCTCGCGCCCATGAGACGCGCGAAGCCCTCGCCGTCCACGTAGTCCCGCGTGACCGGGTCGTTGAGCTCGGTGTGCCAGTCGACGCGCACGGCACCCGGGATGTGCCCGGTGTCGTACAGCAGGATGTCCTCGTCGCTCTCGACGACGACGAGGCCGGGTGTGCCGAGTCGCTCGGCCAGCCAGTCGGTCGTCACCAGGCGCTGCGGGTGGGCGTACTGCTGCAGCTTGAGGTCGGGGTCGAGCTCCGTGGGCATGCGGTCTCCAGTCCTCTGGGCGGCTGTACAGCCGGTCGTCCGGCCGGCGGCGGTGTCGTGGGCGGCAACGCCGAGCCTGCCGGGTGTCATCCCGTACCGGCGAGCCGTCACCGGGAGGAGTCTCGGTCGCGTGAGCGGCGGCGGATACCGTTCCGCTCCGTGACGTCGACGCCGGGTCTGGTCGGTCGGCTGCCGGCAGCGGACGCGGGACGTCTCCTCGCCGATCTCGTCCCGCCGCCGCGATTCGCGGGGGCCTCGTTCGAGGGGTACCACCCCGACCCGGGTCATCCCGGTCAGGCGGCAGCCCTGGCGCGCCTCGCCGGGGTGGCGGCCCAACTCGGCGGGCGTCCCCGGCGCCGTACCCCCTTCGGGCTCGGGAGCCGACGCGGGCGCGCCCGCCGCGGCACCGGGCTCTACCTCGACGGGGGTTTCGGGGTCGGCAAGACGCACCTGCTCGCCGCCCTGCACCATGCCGCCCGGCTGCCGGTCGCCGACAAGGTGTACGGCACGTTCGTCGAGTACACCCACCTCGTCGGCGCCCTCGGCTTCCCCTCCGCCGTCGCGGCGCTGACCGGGCGCCGCCTCGTCGGCATCGACGAGTTCGAGCTCGACGACCCGGGCGACACCGTCCTCATGGCGCGGTTGATCCGGGAGCTCATGGACTCCGGCGTGACGGTGGTCGCGACCAGCAACACCCTGCCGGAGGCCCTCGGCGAGGGGCGCTTCGCCGCCGAGGACTTCCTGCGCGAGATCCAGGCTCTGGCGGCCGCCTTCGAGGTGGTCCGCCTCGACGGCCCGGACTACCGGCACCGCGGCCGGCCGAGCCCGCCCGCTCCCGCGACCGAGGCGGACCTCGCTGTCCTGGCCCGATGCCCCGGCGCGGCCGTCGACGACTTCCCCGCCCTCCTCGACCACCTGGGACGACTGCACCCGAGCCGGTACGGGGCCCTGCTCGACGGCGTGAGCGGGGTCGGCTGGCGCGGTGTGGCCGCGGTCGGGGACCAGGCGGTCGCGCTGCGGCTGGTGGTGCTCGTCGATCGCCTCTACGACCGCGGGGTCCCGGTCGTCGCGACGGGCGAGCCGGTGGACGCGGTGTTCGACCGCGACATGCTGCGCAGCGGCTACCGGAAGAAGTACCTGAGGGCGCTGAGCCGCCTTGCCGCCCTGGCTGCCGACGGCGTGTCGGCTCAAGGCGGGGGACGTCGCGGTCGATGACTCGGCGACGGCCCCGTGGGGTCATGTCCCGTCGTCACCGTGGGAGGGTCCGTGGGCTCAGCGCCGCCTGCTGGCGCCCCGGCTGCCTCCG
Source organism: Kineosporiaceae bacterium (assembly GCA_050329835.1). Classification (GTDB taxonomy): domain Bacteria; phylum Actinomycetota; class Actinomycetes; order Actinomycetales; family JBBAYJ01; genus JANNOG01. The sequence continues at coordinate 16,857 of JBHJOJ010000029.1, read as the reverse complement.
CCGTCCCCGCCCAGGGCCACCCACCGGGTGCCGTCACCCCGCTCACCGCCGCGGCGCTGGCGCGACACCTCGCGGCCGGTCACCTCGAGGCCCACTTCCAGCCCGTCGTCGCCCTCCCGTCGCGCCAGGTCATCGGCTTCGAGGCGCTCGCGCGCCTGCGGAACGGCGGCCTGCTCCTGCCGCCCCCGGCATTCGTGCCGACGGCCGGGGACCACATCCCGGAGCTCGGCTCCCGGATGCTCGAGCTGGCGCTCGCCGGTGCCGCCGGGTGGCGGGCCGGGCCCGGGCCCCTCTCGACCGCGACGGTCGCCGTCAACGTCTCGCCCGCCCAGCTGGCCGTGCCGACCTTCGTCCCGGAGGTCCGGGAAGGGCTCGCTCGCCACGGAGTCCCGCCGCAGGCTCTCGTCCTCGAGATCGTCGAATCGGCCGCCACGTCGGACGAGGTCCGCCCTCAGCTGGAGCGCCTGGCGTCGCTGGGGGTGCGCATGGCGCTCGACGACTTCGGTGTCGGCTTCGCCAACCTCGACCACCTCCGGCGGCTGCCCGTCCAGACGATCAAGATCGACCGGTCGTTCGTCACCGGCGTGGGCCGCCGCGGTCCGGAGCGCTCGATCGTCCGCGTCGTGCTCGAGCTCGCGGACAGCCTGGGCCTGTCCGTCGTGGCGGAGGGGGTCGAGACCGAGGCGCAGGAGGCGGCACTGCTGAGACTGGGCTGCCGCAACGCCCAGGGGTTCCTGTTCGCCGCCGCGGACCCGTCACCGGATCGGGCGGCCGCCGCGGTGCGGCCCGGCGGGCGGCCGGTGCGCAAGGACTCGACCCCGGTGCCCGGTGGTCCGCTGCCGGCCGCCGAGAGCCGCATCCTCGCTGCGGCCACACTGCTCGGTCACCCCGCCGATCGCGGCCGCGCGGCCGCCGCGGCCGTCGCCGGGGACCTCGCCCGCCGCCTCGCCCTGCCGGAGGCGCACCGGCAGGCCGCCGTGGCGCTGGCCCTGGTGCCGGATGCCTCGCGGCTGGCCCTCGACGGGCACCCGGTGCCGCTGCTGGCCGACCCGCCGGGGTCCGGTGCCGCCTCGACCGCCGGCGTCCTCTCGGTCGGTGCCGCCGTCGCCTCGGTCGCCGCCACGGTGTCGGCCGCGGCCACCGGCGCCGGCCGGGCCTTCGCACCGGAGGAACTGCGGGCGGCCCTGCTGGACACCGCCCGGACGGACCTGCCACCCGGGTGGGGGGCCGCCCTGGCCGCGATGGCCGGTGACCCGCCGGCCATCGCCCCGCTGTCGGAGGTGCTCGACGAGCTGCACGCGCGCCGGCTGGGCAAGCGGGACGGCGAGGACCGGCTGCGGTCCCTGGTCGGCGTGTCCCGCGTGCTGGCGAGCACCCGGGACACCCGGGAGCTGCTGCGGGTCGCGCTGGAGGAGTCGCGGCGGATCGCCGGGGCCGCCTCGGCCGCGCTGGAGCGCTGGGAGCGCGAGTCCGGCGTCATCCGCACGCTCATCAACGTCGGCGATCTGGGCCCGGGCGAGGAGCCCTTCCCCTCCGACGAGACGTACCCGCTCGACCGCTACGACGGCGCGAACCGCGCCCTGCTCAGCGGCCTGCCCGTGATCGCCACCCGGGACGACGCCGACGACCTGCCCGGGGAGGTGGAGCTGCTCCACACCCTGCAGAAGGGCTCCATGGCCGCCGTCCCGCTGGTCCTCGAGGACCGGATCTGGGGGCAGCTGTGGTTCAGCACCTCGCCCGGGCACTCGCCGTTCCGGCACGCGGACCTGGAACTGCTGACGGCGGTCGCGACCCTCATGAGCGGGGTCGTCGCCCAGGCCGAGAACCTCGACCGGGTCGCGCGGCTCGCCTTCGAGGACCCGCTGACCCGGGTCGCCAACCGCCGCGCCGTCGATGACGCGCTGGCGGCGCTGGCGACCGCCGGACGAGCCGTCACCGTGGCCCTGGTCGACGTGGACGGGCTCAAGGAGGTCAACGACCGGCACGGCCACCAGCGCGGCGACGAGCTCATCTGCGCCGTCGCCGATGCGCTGAGCACGGTGGCCGCCGGGGTGCCGGGGGCGCTGGTCGGCCGCCTCGGGGGGGACGAGTTCTGCCTCGTGGCGCCGGGGACGGACCGCGCCGGGGCGCACCGCGAACTGACGAGGGCGGCGGCCGACTGTCTGCGTGGTGCGGGCGCGTCGTTCTCCTTCGGGCTGGCCACCGGCACGCCGAGCTGGACTCCGCGAGTGGTCCTGCAGGCCGCCGACGTCGAGCTCTACCAGGCCAAGGCCGCCCGCCGCCGGCCGCCGGGGCGCGCCCTCGGAGGGTGACGCGCCGAGCCACGATGCCGGCCTGATCCCGCGCAACGGAGTCTCGACGGCCAGCGGCGTGGTCGACGCGTACCGCCATCTCACGCCGATGATCGACACCGACATGTACCTGGGCTGGCTCACCGCCGAACTGCTCAACCACGACGTCGCCGTCGTGCGACGGACGGTACGGGCGGAGGATCTCACATCGGTCTCCAGGGAGCTCGACGCCGATGTCGTGGTGAACTGCAGCGGCCTCGCCGGGAACGCCCTTCTCGGCGGGGACGAGACCGTGCCGGTCCGTGGTGCGTGGTTCCTCGTGCCGAACGACGGGCGGGACTTCCCCGTCGTCCGCGAGGCGCACTGCACGAGCATCGAACGCGCCGAGAACGGCGGCACCTTCGCCTTCATCGTCCCCCGGGGGAACAACCTCATCCTCGGTGGCGTCGCACAGCCGCACGAGACGAGCACGGCCGTCGACCGCTCCTCGCCCGAGATTCGCGGGATCATCGACCGGTGTCGCCGCATCCTCCCGGCCCTCGGCGCGGTCCGGACCGGTGAGGACACCGAGCTTCGCGTCGGGCTCCGACCGTTCCGCGCCGACGGCGTGCGGGTCGAGCTGGAGGAAGGCGCACCGCCCGTCGTGCACCACTACGGGCACGGCGGGTCGGGTGTCACGCTGTCGTGGGGCTCGGCCGAGGCCGCAGCGGCGATCGTGCGCGAGGCCGTGAGCGTGCCCGTGCCCGGCTGATCGGCGGGAGCCTGGCGGTGCTCGAGTCGTCGCCTCCGGGCCGGCCGGCATCGGCCCTGACGGCGGTCAGCCGTCGACGCGGGCGACGAGCGCTCCGTGCCCCCGGGCCACGACTGCCGCGCCGTCCGAGGGTGATGGGTCGAGCGCGAGGTCGCCGAACGCCGCGAGCACCGTCGCGGGACCGTCCAGCGGCACCGAGGCGGGGTGCTCGGTGAGCACGCAGACGACCCGCACCGCCCCCCGGTGCACGACCAGCCAGTCCGGCCGGCCGTCGCCGGCGATCGGCGCCCACGTGACGTCCACCCCGGTGAGGTCGCCGGTCCGCAGGTCCGGGTCGGCCCGCCGCAGCCGCAGCAGCTGGCGGTACCAGTCGAGCAGCTGGGTGTGCGCGGGCTCGCCGGGCTGGGACCAGTCGAGCACCGAGGCGTCCCGGGTCGCGTGGTCCTGCGGGTCGGGGACCTCGCCCGCCGCCCACCCGTGGTCGGCGAACTCCCGGCGGCGGCCCTCGGTGACGGCGCGAGCCAGGTCGGCCTCGGTGTGGTCGGTGAAGTAGCGGAACGGTGTCGTCGCCCCCCACTCCTCGCCCATGAAGACCAGGGGGCTGAAGGGCGAGGTGAGGACGAGGGCGGCGGCGACCGCCAGCTCGCCGGAGGTGAGGGTGGTCGCCGGCCGGTCGCCCGTCGCGCGGTTGCCCACCTGGTCGTGGTTCTGGGTGAAGACGACGAAGCGGTGCCCGGAGACGTGCTCCGGGTCGATCCGCCGGCCCCACTCGCGGCCGCGGAACGTCGAGTGCCGCCCGGCGTGCCAGAAGGCCTCGCGCCAGACCGTCCGCAGCACCTCCGGTGGCCCGAAGTCGACGTAGTACCCGTGGCGCTCGCCGGTGAGCAGGGCGTGCACGGCGTGGTGGGCGTCGTCGGACCACTGGGCCGTCATGCCGTGCCCGCCGCCCGCGGTCGGAGTCACCGTCACCGGGTCGTTGAGGTCGGACTCGGCGACCAGGGACAGCGGCCGGCCCAGTCCGTCCGCCAGCGCCCGGGTCTCCTCGGAGAGCTGGCCGAGCAGGTGGCGGCCGGAGTCGTCGACCAGGGCGTGGACGGCGTCCAGCCGCAGGGCGTCGACGTGGAAGTCGCGGAACCAGCGCAGGGCGTTGTCGCAGATCCAGCGCCGCACCTCGGCGCTGTCGGGACCGTCGAGGTTGACGGCCTGGCCCCACGGGGTGTGGTGGCGGTCGGTGAAGTAGGGCCCGAACCGCGGCAGCTGGTTCCCGCTGGGGCCGAGGTGGTTGTACACGACGTCGAGGCAGACCCCGAGGCCGCGGGAGTGTGCCGCGTCGACGAACCGCTGCAGCGCCGCCGGGCCGCCGTACGGGGCGTGGACCGCGTACAGGTGCACCCCGTCGTAGCCCCACCCCCACCGGCCGGGGAACGCGGCGACGGGCATCAGCTCGACGAGGTCGACCCCCAGGTCCACCAGGTGGTCCAGCCGGGACGCCGCGGCGTCCAGCGTGCCCTCGGGGGTGAACGTCCCGACGTGCAGCTCGTAGGTGACCGCCCCGGCGGCGGGCAACCCCCGCCAGCCCCGGTCGGACCAGGTGTGCCGGGCCGGGTCGAAGAGCCGGGACGGCCCGGCCACCCCCGACGGCTGCCAGGGGCTGCGGGGGTCCGGCGTCGCGGGGGAGCCGTCGACGGAGTACGAGTAGTCGGTGCCGTGACCGGCGCCGCCGGCCTGGCAGCGCCACCATCCGCCGCCCACCCGCTCCATGTCGATCCGCCGCGACACGTCGTCGCGGCCCGCCGGGTCCGTCCCCTCGTGCAGGAGCAGCTCCAGCCGGTCGGCCGCGGGGGCCCACACCCCGAAGCTGTGCACCGCGTCCCCTCTCAGCCGACCCGTCGCAGGAGCGCGACCGGCATCGTCTCGAGGATGCCCTGCAGCGACATCGATCCGCCGGAGGCCGGCCGTCCGGTGAGGACGTCCTCCCACGACCCTTCGGGCAGGACGACGACGTGGTCGGACCAGCCGCCGTGACGCTCCAGGTCCGCCGGCCGGCAGGTCGCCAGGGCGACCACCGTGGGCTCGGCGTCGTCGACGGTGCCGCGGCCGAACGCCACGGCGCTGCCGGACGACACCGGCACCGGCCAGTACCGGCAGCGGGAGCCGCGGAAGGCGTCCGGGAGCTCCCGGCGCAGCCGCAGCGCCCGCGACGTCACCAGCAGCTTCTCGTCGTCCAGGTCGGCCGGTTCCCCTCCCGCGTCCAGGCGCGCCAGGCGGCGGCGGCGCTCGCCGTAGTCGACGGGACGGCGGTTGTCCGGGTCGACCAGGGAGGTGACGAGCAGCTCGCTGCCCTGGTAGACGTCGGCCACCCCCGGCATGGCGAGCTGCAGCAGCTTCTGGCCGAGCACGAGGGTCCGCACCCGCCCGGCGATCCGGCCCAGGAAGGCCTCGATCGATGCCCGCAGCGCCGCGTCGCCGAGGACCGACCGGGCGAACCCGGTGACGGCCGCCTCGTAGGCCTCGTCGGGCGCGGTCCACGTGGTGTGGAGCTTCGCCTCGCGCACCGCCTTCAGCAGGTAGCCCCCGAGGCGGTCGCCGTCCAGCGGCCACGCCGCCACCAGGGTCTGCCAGACCAGGTACTCGGTGCCGCCCTCCGGGAACCCGTCCATGCGGTGCCCGGCCGCCGCCTCGTGCCACCCGCGCACCGCCTCGTCCCACGGCCGCGGGTCGTCGACGGCCGCGAGCAGCCGGGCCCGGGCGTCCTCGGACCGCTTGGTGTCGTGGGTGGTGAGGGCGGTCATGGTCGCGGGCCGCCGCTCGACGACGCGCGCGTTGACGGCGTGGAACTCCGCGGCGGAGGACCCCAGGCGGGTCGGGTCGCCGCCGACCTCGTTGAGGGCGACGAGGCGGTGCCAGCGGTAGAAGGCGGTGTCCTCGACGCCCTTCGCCATCACCGGGCCGCAGGTCTGCTGGAAGCGGACCACCAGCTCGCGGCGGCGGGCGTCCTCGCCGGCGTCGACCCCGAGGACCAGGTGCACGACGACGTCGAGGGTGTCGTGCCGCTCGGGGGCCAGGTGCTCCCGCGCCCGGGCCGCCGCGGACTCGACCACGGCGACGCTCTCGGGCGGGGCCGGCTCGCCGGGGACGACGTAGGCCCGGTAGCGGTCCATCGCGACGAGCAGCTCGAGCACGGCCTCGTGCAGGCCGCGACGGGTGTGGTCGCGCAGTCTGACGTCGTCGTGGCAGATGTCGACGAGGAGGTCGACGAGGCGCTGCACCTCGGCGTACTGGACCTCGGCGACGACCTCGCGCTTGGCGCGGTCCGCGATCGCCTCGAAGGAGTCCGCCTCCTCCCCGGCCAGGTCGGTGTAGAGCCCGTGCAGGTGGGCGGCGGCGAACGGGTTGGTGAGGATCCCGGTCACCTGCCGCAGGGCGTCGTAGCCGGTGGTGCCGTCGCAGGCCCACTCCCGGGGGAGCTCCTCGTCCCCCTCGGTGATCTTCTCGACGACGATCCAGGGGCGGCGGCCGCCCACCTGCGCGGCGCGGTCGCGCAGCCGGGCGAGGTAGCCGCGCGGGTCGGCGAGCCCGTCGGGGTGGTCGATCCGGAATCCGTCGGCGATCCCGTCCCGGAACAGGTCGAGCAGGACAGCGTGCGTGGCCTCGAAGACCTCGGGGTCCTCCACCCGCACCGCCGCCAGGGTGTCGACGTCGAAGAACCGTCGGTAGTTGAGCTCCTCGGCGGCGACCCGCCAGTGCGCCAGCCGGTACCACTGCCGGTCGACGAGCAGGGGCAGCGGGAGGTCGCCGGTGCCGGCCCGGACCGGCAGGACGTGGTCGTGGTACCGGAGGACCCGTTCGACGACGGGGGCGCCGCCCGGGCCGGCGGGGACCTCGGCCTCCGTCACCCGCAGCTCGCCGGCGTCCAGGACCTGGCCGATGCGCGAGCCCAGCAGCGGCATGAGGACGGCCCGGTCCGGCACCGACCAGTCGATGTCGAACCAGGCCGCGAAGGGCGAGGAGGGGCCGTCTCGCAGCACCGACCACAGGGCGTGGTTGTGCCACAGCGGGGTCGGCACGGCCATGTGGTTGGGCACGACGTCGAGGACGATGCCGAGGCCCCGCTCCCGGGCGGCGGCGGCGAGGCGCTCCAGGGCGGCTCGCCCGCCGAGGTCGGCGCTGACTCGCGAGTGGTCGACGACGTCGTAGCCGTGCACCGAGCCGGGCGCCGCCTGCAGGACCGGTGCCAGGTACAGGTGCGAGACGCCGAGGTCGGCGAGGTAGTCGACGACCTCCGCGGCGGCCGCGAGGTCGAAGACGGGCTGGACCTGGAGCCGGTACGTCGCCGTGGGCAGCGGACCGCCCGTCACGCGAGCGGGACCAGACCGGGCGTCGTGGTGCCGCCCCCGGTCGCCGGGTCGTCGATCCGGCGCAGCACCACCAGCGAGCGGTCGGGCAGGTCGAGCTTGTCCCCGGCCGCGACGGTGCGCAGGCCGGCCCGCAGGGTCGCGATCTCGGCCTTCACCCCGACCGTGCGGCTGGCGACGTAGGCGTAGGTGCGCGGCGGGAGGTGGTCGGGGTCGGCGGTGTCGACGACGACGTGCCACTCCTCGCCGTAGGGCAGGCCGGGCACGACGAACGTCACCCCCTGGGGCGAGCCGTTGAACGCGAGCAGGAACGAGTCGTCGCGGATCGGGACCCCGCGGGCGTCGGTCTCGGCGATGGCCAGGCCGTTGAGGAAGACGGCGACGGCCTGGGTGTACGGGTCCTGCCACTCGTGGGCGGTCATCGGCTCGGCGTCGGCGCGCAGCCACGCGATGTCCCCGACGCCGCGCGGGCCCTTGACGTCGCCGCCGAGGAAGCGGCGGCGACGGAAGACCGGGTGCCCCTTGCGCAGCGCGATGATCCGCCGGGTGAACTCCAGCAGGTGCTCGGACTCGTCCGAGAGGTCCCAGTCGATCCAGGCGAGCTCGTCGTCCTGGCAGTAGACGTTGTTGTTGCCGCGCTGGCTGCGACCGATCTCGTCCCCGTGCAGCAGCATCGGCACGCCCTGGCTCAGCATGAGCGTGACGACGAAGTTCTTCATCCGCCGCTGCCGCAGGGCGACGACGGCGGGGTCGTCGCTCTCGCCCTCGACGCCGGAGTTCCAGGACCGGTTGTGGCTCTCGCCGTCGGCCCCGCCCTCGCCGTTCGCCTCGTTGTGGCGCTCGTTGTACGAGACCAGGTCCCGCAGCGTGAAGCCGTCGTGGGCGGTGACGAAGTTGATGCTGGCGATGGGCTTGCGGCCGGTGTGCTCGTACAGGTCGGACGAGCCCGCGAGGCGGGACGCGAAGTCGCCGACCGCGCCGGGCTCCGAGCGCCAGAAGTCGCGTGTCGTGTCGCGGTAGCGGCCGTTCCACTCCGACCACAGCGGCGGGAAACCGCCCACCTGGTAGCCGCCCTCGCCGACGTCCCAGGGCTCGGCGATGAGCTTGACCTGGCTGACGATCGGGTCCTGCTGGACGAGGTCGAAGAACGCGCTGAGCCGGTCGACCTCGTGGAACTGCCGCGCCAGGGTGGCGGCCAGGTCGAAACGGAAGCCGTCGACGTGCATCTCGGTCACCCAGTACCGCAGCGAGTCCATGATCAGCTGAAGCACGTGCGGGTGGCGCATGAGTAAGCTGTTGCCGGTGCCCGTGGTGTCGAAGTAGAAGGCCGGGTCCTCGTCCACGAGCCGGTAGTACGCGCCGTTGTCCAGGCCCCGGAAAGACAGCGTGGGGCCCATGTGATTGCCTTCGGCCGTGTGGTTGTAGACGACGTCGAGGATGACCTCGATCCCGGCCTCGTGCAGCGCCTTGACCATGGCCTTGAACTCGGGGACCTGCTGGCCGCGCTGCCCGGTGGCGGCGTACTCGTTGTGAGGGGCGAAGAACCCGATGGTGTTGTAGCCCCAGTAGTTGCGCAGCCCCTTGTCGCGCAAGTGCGAGTCGTGGACGAACTGGTGGACCGGCATGAGCTCGACCGCGGTGACCCCGAGCCCGAGCAGGTAGTCGACCATCACCGGGTGCGCCATCCCGGCGTACGTGCCGCGCAGCCGCTCCGGGATCCCCGGGTGTCGCTGGGTCATCCCCTTGACGTGCGCCTCGTAGACGACGGTCTCGTGGTAGTCGCGGTGGGGTGAGCGGTCGTGGCCCCAGTCGAACCACGGGTTGACGACGACCGAATACATGGTGTGCGCGCGGGAGTCCAGGCGCTGCATGCGGCTGTCGTCGCGGCCGAAGCGGTAGCTGAACAGCGACTCGTCGCCGTCCGCCATCCCGTCGACCGCCTTGGCGTAGGGGTCGAGGAGGAGCTTGCTGGGATTGCAGCGCAGCCCCCGCCTGGGATCCCAGGGGCCGTGCACGCGGTAGCCGTAGCGCTGGCCGGGCTGGACCCCGGGGACGTAGCCGTGCCAGACGAAGCCGTCCACCTCCGGGAGCTCGAGGCGCCGCCGCTCGCGGCGGGCGTCGTCGAGCAGGCACAGCTCGACCTTGTCGGCAACCTCACTGAAGATCGCGAAGTTGGTGCCCGACCCGTCGAAGGTCGCGCCGAGGGGATAGCTGCTGCCGGGCCAGATCTCCATGTCCCCCCCACCATGGCACCCGCTGCGGACCCACGCGAGTCGCGTGAGAGGTGGGCGGTGCCCGTTCGGACCAGCGGCACCTCGGCGTGACAGCGGGTCGTGTCGGTTCGCCAGCGTAGGCGGTCCGGCGTGCGGGTCGTGCCGAGGGCCCGGGGACCGGTCACGAGGTCGGCGGCCCACCCGGGCGTGTGCCGTCGGACGAGCGCGTAGGGTCCCGTCGTCGGGTCAGGTCGGACGGAGGGCCCAGCGTGAGTCATCTCGTGAGCGAAGGGCATCGCCTCTACGCGTTCCTGCGCGGCGAGAGCGAGGATTCCCCGGAGAGTCTGCTGGCCGAAGCGTTTCGGGGCCACTTGACGGACGGTCTGCCGCTCGGGCTGGGTGGGGACTACGTCTCTCGTTCGGAGATGATCGAGCAGGGATGGGGCGGGGTCGGTCAGCACTTCGCCATGGCCCCCGAGGTGGACGAACTCTACGCGGTGAACGAGGGTCTGATGGTTGCCCGTGGCCACTACGTCGGGCACGGGGTGGCGACCGGGAAGCCGGTCCGGGCCGCGTTCGCTCATTTCTGGACCCATGACGGGAGCCGGTTCTCGTCCGTGTATCAAGTCACCGACACCGCGGCGTGGTCCGCAGCTCTGCCGGAATCGTCCTGACGGAATCAGCGGTCCGGCGGGAATCCGCGGCCCGGAGCCGCGCGGCGGGCGTCGGTCGAATCTGCCCTCCGGGGGTCATCTCCTCGCGTCGGGCGATCGTCGATGTGCCGCGCTGGTGCTGGCCGGGCTGGGCTGGCGCGGCCAACGCCCAGCGACTCGGATCGCCTCCGGCAGAGCGGGCGACGTGGGGCGCTCGGTCGTCGACCCGTGTCGCGCCCGGGTGTCGTCATCACCGTGACGACGGTCTTGTCGTCACGGGTCGCGGAGCGGGGCCAGCGGTGGGCGCGGCCGGCGCCGCCGGTGGCGAGGACGAGCCATTGCACTGCGGCGCGAGGCCGCGAGTAGGTGAGGGCGGGCGCGTTGCGCACGGCGAGTTCGGCGTCGAACCCGCTCCCGGCAGCGAGGCGGTTCCGGTGGGTCGCACGCAGCTCGGGGGCGACGGCTCGGAGGCGGTCGTCGTGCAGCACGACCGGACGACGACGAGCTGTTCCGGCGCAGTTTCCGGGCCGCTGCTCCGGGGCCGACGACGGGCTGGCCGGCCGACGGCTCGCTGACTCTCGCGGGAGCGGGCGCCTGTCGACCGGGGAAGTGATGGCCGGTGACCTGGGTCCGGATGGGGTGGGCGGTACTGGGTTCGAACCAGCGACCCCTTCGGTGTGAACGAAGTGCTCTACCGCTGAGCTAACCGCCCGTGATGCGCCGGAGCGCACGCGGCATCGTAGGCCACCGGAGGGTCGTCGGTCGTCACCCTCGGACCAGCGGCCAGGAGCGCACCGTGTCCCGGACGCCCGCCGGGACCCAGTCGGGGACGCCGAACACCGCCACGGTCGCGTAGCCGAGGACCGCGAGGGCGGCCACGACGGCGACGAGCGTGAGGGCGGCGAGCCATGGCGGGAAGGCGCGGACACGGTGCGCGCCTGCTGTGAGGCGTCTCACAACGGCGTGCCGGGATCGGGCCGCCCACTCGAACTCGGTCGAGAGGATCGCCAGCCCCAGGAGGACCGCCGCCCACCCCGGTCCGGGGGTCGCCAGCATGACGAGACCGGCGAGCACGACGGCTGAGCCGACGGCCGCCACGGCGACCTTCCAGGTCACGTGCCCGCCGCGAGTGCGGCGCACCCGGCCTCGGGCGGAGAGGAAGCGGCTCGCCCACGCCGGTCGGGCCCTGGCCGGGGCATCGGGCTCCGACGGCTGCTCGGTCATCGTCACTCAGCGTAGGTCGGTGAGGCCAGGTCCGGTCACGGACGGCTGCCGAGTGCCGCGGGCGGGGGACACGCCGTGACACGGATGGAGTCCGACACACCCGACTCGTCTGACAAAGGTTGCGCTTATAGTCCACTGTCCCGTTTGTCGCCACCGGTGACGCAGGTCCCACGTCGGCACGGGGAGCAGGGCAGGGCGGCTCCGCACGATCACCAGGAGGCACGCGTGAAGGACAGCCGGGACGCCGACGTCGAGGTGCAGGTCATGCTGAATCTCGTCGTCCCGGAGTCGGGCCCGGTGCCGCTCCAGGTGGGGCTGCGCTACTCGGCCGCCGACCCCTACGCCGTCCGTGCCGCCTTCCGCGGCAGCGAGGCCACGGTCGAGTGGGTGTTCGCCCGCGACCTGCTGCTCGACGGCATGCAGGAGAACACCGGGGCCGGCGATGTCCACGTCTGGCCGGGCCGCAACGGCGAGGACGCCGTCCACATCTCCCTGTCGAGCCCGGACGGCCGCGCCGTGCTGCAGGCGGACCGCCACGACCTGGTGCGCTTCCTCGAGGCGACGACGGCACTGGTCCCGGTGGGGGCGGAGGAGGTCCACATGGACCTGGACGACGTCATCGCCAAGCTCTGCGCCGCCGGCTGAGGCGTGTGGAGTTGGACTGACGCGACGCCGCTCGGCTAGTCTCGCGGGAGCGGTCGCAGCGTCGCTGCACGCGGACGTAGCGCAGTTGGTAGCGCATCACCTTGCCAAGGTGAGGGTCGCGGGTTCGAGTCCCGTCGTCCGCTCGAACTGTTCAGCAGCACTCCTCGGTGGTGTGGCCGAGAGGCGAGGCAACGGCCTGCAAAGCCGTGTACACGGGTTCGAATCCCGTCACCACCTCCCAGTCGGCACAACGACCGACTACCACGGGCGATTGGCGCAGCGGTAGCGCGCTTCCTTGACACGGAAGAGGTCACTGGTTCGAACCCAGTATCGCCCACCCAGGTCAGACGGCTCTGGCCGCTCCGTACATTGGTGAGGATGCTCGACGACCCCACGCCCCACTCGCCGGGTTCGACACCCGAGGCGAGGGTCCGAGGTGACGACTCCGGCCCCATGAAGATCCCGGCAGGGCGAGGGAGGCGCAGGGGAAAGCCGCGGGAGTCCCTGGGCGAGCGCGCCGAGCGGCTGGCCGGCTCCAACGGGGCCCTCGGCCTGTTGACGGCCGTGTCGATCGCCGAGAGCGCGCTCCTGCCGCTCCCGGTGGACGCCGTGGCGCTCCCGATGATGGCGGCTGCGCGCCGGCGTATCCCGGCGATCGTGCTGGTGGGTGCCCTCACCAGCGTCGTCGGAGGCGTGCTCGGCTACCTCATCGGCGTGTTCGGTTTCGAGGTGATCGGTGAGCCGGTCATCGGTCTCGTCGGCGCCACCGAGGACTTCGCCGCCATCCAGGCGCAGATCAGCGAGAACTGGCGGAGCGGCGTCTGGATCATCTTCCTGGGGGCGGTCACGCCGATCCCGTTCAAGCTCGTCTGCATCGGTGCCGGGTTCACCGGCTTCCCCTTCTGGGTGTTCCTTGCCGTGGCCCTGGCGGGACGGGTGCTCCGATTCGCCGCCTTCGGTGCGCTGTTCTGGTTCTTCGGGCCCGTCGCCAGCCGGTTGCTCAAGCGCCACGCCCGGCTCACCGGGCTCGCCATGGTCGTCCTCATCGTCGCCGGGTTCCTCGTCAGCCCACTCCTCGCCCGCTGAGCATCGACCAAGACCCCGCACCGAGCGGGGCGGGTCCCGATGCCGCGGGACCCGCCCCTCACCGTGATGCCGGATCGAGTCGGCCGACGACTACTCGACCGTCACCGTGATCGGGATCTGGAACAGGCCCGACGCCGCCTCCGGGCCGAGGACCACGACGCCCTCGTACTCGCCCGGCTCCAGCCCCGCGACGTCCCAGCTGACGGTGACCTCGGCCGGGCTGCCTGCCTCGACGCCCGCCGGGGCCTCGACCGCCAGGTCGGTGCCCTGGACGGCGCGGACGGTGAGGTCGAACTCGTCGGTGCCCTGCGGCACCGACCAGCCCTGGACCCGGATCGTGTACGTCCCGTCCTCGGGGAACAGGATGCTCACGGTCTCGTCCCCGGTGGGCGAGGTGGACGAGCCCACCACGTCGCCGTCCGGGCCGTAGACGTACAGGTCGAGGTCGGACCCCGACGCCAGGTTCGCGGTCGTGACCTCGAGTTCGGCGGCGTTGGACAGCTCCACGGTCTCGACGACCGAGGCGCTGAGCGGGTCGTCCGGGTCGTCCTGCTGCGCGGTGAGCCGCTCGGTGGTCGGCCGCGAGAGGCCAAAGCCACGGGCGGTCATCCCCTCGAACGGCACCTCCGAGCTCAGCGTCACCGACGCCGACCCCGACGCCCCGGTGGCGGCCACCGTCCCCGGGGTCAGGTTCGCCAGACCGGTCCGCCCGCCGAACTCCTCGGCCACGTCGCTGCCGTCCACCTTCACCTGGTGCAGGAAGACCCCGTGCAGGCCCTCCGCGACCGGGGCCGCCACCAGCTCCCGCGGGCCGGCGGACGACGTCTGGTACCCCCAGCGCCCGCCGCCGAGGTAGGTGTTGGGGCTGCCGCCCTGCTCCTCGAGGGTGTACGGGCCCCAGATCGGGGACGGGCTGAAATCGTCCTCCGTCGGCCCGAGCACCAGGGTGTCGATGTCGGTGCCGTCCTGCTGCCACTGGTTGTCGACGATGAGCAGGTTCTGGCCCTCGGCCGGCAGCGACCCGTCCGGCACGTCGGTCCAGTAGAACCGCCAGTCGCCGGACTCGGCCCGCCAGTTGTAGTCCGTGTACCCGAACATCCGGTTGTTGTCGTACAGCCGGCGCTCGCCGCGGCGGACCGTGCCCTGGCCGCCGAGGCCGAACTCGGTGCCCTCGGCGGCGACCGCCACGCTCACCGGGACGGAGCCCTCACGGGAACCGTCGTCGACGAGGATCTGGCCCTGGTACATGCCGGGTGCGGCGTCCGCGGGCACCTGGACGGTGGCCTCGAACGTCGCGCTGCCGCCCGGCGGGACCGTGAGGCGCCGGGCGTCGAGGCTGAGCCACCGCCACGACGCGCGCCGCCAGAACTCGGCCTCCACCTGGAGGTCGGTGACCGGGACCTCGTCGATCTCGGTGGTGTGCTGGAACGTCAGCAGCAGCCCGTCGTCCATCCGCTCCAGCGGGTTCGCGACCCGCAGCTGCTGGGTCGGCCCGACGTTGTAGCCGTAGCTGAAGCGGATGTGCTCGTCCGCGTCCATCTCGCTGCCGACGACGGCGCCGGCCGCGTCCGTCTCGACGCTGACCTTCCCGTCCCCGTCGGCGTCGGTCCAGAACTCGCCGTCGGCGTCGAGGTCCGTCCAGTTCTGCAGGTGGACCCGCCAGTTGTTGAACTCCGTGATCGGCTCGGCGGAGGCCGCCTCGGGCACGCCGTCGGGGTCGAACTGCTCGTACGGCTTGGCCATCTGGACCTGGACGAGGTCGGTGCCGTCGGGGATGTCGGGGTCGATCCGGCGGACGTAGTCCGGGGTCGCCGTCTGCCCGTGGTCGACGTCGTTGCCGAGCGAGGTGAACGAGTAGTCCTCGCTGCCGATGAGCCGGTACTCATTGGACCGCAGCCGGACCTGCATCGGCTCGTCGCCCGGGTTCGTGATCGTGAACTGCTGGGTGTCGGTGCCGCCGGGGGCGACGACGTTCGCGAAGCCCTCGTACTCCTCGCCGCGGTAGTCGCCGACCGACCAGTCGGCCGGTGACAGCGACGCGGCGCCGCCGGCGGCGGCCGCCCGGACCCCCTCCAGGGCGTCCACCAGGCCCGCCCCCTGGGACCAGCCGTCGTGGTCGCGGTGCTCCGACGTCGACATGAGGAGGTCGCGTGCCTCGTCGAAGGTCGGCCACCTGTCGTTGGCCTCCCGGAACGCCTGGTAGACCAGCGCGAGGTTGCCCGCGGCGACCGGTGCCGCCATCGACGTCCCGCCGAAGCTCAGGGTCGCGATCGACCCGTCGAGGACCGCGTTGAGCGGCTCCGCGCCGGTCCCGAACGCGCCGGTTGCCACGACGTCGACGCCGCCGGTGGCGCGGGCGCCGGGACCACGGTTCGACCAGGACATGACATCCCCGCCGACGATCTGGTCGGCCGCGGCGATCGACTCGAAGGTGCCGACGGTGTCGAACAGCGTCGAGGCGCCGACCCCGATCCCGCTGGGCGGGGACGGGGGGGCGTTGGTCCCGTACCCGGCCGCGCCGTTGCCGGTGGAGAACAGCTGCGCGGTGTTCGGGCCGAACGCCCGGGCGATGGAGTCCAACAGCCGGGAGTCGTAGTCCCAGCCGTCGTTGTCGATGTCGGAGAAGCCCCACGAGTTGGACTGGATCTGGACGTCGTCCCCGGTGCCGCTGATGCCGTCGTAGCCCAGCGACGAGTAGATGAAGCCGTCCTCGATGAACGGGTTGACGTAGTAGTTGCCGTTCTGGGTGGACGTCATGTCCCGGCCCGGACCCACGACCAGGCCCTGACCCTCCGCCTGCGGCGGGCCCTCGGGGAACAGGGTGCTCCCGGTGACGACGCCCTGGCCGGTGGCGACGGAGGTGGTGCCCATGCCGTGGTCGCCGCCGCCCTCGAGGAAGTCCATGACGTGGAACGCGACCAGGTCACCGGCGCCGTAGGTGGCGTTCCAGGTGTCCAGGGCCGCGCCCTGGACACCCCAGTACCAGTCGTGGGTGGGGACCGGGTTCACGCCGTCGGCCACCCAGTAGACGAGGCCGCCGGAGATGTCGTTGAGGCCGTCGCCGGTGTAGTCGAGGCAGGTGGTCTCCTGGTGGCTGAAGTCCCGGGTGAGGGACGCCCGCTCCTCGGCCGAGAACTCGAAGTCGAAGTTGAGGTCGGCGTACACCGTGTCGTAGACGCCGGTCTCGTTCTCGTCCGTCACGAGCACGGCGGCCCGCTCGCCCACGACCGCCGTGCCGTCGCCGAACGCGTCGCTCAGCACGTCCGCCACCGAGGCGGGCACCGTGTCGGGGTGGGAGCCGAGGTGGTAGTCGCCGCTCTGCGACGTGATCGGCAGGGTGTAGGCGCGCGCCTGGGCCGCCCCGATCGGCTGGAACTCGGCCTGGAAGCGCCCGACGGGCCCGGCCGGCGGCGGCGGCCCACCGCGGCTCACGACGAACGAGGTGTCGGCGTAGTCGGTGCGGCCCGCGGCGATGTTGTCCTCGCCCAGCTGCAGGTCCCGGGCGGCCAGGTACGACGAGTAGCCGTCGAACATCTGCGGCAGGCCGTAGTACGGCGAGTCCTCGTCGGTGACGTACTGCCAGGTGCCCTCGAGGTCGGGGTGGCAGTAGTCGGCGCCGGAGTCGTTCGACATGTACCG
>JBHJOJ010000028.1:0-9888 GCA_050329835.1 Kineosporiaceae bacterium | reverse complement strand
GCCTCCCAGTTGCGGGTGTACCGCCAGCGCATGCGCTCGGTGCAGGCCACCAAGCAGATCACCCGCGCCATGGAGCTGATCGCCGCCTCGCGCATCATCAAGGCGCAGGAGCGGACCCGGGCGGCGGCGCCGTACGCCCGGGCCGTCACCCGCGCGGTCAGCCTGCTGGCCTCGTTCTCCGACGTCGACCACCCCCTGACGACCGAGCGGGAGCACGTGCGGCGCTCGGCCGTGCTCGTCGTCACCTCCGACCGCGGGCTGGCCGGCGGGTACTCGTCGTCCGTGCTGCGGGAGACCGAGGCCCTGCTCGCCGACCTCCGAGAGGCGGGCAAGGAGGCCGACGTCTACCTCACCGGGCGCAAGGCGGTGGCGAACTACTCCTTCCGCGAAAAGCCCTTCGTCCGGTCCTGGACCGGCGACTCCGACGCCCCGCCCTTCGACACCGCCCGCGAGATCGGCGAGGTCCTCGTCGAATCCTTCCTCCGGGGTGGTGACGCCGGCGGCGTGGACGAGATCTACATCGTGTTCTCGCGCTTCGTCTCGCTCGTCACCCAGGAGCCGCACGTCATCCGACTGCTGCCGGTCGAGGTCGTCGACGAGGTGGCCGCGATGGGGGGCAACGGCCACGCCCACCGCAACGGCTCCGGGGAGCGCGCCGGGCCGCCGGCACCCCTCTACGGGTTCGAGCCAGGCCCGGAGGACGTGCTCGACGGGCTGCTGCCGCGCTACATCGAGAGCCGGCTCTACGCCTGCCTGCTGTCGGCCGCCGCCAGCGAGCTGGCGTCCCGTCAGCGCGCCATGAAGTCCGCCACGGACAATGCGGAGGAGCTGCTGCGGATGTACCGCCGGCTGGCCAACGCGGCGCGCCAGGCGGACATCACCCAGGAGATCAGCGAGATCGTCGGAGGCGCGGACGCCCTCGCCGCCGGCGCAGCCACCGACTAGGAACCGACCAGACGAGGGAAGGCCACCATGACCGCCACCGCCGAGGCTCCCGGGACGACCGCCGGGAGCGCCACCGGGCGCATCTCCCGGGTCATCGGGCCCGTCGTCGACATCGAGTTCCCGGTCGACGCGATGCCCCCCATCTACCAGGCGCTGCGTGCCGAGGCGACACTCGGCGACGAGCACCGCAGCCTGACCTTCGAGGTCGCCCAGCACATCGGTGACAGCATGGTCCGCGCGATCTCCATGCAGCCGACCGACGGCCTGGTCCGCGGCGCCCCGGTGACCGACACCGGCGGCCCCATCGCGGTGCCCGTCGGCGACATCACCAAGGGCAAGGTCTTCAACGTGCTCGGCGAGCCGCTCAACCTCCAGCCGGGCGAGACCTTCGAGCCGCAGGAGCGCTGGGGCATCCACCGCACCGCGCCGGCGTTCGACCAGCTGGAGTCCAAGACCCAGATGTTCGAGACCGGCATCAAGGTCATCGACCTGCTGACCCCCTACGTCCTCGGCGGCAAGATCGGCCTGTTCGGCGGCGCCGGCGTCGGCAAGACGGTCCTCATCCAGGAGATGATCCAGCGGGTCGCCATCGACCACGGCGGCGTGTCGGTCTTCGCCGGGGTGGGGGAGCGGACCCGCGAGGGCTCCGACCTCATCGTCGAGATGGACGAGGCGGGCGTGTTCGACAAGACGGCCCTGGTCTTCGGCCAGATGGACGAGCCCCCCGGCACCCGGCTGCGGGTCGCGCTGTCGGCGCTCACCATGGCCGAGTACTTCCGCGACGTCCAGAAGCAGGACGTCCTGCTGTTCATCGACAACATCTTCCGGTTCACCCAGGCCGGGTCCGAGGTGTCGACCCTGCTGGGCCGGATGCCGAGCGCCGTCGGCTACCAGCCGACGCTGGCCGACGAGATGGGCGTCCTGCAGGAGCGGATCACGTCGACCCGGGGCCACTCCATCACCTCGATGCAGGCCATCTACGTCCCCGCCGACGACTACACCGACCCGGCGCCGGCGACCACCTTCGCCCACCTGGACGCGACGACCGAGCTGTCCCGGTCGATCGCCGCCCGCGGTCTCTACCCTGCCGTGGACCCGCTGACGTCGACCTCGCGGATCCTCGACCCCCGCTACATCGGCGAGGACCACTACCGGACGGCGGTCCGGGTCAAGCAGATCCTCCAGCGCAACAAGGAGCTGCAGGACATCATCGCGATCCTCGGCGTCGACGAGCTGTCCGAGGAGGACAAGGTCATCGTGTCCCGGGCGCGGCGCATCCAGCAGTTCCTGTCGCAGAACACCTACATGGCCGAGAAGTTCACCGGCAAGGCGGGCTCGACGGTGCCGCTGGCCGACACCGTCGAGGGCTTCGCGAAGATCGCCGACGGGGAGCTCGACCATGTCCCCGAGCAGGCGTTCTACAACGTCGGCGACCTGAACGACGTCATGAAGGAGTACGACCGGATCCAGCGGGAGACCGGGTCCTGATGGCGCTGCGGGTGGAGCTCGTGGCTGCGGACCGCCAGGTGTGGGCCGGTGAGGCGACCATCGTCAGCGCCCGGACGCCGGTCGGCGGTCTCGGCATCCTGCCCGGTCACGAGCCGTTGCTGGCGCTGCTGGCCGACGGACCGGTGTCGATCGGGGCGACGTCGGGCGAGCGGGTGGTGGCCGAGGTGGACGGCGGTTTCCTGTCCGTCGACCACGACCTCGTCACCCTGGTCGCCCAGAACGTCCGGGTGACGTCCGGCGCCGGACCGGCCTGAACCCCGCGCCCCGGACCGATCCGTGACCGCCGCACTCGCCGCCCGGGAACCGGCCATCGGTGACGGGGCCGCCCGGGCGGTGGGGCTGGTGGCGGCGCTGGTCGTCCTCGCCGCCATCCTCCTCCTCGTGGTGCTGATCCGCCGGTGGGCGCTGGTGTCGTCCCCGGGGGCCTTCGAGTGCCGGGTCCGTCCCGGCGGGCCGGGCACGGCGTGGCGGGCCGGCGTGGCGCGCTACGACGCCGTCCGGCTGTCGTTCTTCCCGCTGCTGTCGCTGTCGTGGTGGCCGGCGCTGGTGCTGGTCCGTCACCGGCTGTCCGTGGTGGACCGGCGGCGGGGCGGCGGCGAGCCGGGCGCCGAGGGCCTCGTCGTGGCGGCGGGCACCACCGTGCTGCGCTGCCGCTACGAGGACCGGGTCATCGAGATCGCCATGGACGACCGGATGGCCGGCGGGTTCGCCGTGTGGGTGGAGTCCGGCCCGCCGGGGCGGGGCATCAGCGTCGCCTGAGCAGGCCGGCGGCCGGATCCGGGCATCCGGGCCGTCAGGCCGGTGGTGGTGCGTCCTCCGGGACCGGTGCCCGTCCGCCTCCGGGGGCCCACAGGACGTCCTCGCCGCCGTTGGCCACCCGGGCGAGAACGAACAGCAGGTCCGACAGCCGGTTGAGGTAGCGCGCCGTCAGGGGGCTGACCCCGCCGGGGCCCTCAGCCGGGTCCTGGGCCCGCGTCCCGTACCGGTCGATCGCCACCCAGGTCGCCCGCTCCGCCCGCCGGGCGACCGTGCGGGCGGTGTGCAGGCGGGCCGCGGTGGGGGTCCCCCCGGGCAGGACGAACGAGCGCAGGGGCGGCAGCGCGTCGTTGTGAGCGTCGATCGCGGACTCGAGGTCGGCGACGTAGGCGTCGGTGAGGCGCAGCGGCGGGTGCGCCGGGTCCGGGCGCAGCGGGGTGCACAGGTCGGCGCCCACGTCGAACAGGTCGTTCTGGACCCTGACCAGCAGGGCCACCGCCTGCTCCGGCAGGTGCTCGCGCGCCCCGCCCGCGACGACCTCGCCGATCGCGCAGTTCGCCTCGTCCACGTCGGCGAAGGCGAGGAGCCGCGGGTCGGTCTTGGACGTGCGGCTCATGTCCCCCAGCGCGGTGGTCCCGTCGTCGCCGGTCCTCGTGTAGATGCGCGAGAGCGTGACCACGGGGACAGCCTAGGTGAGTGGCCCCGCTTCGTCGGTCCCCGGTCCGCCGATGATCCGTGTCTGCGGAGGGCTGCGCATGATCGAGACATGTTCGATCATGCGCGACCCTCCGCAGGTTGCGATCTTGGTTCCGGACGTCGCCGCGTCAGCCGACCAAGTCGGGGGTCCTGGGTGCCGTGTCCGCCCCTGGGCCCGGTGCGCCGGGCGTCGCGGCCGGCGCACCGGTCTCCCGCAGGCCGTGGCGCTCCCACCACCGGGCCAGCGGCCCGGGCGCCCACCAGTTGGCCCGGCCCAGCAGCCGCATGGTGGCGGGGACCAGCAGGCCGCGGACGACCGTGGCGTCGAGCAGCAGCGCGAAGGCGAGCCCGAGGCCGATCATCTGGATGAACGTGACGTCGCCGAGCATGAACCCGCCCACCACGAGACCGAGCAGTAGGGCGGCGGCGGTCACGATGCCGCCGGTCCGCTGCAGGCCGTGGGCGACCGCGGCGGTGTTGTCGCCGGTGGCGTCCCACTCCTCGCGCATCCGTGACAGCAGGAACACCTCGTAGTCCATGCTGAGCCCGAAGGCGATGGCGACGATGACGATGAGCTGGCTGGTCTCCAGGAAGCCGGTCTCGGTGAAGTTCAGCACTCCCGCGAGGTTGCCGTCGCCGAACGCCCACACCAGGACACCAAAGGTGGCGGCGATCGTCACCGTGTTGAGGACCGCCGCCTTGACCGGCAGCAGGACCGAACCGAACGCCCAGAACAGCAGGAGCAGTTCCGCGACGACGACGAACGCGACGGCCCACGGCAGCCGTTCGGTGATGACGTCGAGCCGGTCGACGAAGAACGCGGTCTCGCCCGTGACGAGGACCTCCCCACGGGGGACGTCGAGGGCCCTCAGGTCGGTCACGAGATCGCGGGACCCGGCCGAGAACGGGTCCGTGTCCGGCAGGGGGACCGAGAGGAGGACGGCCCGGTCGTCGGCGGCCTCGACCCGGGGCGTCGCGCCCGCCCGCTCGGCGACCGCGTCCGTCAGCCGCTGCACCTCCGCCTCGGCGAGGGTGCCGCCGGCGTCGGCGCGAGCCAGGATCTCGACGGAGTCCGTGGCGAGGGCCGGGAGCCGGTCGTCGACGAGCTCGGCGGCCTGGCGGCTCTCGGCCCGCTCCGGCAGCACCCGCTCGTCGACGCCGCCGAGCCGCAGGCCGGTGATCGGCGCGGTGAGCAGGGCCAGCAGCGCGAGCACGGCGGTCATCACGACCACGGGGCGGCGCATGACCACGCGGGCGAGGCGGGCCCACGGCCCCGATGTGGAGTCCCGGCCCGCCCGGACGCGGCGCCGGAAGGGCAGGCCGAGGGCGTCCACCCGGCGGCCGAGCAGGCTCAGCAGGGCGGGAAGCACGGTGAGCGCGGCGAGCATCGCGAGGACGACGGAGAAGATCGCGCCCGTGCCGAGCGACCGGACGAACATGAAGGGGAAGAACAGCATCGCCGCCAGCGAGATCGCGACGGTGAGCCCCGAGACCAGGACGGTGCGCCCTGCGGTCGCCATGGTGGTCGCCAGGGCGTCGGCGACCTCGCGTCCGGGGGTGAGCTCCTCGCGGAACCGGGCCACCATGAACAGGCCGTAGTCGATGGCCAGGCCCAGTCCGAGCGCGGTGATCACGTTGACGCTGAAGATGCTGACGTCGGTGAACTCGCCGACCACCGACATCGCCCCGAAGGCGCCGACGATGGCGAAGCCGCTGATGGCCAGCGGCAGCGAGCCCGCGACGAGCCCGCCGAGGAACACCACGAGCAGGACGAGCACGATCGGCACCATGACGCTCTCGGCGAGCAGCAGGTCGTCGCTCACCTGCCCGCCGATGTCCTGGTTCGCGGCGGCGAGGCCGCCGCGCCGGGTCTCGACCGGGGCCGGGGCGACGAGGTCGTCGGCCACCTCGTCGGCGTAGGTCGCCGAGCGGTCGGCCGGGTCGTCGCCCTCGATCCTGACCAGGGCAATGACCGTGGTGCCGTCCTCGGAGACCAGCCCGGTGGCCGCCGGGTCGGGGGCGGACAGCGGGTCGACGACCTCCTCCACCGCGGGGTTCTCGGCGACCCGGGCGAGGGTGTCCGACACTGCGTCGGCGAACGCGGGGTCGGAGACGGTCGCTCCGGGGCTCGTGTAGGCGACCACGACGTCGACGTCCGTGCGGCCGAACTCGGCCGTCGTCGCGTCCACCGCCCGCGAGGACTCCGAGCGCGCGTCGTCGAAGCCCCCGTCGGTGGCCTTGCCGAACAGACCTCCTCCCAGCGCGAATGCGCTGACGGCGGCCAGGGCGAGCAGGAACACCGACAGGACGAGGACGACGGCTCGCCGCCGGTGGACCAGGCGGGTGACTGTGGTCAACATGGAGAACCTCCGAGGTTGGGTGTCACCGGAGTGAACGCTGTTCGCGGTGGCGAGTGAACTATGATGGCAAACGTGAACACTGTCAACGCCGACGACGACGCCGGGGTCGGGACCGCCCTTCCCGGCCGCCGGGAGCGGGTCCGGGCGGCCACGGAGGCGGAGATCCTCACCACGGCACGGGAGCTGCTGGTGACAGGAGGGCCCGAGCTGCTGACACTGCGCGAGGTCGGGCGGCGGATGGGCATGACCGCGTCGGCTCTCTACCGGTACGTGGACGGTCACGCCGCCCTGCTCGACCGGCTGACGGCGTCGTTCTTCGACGAGCTGGTCGGCGAGCTGCGCGCCGCGGTCCCCGCGCCCGTGCCCGCCCCGGCGCCGGTGCAGACCGTGTGGGACGACCTCATGACGGCCAGCCGGGCCTTCCGCAGCTGGTCGGTGGCCCATCCGCACGAGTTCAGGCTGATGTTCGGCCACCACGGGGACCTCACCACCGACTGTCACCTGGCGCACGAGGCGGCGGAGCGGTTCGGCGCCGTCTTCGTGTCGCTGTTCGTGCGCGCCCTCGACGGGCCGCTGGCCGAGGGCGACGGGACGCTGTTCTCGCCGCTGCCCGAACCGCTGGGGGAGCTCTTCGCCCGGGGGTGGATCCGCCTGCTGGGCCTGGTCATGGTGGAGGTGTCCGGCGAGTACGACCACGACTACCTCCGGTTGGACCCGGAGCAGGTGTTCGAGGCCGAGATGAGCGCGTGCGCGCAGGCCATCGTCGCCGCCCACCGTGCCGCGGACGCCGTTCCCGGAGGACACTGACGACGTGCCGAGCTGGGGCAACTACTCCTACGCCTTCGGGCCGCTGGTGGCCCTGCTGGCGGTCGCCGCGCTCGCGCTGCTGCTCCGCTGGACGTTCAGCCGAGGGTCGTCGCTGGTCGAGCGGCGCTCGGCCCCCGGGGCGCCGACGGACTACGGGATGCTCGAGACGGTGGCCGCCCCCGGCACCTTCGTCGAGGCCGAGATGCTGCGGCGGCGGCTGCTCGACCACCACATCCAGGCCACGCTGGCCCCGACGACCGAAGGTCCGCGCGTCATGGTGTGGCCGGCGGACGCAGCGATCGCCCGCGCCGTCCTCGACTCCGGCTGACCCGGGACCGGGACCGGGGGCGGCGAGCCGCCGCCCTTCAGAACAACCGGTCGGTCGGGTCGTCGCGGCCGGACAGCGCGGCGTAGTCGACGACCACGCACCCGATGCCGCGGTCCGTCGCCAGCGTCCGGGCCTGCGGGCGGATCTCCTGCGCGGCCAGGACCCCGCGCACGGGTGCCAGCAGCGCGTCCCGATTGAGCAGCTGGAGGTAGCGGGTCAGCTGCTCCACGCCGTCGATGTCGCCCCGGCGCTTCACCTCGACGGCGACGTGTCCGCCCCCGCTGTCGCGCAGCAGCAGGTCCACCGGCCCGATCGCCGTCGGGTACTCCCGGCGCACCAGGCCGAGGCCTCCGCCGACCGCCGTCGGGTGGGCGGCGAGCAGCTCCTGCAGGTGGGCCTCGACGCCGTCCTTGACCAGCCCGGGATCCACCCCGAGGTCGACCTCGACGTCGTGGTCGACCTCGAACAGCGTGATCTCGAGGACGTCGTCGCCCCGGGTGGCGGAGACCGTCCAGCGGGCGCTGGCCCCCGGCGGGTCGTCCGCGCCGGGCGCTGACACCTGGATCCGGCACGGCGGGGACATCCAGTTGAGCGGCTTGTAGGACCCGCCGTCGGCGTGCACGAGCACGGACCCGTCCGCCTTCACCACCAGCAGGCGGCGCGCCTCGGCGAGGCGGGCGTCCAGGCGCCCCCGGTACACCACCGAGCAGCGGGCGACCACGATCCGCACGGCCGGGGAGCCTAGCGGCCGATACTGGCGCCCATGGCCCGCTCCCGTCGCCGCCCGCGCCCGGCCGGCGGTGGGTCCCCGCCCCCGCTGCGCGCGGACGCGGTGGAGCGTCACCCGGACGGCGACTGGGTCGTCCGGCGCCTCACCGGGGCGGCGTCGACGAAGACCTACCGCTGCCCCGGCTGCTCCCAGGAGATCCGTCCCGCCACCCCGCACGTCGTGGCCTGGCCCGCGGACGCGCCGCTGCTGGGCGGGGAGGCCGCTGACTCCCGGCGGCACTGGCACACGGCGTGCTGGGGCCACCGGACGCGCCGGCGCTGACGGCGACGGGGGCGACCGTTCCCGTCGCCGTGTCCGCGGCTCCTAGCGCTCCTCCTGCAGGGGCATGACCACCTCGTGGAGGACCAGCAGGATCACGGCGGCGACCGGGACCGCGACCAGCGCGCCCAGCAGTCCCAGCAGGGATCCTCCGACCAGGGCCGCCACGACGACGACCGTCCCGGGCACCGCCACCGACCGGGCGAAGATCCGCGGAGCGATCGCATAGTTCTCGATCTGCTGGTACAAGACGAACCACGCGACCAGGAGGATCGTGTCGCCGAAGACGGTCCACCAGCCAGCGTCGGGCGGAGCCGACCCGAACGACGAGACCAGGGTGACGACCGCCACGAGGATCGCCCCGAGCGTGGCCCCCACGAGCGGGATGAGGCCGAGCACCGCCACGGCGAAGGCCAGCGCGACGGCG
Source organism: Kineosporiaceae bacterium (assembly GCA_050329835.1). Lineage (GTDB taxonomy): Bacteria > Actinomycetota > Actinomycetes > Actinomycetales > JBBAYJ01 > JANNOG01. Next base: position 1,012 of record JBHJOJ010000028.1, on the reverse strand, counting down.
TACTCCACCCCGAGGACCAGCATGACGACGAACGACAGCGCGCCGTTGAGGGAGGCGACCGCGAGCTGGCCGATGACGTAGCCGCCGACGCGGCGCTGCGCCTCGGTGGCGATCGACTCGACCCGTCCCCGCCGCGAGGCCGGGACCAGCCGGTAGAGGCCGTGGGTCATGGGCCGCAGCGACACCAGGAAGTACAGCGTGAGGATGAGGACGGTGACGACGCTGAAGATCCCCGTGACCACCGCCCGCCCCGCCCCGAGGACCCCACCGAAGACGGCCTGCACGGTCTCGCCGCTGGTCAGCCGCTGCTCGAGCTCGGTGTTGACCCGCTCGAAGAGCCCGTACTGCCGATCGAGCTCCTGGATCTGCTCCAGCTGCTCCACCCGGCGGATGTAGCGGGGCACGGCCGCGCCGAAGGAGGTCGCCTGCTCGATGACCACCGGGACGATGGTCCAGAGGAACGCCGTGGCCGCCGCCACGAGGAGGACGAACACCACGGCCACCGCCGCGCCCCGCCGCAGGCCCCACCGCTCCAGGCGCACCACGAGCGGATCGAGCCCCAGGGCGAGGAAGAGGGCGGCGAAGACCAGCGTGACGACCTGGCCCGCCGAGACGACGGCCTGGACGAGGAAGACGGCCGCGAAGACGCCCAGCGCGCCGACGAAGCCGATCCGGAAGGCGTCGACCCGGAGGCCGGGGCGTCGGGGCGGGCCGCCGGCCGGTTCCCGTCGGTCCGGCCGACCGGGCACACCCGGCAGGGTCAACTGGTCTCCGGCCGGGGTGCCTCCGGCTGTGACCTCCCCGGCCGTGGTGTCTCCCGCCGTGGGCTCTCCAGCCGTGGCCGGCACCCCTGGGCCTAGCGGGCGGTCTCGGGCTCCGGCACCCGGGCGTCGGTGGCGTCCACCGTGGCGGGGGCCGGTCGCCGTCCCGCCGCCCGCGCGGCGTCACGCCCGGCCCGGGGCCCGGCCGCCGGAACCTGCGGTGGCGTGCCGGCAGGGGCGCCACCGGCGGG
>JBHJOJ010000027.1:0-5882 GCA_050329835.1 Kineosporiaceae bacterium | reverse complement strand
GGCTTCCCGGTGCACGGTTACCGGGCACCGGAGGCGGGACCCACCACGGCAGCGGCCCAGCGGTTCGGGGGCGTGTTCCTCGAGGTCTTCGCCGCCGCTCGGGACGCCGGGCGGCTGCGAGTCCGCGACGACGACTCGCTGCCCGACGGCATCGCGGAGCAGTTCCGGCGGCGGTCCGGGGACGGCCCGTTCGGCGACCTGACTCCCGGGGAGCTGTACCCGGTGGTCGTCGGCTATCAGCGGATGCTCGGTCTCGTCATGATCGAGGTCACCGGGAACCTGGGCTGGGCCCTGGGCGACGCGGCGCGGCTCACCGACGACCAGCTGGCCGGTCTGGCCGACGAGCTGCTGACGCCCGGACCGTGACCGACGCCACCAGAAACCGGGACCGCGGCTCGGCCCAAGGTCCTGACGCCCCCATGCCCGGGGACCGCATCATGCTCGGGTGACCTCCCCCGCCGACCCCGCCGTCGAGGCTGAGCCGGACACCGGGGGCAACGCCCCCGCCGAACCGACGCTGGCCGAGTTGCTCGGCGGCCGCTCGGGCGCCCTGGACGCCAGCCTGCCCGCCGCAGGCTTCGCGGCCGGATGGCTCGCCGGCGGGCGCGACCTGGGCTGGGCGATCGGGGCGGCGGTCGGGGTCGCCGTGGTGGTCGCGGCCTGGCGCCTGCTCGGCCGGCGCCAGCCCCGAGGGGCGCTGCTCGGGCTCACGGGTGTGCTGGTCGGCGCGCTCGTGGCCGCCCGGACCGGCCGCGCGGAGGACTTCTTCCTGGTCCAGCTGCTCGCCAACGTCGCCTCCGGGCTGGCGTGGACGGTGTCGATCTGGTTCCGCCGGCCCTTCCTCGGCCTGGTGGTGGCCGCCGTCCTGCGCCAGGGCCGGGCATGGCGGCAGGACCCGGCGCTGCTGGCCGGCTACCAGCGGGCGAGCTGGTGGTGGGTCGGCTCGTACGGCCTGCGCACCGTGGTGTTCGGTTCGCTGTGGCTGTCGGGGGCGGTCGTCGCGCTGGGCATCGCGCGGGTCGCTCTGTCGTGGCCGCTGGTGGCGACCGTCATCGCCCTGTCATGGGCGACGCTGCGCCGCCACCTCTCGGCCCACGGCCACCCGGGGCTGCGTCACCCGCGCCCGGTGGCCGCCTCCTGACCTGCCTCGCCGCTCTCGTGGTGATGGACCCGGGCGTCCGGGCCGGGGAAGAAGAGCGACGTGTGCCCGTCGACGGACCACCGGACGAGGTACGGCGGCTCGCCGTCGGGGCCGTGCACCTCGACGACCTCCCCGTCGCGCACCGCCTCGTCGACGTGCGCCGCCTGGACCAGGACCCGGTCCCCTACCTGTGCTTTCATCATGACCTCCCTGACTCGTCACGGCCCGCTGTCACGCGCGGCCGGTATGCGGTCGTCGCGGTGCCGAGCGCCACGGGGGCCATGCCCTCAGCCTGACGGGGAGGGCGTCCGACCCGCCGGGACCAACGGCTCTCCGGCGTCCCGTGCCGGACCCGGCGTCAGGAGCGGACTCCACGAGGGCCAGGACCGAGTCGGACCGCTGGCGGCCGAGCAGGGCCGCTGGCCTCGGGACCGCCTCGTCGCGACCTGGCGGCGGGTGGGGGACGAGCTCGCCGCGGCCGGAGTCACGATGAACCTCGCGCCGGTCGCCGACGTGGTGCCCGCGGGCACCGCCAACCGGCCGATCGGCGACCACCGGCGCCACTTCGGCGACGACCCGGCGGTCACCGGCGCCGCCGTGACCGCCATGTCCGCGGCGTGGCCATCTGGATGGTGGAAGACGACTCCGGCTCGCGCGAGTCATTCATCGTCGACCCGGCCACAGGGAACCGCCGGCCGAGAGGAGTTCCGGGCCCTCGCCCGTCTGCGCCGCTCGAAGGCCCGCCGTCGCTACTGCATGCTGTCCCGGTGAGCATCGACGTCCAGCCCATGACCCTCGACGACATCGACGCCGTGGCCGGCGTGGTGGAGGCGGCCGACGCCGCGGACGAGCGGAGCCGGGGTCGGGAGCCGGAGACTCCGTCCGAGGCGGAACGCGCGTTCATGCGCCTGGCGACTACCCGCTTCGTCGGCCGCGACGCCTGCGGGTCCTGGGTGGCTGCGGAGGCCGGCACGGTCGTCGGCATGGCCGAGGCGGTCCGCCGCGACGACTTCTGGGGCCTGGCGATGCTCTTCGTCCACCCGTCGGCCCAGAGTCGTGGCATCGGTCGGCGGCTGCTGGACGCGGCGCTCACCTACGCCGAGGACGCCGCGGTGCGGATGATCCTCACCTCGCTCGACCCGCGGGCGCTGCGGCGGTACTCGGGTGCCGGCCTGGCCATCCACCCGGCGGTCGAAGCCGAGGGCACGGTCGACCGGAGCACGCTGCCCGCCGATCTCCCGGGACGGCCCGGGACGGCGTCCGACCTCGACCTCGTCGCCGAGGTCGACGCCGGCCTGCGCGCGTCCCGGGCCGAGGACGTCGAGTTCCTCCTGTCGGCGGGCGCGCGGATGTGGGTCGCCGACCGCGGCACCGGCCGCGGCTACGCCGTGAGCCGCGGCGGTCGGCTGTCCATGCTGGGAGCGACCGACGAGGCCACGGCGAGCGGGTTGCTGTGGCGGTTCCTGGCCGAGACCGAGGGCAAGGCCTCGGTGTGGCACCTCACCGCGCAGCAGGACTGGGCGGTCCGGGTCGCGCTGACCGCCCGGCTGCCCGTGGCGCCGACCGGGCCGCTGTTCGTCTCGGGCATGCCGCTGCCACCGGGGCCGTGGATCCCGTCAGGCTGGTACTTCTGACCGCGCGCGCTCGCGGCGACCACCGTCCCATGGATGCCAGACTCGACGACGTGACGAGCGGTGACCCGGATCTCGAGTCGGCTGCTGCGGTAGCGATGGCCGCCGCCGGGGCACGATTCGCCCTCGTCTTCGGCAGCCGGGCAGGGACGGACGGACCCGGGTCCGCTGCTCGCGCGAACAGCGACCTCGACGTCGCCGCCTGGTGGGACGGGACACCGCCGGACGCCTGGCAGGTACCGGTCCCGGCGGGTGTCGACCTCGTGGTCCTGAACCGTGCCCCCCTGTGGCTGGCCGGTCGGGCGGCGATGTGGGGACGACCGCTGTACATCGCCGACGAGGCCGCGGACCTGCAACGCATCGACTGGCAGGTCGACGTGCGCCTGCGGTATCTCGACGAGCTGCCCGGGATCCGCGAGCGCTACGAGCTGCGGCGCCGGCAACTGGCCGCAGGGGCGACCCGGTGACCGTCTACCGCGAGCGCGTCGCCGCTCAGCCGACCGCCCGGGAGGCCGCTGCCGGGCCGACCGACTGTCGGGGTGCCCACGAGGCCAGCACCGACAGGTAGTTGGCCCGCTCCCAGCCCACGGGGTCGGCGACGGACTCGCGCCGGTAGCTGCCGCGCAGCTCCTCGACGGAGGTCCAGCCGTACTCGGCCATCAGCTCCACCAGCCGGGACTCCACCCGCCGCACGTGCTGTGGGCCGTGCTGCAGCAGCGCCGAGGCCATCATGGCCACGTCGGCCCCCGCCAGCAGGGCCTTCGCCGCGTCCACCCCGGAGTGCACCCCGGTGGTCACCGCCAGCGAGGCGTCGAGGCGCCCGCTGAGCAGCGCCACCCAGCGCAGCGGCAGCCGCAGCTCGTCCGGCGTCGACAACACGAGCCGCGGGACCACCTGGCGGGTCTCGAGGTCGAGGTCGGGCTGGTAGAAGCGGTTGAACAGGACCAGCCCGTCCGCCCCGGCCTCGACCAGCTGCGCCGCCAGGTGGGCCACGGAGGAGTAGAACGGCGACAGCTTGACGGCGAGCGGCACGGTCACCGCGGCCCGGACCTCGGCGACCAGGTCGAGCTGGCGGCCCTCGAGGTCGGTGCCGGCGACCGCGGGGTCGGTCGCCATCGCGTACATGTTGAGCTCGATGGCGTCCGCCCCGGCCTCGGCGAGGCGCCGGGCGTGGTCGACCCACCCGCCCGGGGTGATCCCGTTGAGGCTGGCGACGACCGGGACGTCGAGCGCCGCCCGGGCGGACTCGACCAGGCGCAGGTACTCCCGGTCGCCGACGTCGATGTCCTGGACGCTGGGGAAGTACGACTCGGCCTCGGCGTGGAACGCCGACGTCTCCTCGAACAGGGCGTCGAGCTGCAGCGCGTCGTGGATCAACTGCTCCTCGAACAGCGACGGCAGCACGACGGCGCCGACGCCCGCGTCGGCCAGCCGCCGCAGCGAGTCGAGATCCCCGGTGAGCGGGGATGACGACGCCACCAGCGGGCTGCGCAGTGTCAGCCCGAGGTACCTGCTGCTGAGATCCGTCACGACTCCTCCTCAGACCCGCCCGCGCCGCCCGGGACGGGCAGTCGCGGCGCCACTCGCTCCAGGCCCGCCAGCTCCTCGTAGTAGCGCCAGCGTTCGCGGGCGTCGTCCTCCGCCGCCGACATCAGCCGGGCGAACTCCTCCGGCGCGGTGCGGGCGAGCATCGCGAAGCGCGCCTCCGACGCGGCGAACTCCCGCAGCGGCATGGTCGGGGCCTTGCTGTCGAGGTGGAACGGCCGCTCGGCCGCCGGGTCGTACCGGTACAGCGGCCAGTGGCCGGAGCGGACCGCGTCACGCATGTGACCCATCGAGTCGCGCATGTCGAAGCCGTGGGCGATGCACGTGGAGTAGGCGATGACGAGCGAGGGCCCGGGGTGGGCCTCGGCCTCGCGCAGGGCCTTGATCGTCTGCCGCTCGTCGGCGCCGAGCGCGATGTGGGCGACGTAGACGTTGCCGTAGGACATGGTGATCAGCCCGAGGTCCTTCTTGCCGGTGCCCTTGCCGTGGGCCGCGAACTTCGCCACGGCCCCCCGCGGCGTCGCCTTCGACGCCTGGCCGCCGGTGTTGGAGTACACCTCGGTGTCGAGGACCAGGACGTTGACGTCGTGGCCGCTGGCGAGCACGTGGTCGAGGCCGGCCGAGCCGATGTCGTAGGCCCAGCCGTCGCCGCCGACGATCCAGATGCTGCGGCGGGTCAGATCGTCGGCGATCCCCTCAAGCTCGGCCGCCGCGTCCGCGACCCCGCCGTCGGCGTCGCCAGCGAGGCCGGCGAGGCGCTCGCGGAGCCGGGCCACCCGCTCCCGCTGCGACGCGACCGCCTCGTCGGTGTGCCCGACGGGCGCGCCGAGGATGTCCGCGGCCAGGTCCTCGCCGATCCGCGGGGCGAGCCGGGCGACGAGCGATCTCGCCCGGGCGTGCAGCCGGTCCGCAGCCAGCCGGAACCCGAGCCCGAACTCGGCGTTGTCCTCGAACAGCGAGTTCGCCCACGCCGGCCCACGGCCGTCGGCGTCCACGGTCCACGGCGTCGTCGGCAGGTTCCCGCCATAGATCGAGGAGCACCCGGTCGCGTTGGCGACCAGCAGCCGGTCGCCGACCAGCTGGCTCAGCAGCTTGAGATACGGGGTCTCCCCGCACCCGGCGCAGGCCCCGGAGAACTCGAACAGCGGGGTGCGGGACTGGGACGACTTGGCGTCCTTCGGGTCCGCGGAAGCGGCGGCGAGCGGGCGGACCCCGAGGAGGAAGTCCAGGTTCGCCCGCTCGCGGTCCAGGTGGTCGCCGATCGGCGACATGTTGATCGACTTGTGCCTGACCTCGGTCCGGGAGTGCGCCGGGCAGACGTCGACGCACACCCCGCAGCCGGTGCAGTCGTCCGGGGCGACCTGAACGACGACCTTCGCCCCGGGCAGGCCGCGGCTCTTGTGGTCCTTGCTGCGGAACCCGTCGGGCGCGCCGGCCAGCTCGGCGGCGTCGAGGATCGAGAACCGGATGGCGGCGTGCGGGCAGACGATCGCGCACTTGCCGCAGTCGATGCAGATGCTCGGGTCCCAGACCGGGATCTCGTTCGCCAGCGTGCGCTTCTCCCA
>JBHJOJ010000026.1:0-11405 GCA_050329835.1 Kineosporiaceae bacterium | reverse complement strand
GGCGGGCCGCCCACGAGCGCCCGCCCGAGCCGGAGACGCGGCTGGTCGGCCACCGGTGGTCGCAGGCCTCCCACGAGGCGCGCAGCTTCCTCGCCCGCAGCGGCGTGTCCTACCTCTGGTACGCCTCGGACCAGCCCGAGGGGCGCCGCTGGCTGGCCGTGGCCGGCGTCGACGGCTCCGAGCTGCCGGTCGTCCTCACCTCCGCGGGCGAGGCCCTGGTCGCGCCGACGCTGCCGGAACTGGCCGCCCGGGTCGGTCTCACCACCGTGCCGTCCGAGGACTTCTACGACGTCGCGGTGGTCGGCGGCGGCCCGGCCGGCCTCGGTGCCGCCGTCTACGCGGCCTCCGAGGGCCTGTCGACGGTGCTGCTGGAGGGGCGTGCGGTCGGCGGCCAGGCCGGCGAGAGCTCGCGGATCGAGAACTACCTCGGCTTCCCGGACGGGATCAGCGGGTCGCAGCTGACCGAGCGGGCCCGGCGGCAGGCCGTGAAGTTCGGCGCGGAGCTGCTGACCGCCTGCACGGTCACCGGCATGAGCGTCGAGGGCGGGCGCCGGACCCTGTGCCTGGCCGACGGCCGCCGGATCGCCGCCCAGTCCGTCATCCTCGCCACCGGGGTGTCCTACCGGCGGCTGCCGGCGACCGGTGCCGACGACCTGGCCGGGCGCGGGGTGTACTACGGGTCGTCCGCCACCGCGGGCCTGGACACCGGCGGCGAGCACGTGGTCGTGGTGGGCGGGGCGAACTCGGCGGGCCAGGCCGCGGTGTTCCTGTCCCGCTACGCGGAGCGGGTGAGCATCGTGGTCCGCGGCGACGGGCTGGGCGCCTCGATGTCCCAGTACCTCATCGAGCAGATCGACGCGATCGACTCCGTCCACGTCCGCCCCCGGAGCGAGGTCGTGGCCTGCCGCGGGGACGGCCGGCTGCAGCAGGTCGACATCCGGCGCAAGGACTACGGGGCGCTGGAGACCCTCGACACGGGTCATGTCTTCGTGTTCATCGGCGCCCGGCCCGACACCGGCTGGCTGCCGCCGGAGGTCCACCGCGACGCCGACGGGTTCGTCGCCACCGGACCGGAGGCCGACGGCAGCCGGCCCCGCGGCTGGCCGCTGGACCGCGAGCCCTACCTGCTGGAGACCAGCGTCCCGGGCGTGTTCGCGGCCGGCGACGTCCGCGGCGGCTCGGTCAAGCGGGTCGCGGCGGCGGTCGGCGAGGGCGCGCTGGCGGTCACCCTGGTCCACCGGTTCCTGGGGCAGGCGTGACGGCGACGGCTCCCACGGGGGCGCCGCGGCTCACCGCGGCCGAGCTCGCCGACCTGTTCCTCTTCGAGAGCCTGTCCCCGCAGCAGCGGGAGCGGCTGGCCGAGCGGGGCTGGGTGGTCGAGGTGCCCGCGGGCTCCGCGGTGTACCGCGAGGGCGAGCCCGCCGAGCTGTTCGTCGTGCTGCTCGAGGGCGAGATCCGGCTGTTCCGCCGGGTCCGCGACACCGACGTCGACCTGGTCCGCAGCGCGCATCGCGGGGCCTACGCCGGGGCGACCCAGGCGTACGTGTCGGGGCTGACCGACCGGCGGTACTCGAACTCGATGACGGCGATCGCCGACAGCCGGTTCTTCGCGCTGGCCGCGACCGAGTTCGCCGAGGCGGTCCGCGAGTGGTTCCCGATGGCGGTCCACCTGCTGGAGGGCCTGTTCTTCGGGCTGCGCAACAGCGACGCCATCGTCGGGCAGCGGGAGCGGCTGATCGCGCTGGGCCAGCTCTCCGCGGGGCTGACCCACGAGCTCAACAACCCGGCCGCCGCCGCGGTGCGCGCCACCTCCCGGCTGCGGGAGCGGGTCGCCGCCATGCGCCACAAGCTGGCTTCGCTGGCCGGGGGTGCCGTCGACGCCGGCACGCTGCGGGCCCTGACGGCGCTGCAGGAGCAGGCCGTGTCGGGGATCGCCGCCGCGCCCCGGCTCACCCCGATGGAGGCCTCGGACGCCGAGGACGCCGTGGGGGAGTGGCTGGAGGACCACGGGGTCGAGGGCGCCTGGGACCTCGCGCCGATCCTCGTCCAGGCGGGAGTGGCGGAGGAGTTCCTCGAGGACGTGGCGGCGGCGATCCCCGGCACCCACCTCGAGGGCGGGGTCCGGTGGATCGTCTACACGCTCGAGACCGAGCTGCTCATGAACGAGATCGACGAGGCGACCTCCCGGATCTCGTCGCTGGTCGCCGCCTCCAAGCAGTACTCGCAGCTGGACCGGGCCCCGTACCAGGAGACCGACGTCCACGAGGGGCTGGAGTCGACGCTGGTCATGCTGACGACGAAGCTCGACGGGGTCCGGGTCGAGCGGGACTACGACCGGGGGCTGCCGCGGATCCCCGCCTACCCCGCGGAGCTCAACCAGGTGTGGACGAACCTCGTGGACAACGCGGTGGACGCGATGGCGGGGTCCGGCACCCTCACGGTCCGTACGTTCCGCGAGGACCGGTGCGTCGTCGTCGAGGTCGGTGACACCGGTCCGGGCGTGCCCGAGGACCTGCGGCGGCGGATCTTCGAGCCGTTCTTCACGACGAAGCCCGTGGGCCAGGGCACCGGGCTGGGGCTCGACATCTCCCGCCGGATCGTTGTGGAGCGGCACGGCGGCGACCTCCGCCTGGAGTCCTGGCCCGGCGGTACCCGCTTCCAGGCCGTCCTTCCCATCGAGCCCCCGGGCGGGTCACCCGAGTGACGCCCGCCGTCCGCCGGGGAGGTGACGGGCCGCCGGCCGCACCCGACGGAGATCGAACTCATGCGAGTGCAGGTTCACCGGGTGTACGGAGATCCAACTCATGCGAGCGCATGGTTCACCGGCTGGGAATCTGATGTGGCATGAGTTGGATCACGCGTGACGGGGAGCTCCGAGCTCGGCCAGCTGGCCGAGCCACTCGTCGGGTTCGGCGAGACCGGACCTGTCCACCTGCAGCACGGTCCAGCCGCGCCCCCGGATCCGGTTGTGCCGGCGCAGGTCCTTGCTGTGCTGTCGGGACTCCCGGTGGACCGCGCCGTCGTACTCCAGCCCGAGTCGCTGCTCCTCCCACCCGAGGTCGAGCAGTGCCACGATCCGCCCCTGCATCGTCCTCACGGGCGCCTGGACCGACGGCTCGACGAAGCCCCGGTCCACCACGAGCAGCCGCAACTCGGTCTCCTTCACCGAGTCGACACCGTCCCGGGCCCGGGTGATCACCCGCCTGGCGACCGGAAGACCGGGCATCCGGGACCGTCGCCGGACATCGTCGAGGAGGTCCGCGGCCGCCAGTCCGGTGACCCTCAGGAGTGCGTCGAGCCAGGCCACCCGGGCGTGCTCGCCGAGCTCGTGCGTCCCCACCCCCCGCGCCAGGTCGACGGCGGTCCGCCGGGGCGAGGTCGCGGGGCCCCACCGGGTCAGGACGACGTCGTCGGCGGCGACGTCGTGCCGATGGGCCACGACCGTGGCGTCGGCTCGCCCGCCGCGGGTGCGGCCCATGGCGACGTGGACCGGGTCCTCGTCACCGGCCAGTTCGCAGCCGAGCGCGTACGCGGCACTGGGCCCGAGCAGGACGGGCAGGTCACCGGCGCTCTCGCGGATCGACCGGATGAGCGTGAGGTGGGTCCGTGGCTCGGTCGCGGCGACGTGGACCCCTCGACGGACCCGACGGTACCCGGGCCCGTAGAGGGCTCCCCGCCCCACGGCCGCGACGCCGGCGGACGTGCTGAACGGGCCGCAGCGGAGCGACACCGGGAGCTCGTGCCTGAGCATGGCCCCACCGTGATCGGACCCGCGACCGCGTGCCGGCGACCGTGCCCCGACCTGTGGACGACCGCCCGGTCATGGCCCTGTGGACGAGACCCCGGCGCGTCGATCGAATGATCGAACTCATGCGAGCGCAGGTTCGCCGGGTGGAGGAAGATCGGACTCATGTGAGCGCAGGTTCGCCCGGCTCGAAACCTGACGTGGCACGAGTTCGATCAAGGTCGGGGGGTCAAGGTCGGGGGGTCGGGGTCGGGGGTCGGGGGGTCACGGGTGGGCCGGGGTCAGGCGTCCGCCGGGCGGTCGCGGTGTCCGCCGTGGGCGCGGTCGAGGCGCTCCATGGCCGGGGTCGCCAGGACGCCGTGAACCACGATCGACAGCAGGATGGTGAAGCCGACGGTCGCCCACAGCTCGTCGGTCTCCGGGAAGCGCTCCTCGCCGGCGGCGTAGGCGAGGTAGTAGAGCGATCCGATGCCGCGCACGCCGAAGAACGCCAGGGCGGCGCGCTGGCCGGACCCGGTCCGCGAGCCGAGCAGTCCCAGCCACCCGGCCAGCGGCCTCAGCACCAGCACCAGCGCGACCCCGGTCAAGGCCCCCTGCCACGTGAGGTCCGCCAGCAGGCCCTGGGCACAGGCCACGCCGAACAGCAGCAGCAGACCCAGGGTCAGCAGCCGCTCGATCTGCTCGGTGAAGGTGTGGAGGACCTGGTGGTACTCGTGGTCCCGCTCGTACTGCCGGCCCACCAGCGCGGCGGCCGCGACGGCGAGGAACCCGTACCCCTGGGCGGCCTCGGCGGCGCCGTAGGCGAGGAACACCGCTGCCAGGACGATGACCGCCTCGCTGGCGTGGCCGTAGCGCGGCGACCACTGTGAGCCCAGCCGGAACGCCAGCCGGGACAGCACCCAGCCGATCCCGGCGCCCACCGCCGCCCCGACGACGATCTTGCCCAGGAACTCCCAGCCGAGCCAGCGCACCGCCCCCTCGGCGAACGACACGTCGGCCGCGAGGAACACGGCGAGGTAGACGAACGGGAACGCCAGCCCGTCGTTGAGGGCGGCCTCGCTGGTGAGGCCGAACCTGACCTCGTCGTCGCTGCCCTCGCCGGGTCCCTCCAGCTGGACGTCGCCGGCCAGCACCGGGTCGGTCGGCGCCAGGACGGCGGCCAGCAGCACCGCGGCCGCCGGCGCCAGGCCCATGAGGCCCCACCCCAGAACCGTGATCGCAGCGATGGTGAGCGGCATCGTGATGGCGAGCAGTCGCCACGTGGTGCCCCACCGCCGCCACGAGAGCGGACGGTCGATCGACAGCCCCGCCCCCATGATCGCGACGATGACGGTGATCTCGGTGAGCCGTTCCGCGATCTCGCCCTGGGTCAACGGGTTGACGTCGGGCAACGGGATCGGCAGCAGCCCGACCCCCAGCCCGACCCCGGCGAACGCCATGGCGGCCGACACCGCGCGCCCGCGCAGCAGCCGCGGCAGGACGGCGGCCAGCAGCAGGCCGAGGCCCGCGACGAGGTAGACGACGTCCGGGCTGGTGATCTCGATCGCGGGCAGGGACGCGGGGAACGGCACGGGCGACCTCCGGGGGACCGCCCGAGCGTGCCAGGGACCGCCCGTCCGCGCGCGGCGGGACGAGCGGCCCCGGGTGGACGATCAGGCCGTGAGCGGCGTCGCGCCGAGGCCCTTGGGGTTGGGGCCGTGCGCGTTCTCGCCCGGGTGGCCGTCCTGGACGCTGAACACGATGAGGACGATCGCCCCGACGAGGGGGATCAGCCCGATGAGGACCCACCAGCCGCTGCGGCCCGTGTCGTGCAGCCGGCGGATCTGGACCCCGAGGCTCGGCAGCAGCAGGGCGAGGCCGACGAGTGACGTGATGACCCCGGTGCCCGTGACCCCTTCGCCGACGGTCGTCCCGGCCACGTTGTCGACGATCGAGGTGACGATCTGGAGGAGGAACAGGAACAGGGCGAACCACCAGTACTCCGAGCGGCGGGCGCGCCCGGTGAAGACGGCGTACTTGGTGAGGACCGTCCGGATGGACTCGGGGAACGACATCACGCCTCCTGGGCGAGCGGGCAGGACCCACGGAGCGAACCGTCCGACGTTCCGCACGTCAAGGACATTCGGGGCGTCGCCGTCCGCAGGAGCGGCGGGGTGCCGGTCCGGTGACTCGGTCGTCACTCCAGGTCGAGCTCGGAGCGGCGGAACTTCTCCTCCAGGAAGCGGCTCTGGTCGCTGAGCGAGCGCGCCTGCCCCTGGTACACCGCGTCCGCGACCCGGGACAGCTCCGTCTGCAGCAGGGTGAGCTGGGCGACGAGCTCCTCGTAGGCGGTGCGCCGGCCGTCGATCCGCCGCTGCATGGCGAACGCCCGCGGCAGGTTGAGGTAGGTCTCGAGGCTGGTCGGCAGGTAGTCCCGGATGGTGCGGCCGACGACGTGCAGCGCCTCGTGGTCACCGCTCAGGTGCTCCGCGCGCTGCAGGATGAGGTCGAGCGTGGCGAGCAGGTCGCGGGAGCGCCGCTGGACCTCGCCCGGCAGCCGTCCCCCGTGGCGGCGGACCCGGGCCCGCAACGCCTCCAGGTCGCGCCGCAGCTGGGCCGTCTCGACCTCGCCGTGGCCGACGTGCAGGTCGGCCCGGCGCCGCCCGCCGAGGAACGCCCCGGCCGCGAACCCGGCCACCGCGGCCAGCGGCCACAGGAACCCCAGCCCGCTGGTCCCGGCCGCGACGAGACCGACGTGCAGGCCGACGACCGCCAGCCCGCAGACGAGACCGACGACGACGGCACGGGCGGCGGGGGACCTCACCGCGGCATTGTCCCCCGCCCCCGGCCGGTCCTCAGATCCGCGGCGCGTTCTCGGCGACCCGCTGCCGCTCCAGGTACTCCCCGGCCCGGCGGATCTCGGTCTGCAGCGCGTCGACCGTCACCGCCATGTTGTCGACGGCCTGGGCCTTGAAGGTGTCGATCGTGTCGATCGTCTCGTAGATGTTGTCGAACGCCTCGCGCAGGGCCTCGATCGACACCGTCGACGAGGCCGCCTGCTCGTGGATGGCGCCGGTCTGCTGCTTGAGCATCTGGCTGGTGGCGACGATGAGGTTGGACGTCGTCGTGTTGAGCGCCGTGATCTGGTCCAGGACGAGCTTCTGGTTGGCCAGCGCCTGGGCGACGATGACCGCGGTCCGCAGGGCGGCGACGGTCGTCGTGCTCGCCCGGTCGACGCCCTTGATGAGCTCCAGGTTGTTCTTGCGGACGAGGTCGAGCGCCAGGTAGCCCTGGGCCGCGACGGCCAGCTGGGTCAGCAGGTCCTGGTGCTTCTGGCGGACCGCGAACAGCAGGTCGGACTTCAGCTGGTTCGCCTTCTCGGGGTCGGTCGCCTCGACCTGGGCGATGTGCTCCTCGAGGGCGGCGTCGAGGCTGGCGGCGAGCACGGCGTACTCCTGCAGCCGGTGCATCATGTCCCAGAGGTTCTTCTTCTCGCCCTCGATCGCCGCGTTGTCCTTGCGCAGCTCGTCCTGGCCGGAGAGCAGGGCCTGGACGATCCGGTCCAGGTTGCCCTGCGCCGACTGGTACTTGGCGAAGTAGTCCCGCAGCTTGTCGCCGAACGGGATCAGCCCCAGCAGCCGCTTGACGCCGCTGACGTCGTTCTTCGCCGGGTCCAGGTCCTCGACCTGGCGGCGCAGGTCCAGCAGGGTGTCGGCGACCCGGCGCTGGGAGTCGTCGACCTCGCCCCGGGCGCCCTTGAGCGTCGCGACCGGGCGGTCGAGCATCCGGTTGGACACCTGGGACGAGGCCCGGATCTCGGGGTTGCCGAGCTTGGAGATGTCGTCGACCTTCTTCGCGAAGTCCGGCGAGCGCGGGTCCATGGCCGCGAGCCCGGTGACGAAGCCGCGGGCCCGCTCGGCCAGCGCGGTCGCCGTGGAGTCGGCCAGCGGCAGCATGGTCGCGGCCTTCTCGGTCGGGACCGGCTTGACCGGGGCGGGCGGGGTGAGGACCAGGTCGTCGGCGACCTCGGGCGCGGTCCCGGCGGCGGCCTGCGGGACGGGACTGGTCGAGAGGTCGAGGCTGGACTCCGAGCTCATGGGTCCTCCGTGGGAGCGGGGCCGCGGGGGCCGGCAGTCCCCCCGGGCACGTGGGCACACTCTGTCAGAGGACCCGGACGTCGCGGGCGCGTGCGGGCTGCCGCGGCGGCCGCCGAGGACGTACACTTCTCTGTCGGGTGGGTGGTCAGGCGCAGGCCCGCGCACGGTTGCCCGCGCGGCGAGAGGGAGGGACGTGGAGAGCCTGAGCTCCATCATCGACCGGATCGAGCGGCTCCTCGAGGAGCGGCCCGACGGGGTGGACGCTTCCTTCCTCGTCTCCGAACTGACCGATCAGGGGATCTCGGGCGACGACGCCGCCGCGGCGCTCGCCCAGGGCCTCGGGGACCACCGCTGGGAGCTCGACACGGGCTTCCGGGTGACCCTCGCCTCGGTGCAGGCGCCCGCCCTCGCTCCGTGACGGAGGCCGAAAGCCCTCTGCGCGCCGAGCGGCGCCACCCCGACAAGCGCGCCGACGCCCGCTCGTCGTTCCAGCGCGACCGCGACCGCCTTGTCTACACCGACGCCTTCCGGCGTCTCGCCGGCGTCACCCAGGTGATCTCGGCGCTGGAGGGGCACGTCTACCACAACCGCCTCACCCACACGATCAAGGTCGCGCAGGTCGCCCGCCGCCTCGCGGAGAAGCTGGCCGACCAGGGCCGCGCGGCCGCCGCTCGGGAGGGCCTGGCGGACCCGCCGCTCTCGCCCGACGTCGCGGAGGCGGCCGCGCTGGCCCACGACCTCGGCCACCCGCCGTTCGGCCATGTCGGTGAGCAGGAACTGCAGCGGCTGCTGGAACCGCACGACCCCGAGGACAGCTTCGAGGGCAACGCCCAGTCCTTCCGGATCGTCACCCGGATCTCCCGCAGCCAGGCCCGGTTCGTCGGGATCAACCTCACCCGCGCCACCCTGCTGGCGATCCTCAAGTACCCGTGGCTGCGGCATCCGGACCATCCGCTCGGTGTCATCAAGTGGGGCGCCTACTCCTCCGAGCTGGCGGACTTCCGCTTCGCCAAGCGGCTGGCCCCCGGCGACCCGCTGCCCGCCCCCGGCGAGCCGCTCAGCCTCGAGGCCCTCGTCATGGACTGGGCGGACGACATCACCTACGCGGTGCACGACATCGAGGACCTGTTCCGCGCCGGGCTCGTCCCCCTGGACCGCCTCGCCGTCAGCTCCCGGGCCCGGGGGGAGTTCGCCGCCTGGGTCCACGCCCGGTGGCGCTCGCACGGCCGCCTCGCCCGCCTCGACGACATCGCCCGCTCGCTCAAGGCCGTGCGCAGCCTGCTCGGCATCTGGGAGCCGTTCCAGGGCACCTCGGAGCACCGGACCCGGCTGCGGACCTTCTGCTCGGTCCTCATCCACCGCTACGTCCAGTCGACCGCGCTCGTCCCCACCGCCGCGGGCTGGCGCCTGGACATCCCCCCGGAGATCCGGCTCGAGGTGGACGTCCTCAAGGAGCTCACCTGGTTCTACGTCATCGAGCGACCGAACCTCGCGACCCAGCGCCACGGGCACCGCGCCGTCATCCGGGGACTGTTCGAGGTGTACATGGACGCCGCCGACACGACGAGCTCCGCGGCGTCGGTCAACATCCTGCCGCCCCGGGTGCGGGAGGACGTGGACGTGGCGGCGGCGGCCGGCCTGGCCACCCCGGCGACCCGGGCCCGGATCGTGTGCGACGCGATCTGCTCCATGACCGACGAGGAGGCGCTGCGCGCCCACACCCGGTTCACCGGTCACACCCTGGGATCGGTCTTCGACCCGGTCCTGTGAGCCCCGGGGGTTAGCCTCGGTACCCATGGCAGCGGCGACGCAGCGCATCGTGGACTGGAACTCCGTCGCCGAGGTCGCCGCCCGCGTGGTCCCGGCCGGTCCGGCCATGACCCGCGACGAGGTCGACGACCTCGTCGCCGACCTCCGGGACTGCGCCCGGCGCGCGGTGGCGCCGGTCGTGACGACCGCCCGGATGGCGGGCGGCGGGACGGGCGAGACCCTCGTCGTCGACCGGGCCGGCTGGGCCCGCGCCAACGCCACCTCGTTCGGGGCGCTCCTGGACCCGGTCCTCGCAGCCTCCCCGGCCGCGCGGGCGCCCGGGCCGGCCGCCGCGGCCGCCGGGCGCGCCGTCACGGCGGCCGAGACGGGGGCGGTGCTCGCCTACGTCTCGACGAAGGTGCTGGGCCAGTACGACGTCCTCCACCCGGACGGCCGGCGGCTGCTGCTGGTGGCCCCCAACATCGCCCGGACGGAGCGCGAGCTCGGCGTCGACCCCTCCGACTTCCGGCTCTGGGTGTGCCTGCACGAGGAGACCCACCGGGTCCAGTTCGCCGCGACGCCCTGGCTCGCGCCGTGGTTCACCTCCCGGGTGCGCGAGCTCGTGGGCGACCTCGTCGCGGAACCCGGGACGGCGTTGGACCGGGCGCTGGAGGTGCTGTCGGACCTCCCGGCCGTGGTGCGCGCCGTGTTCGCCCCGGCGGACGAGCGCGAGCGGCAGCTCGGGCTGCTGGACCTGGTCCAGACGCCGGAGCAGCGGGAGCGCATCGACGAGCTCACCGCCGTCATGTCGCTGCTCGAGGGCCACGCCGACGTCGTCATGGACGAGGTCGGCCCGGCCGTCGTGCCGAGCGTGGCCGAGATCCGCCGTCGCTTCATGCGCCGCCGGCGCACCGGCGGCGGGCCCGTCGACCGCGCGGTCCGGCGCGCCCTCGGGCTGGACGCCAAGGCCCGCCAGTACAGGGCCGGCGCAGCCTTCGTCCGGGCGGCCGTCGACGAGGTCGGGGTCAACGGGTTCAACGCGGTGTGGGCGGGGCCGGACGCACTGCCCTCGGCGGTCGAGATCTCCGACCCCGGCTCGTGGGTGCGGCGGGTCCACGGCTGAGCCGCTCCGGGGTGGAGGTGCCCCGGTGACCGCGGCCCGGCCGGGGCGAGCAGCGCGACCGGGGACCAGGTCGGGCCCGGGGTCGACCTCGGGGACGGCCAGGGGGCCGGCCGCCACGGTGCGGCTGGCCGTCCGGGCGGACCTCGCGGACCTGGCGCGCGGGATGCCGGTCGCCGTCGCCGTCAGCGGCGGGCCCGACTCCCTCGCGCTGCTGTACGCCGCCGTGGCCGTGGCGCACCCGCTCGGGCTGGCCGTCGGGGCGCTCACCGTCGACCACGGTTGGGACCCGGGGTCCGCCGACGTCGCGGCCGCCGTGGCGGGGCTCGCCCGGGACCTCGGCTGCGCCCCGGTCGAGGTCGGCTCGGCCCGTGAGGTCGAGCCCGTCGGCGGCGACGCGCCCCCTGGCCGCCCGGCGGCGGGCGGCGGCCCCGAGGCCGAGGCCCGGGACCGGCGGTACGCGCTGCTGGAGGCGGCCGTCGCCCGGCACGGTCTCGGGGCCGTGCTCCTCGGCCACACCCTCGACGACCAGGCCGAGACCGTGCTGCTCGCCCTCGCCCGGGGGTCGGGCGCGCGCTCGCTGGCCGGCATGCCCGCCCGCCGGGGCCCGTTCCGGCGGCCCCTGCTGGGGCTGCGCCGGGAGGTGGTCCGCTCGGCGCTGGCCGGTCTCGCGTCGGCCGCCGTGCCGCTGCCGCCCGGCCTGCCGTGGCGGGCC
>JBHJOJ010000025.1:0-3714 GCA_050329835.1 Kineosporiaceae bacterium | reverse complement strand
CCGCCCGGTTGCTGGCCCTGACCGCCGCGATCTGGCACAACCACAAGATCAGTGCACCGATCAAGCGATCCCTCATCGCCTACGACCACTGACGATCAATAGGACTCACTCATCTAGGGTCGAGAGCCATGCGGACCGGTCCGGACGAGGCTCACCGCCGGATGCTGGCGGACCTGCTCGACGCCCCGCCAGGCTCCGTCGTGGCTCTGGGCGCCGGCCTGGACCACCAGGCGTTCGCCGTCGGTGACGAGCTCATCGCCCGCTTCGTGGTCGGCCCGGACGCCGAGGTCACCGAGAGCGTCACCCGCGAGGCCGAGGTTCTCCGAGTCGTCGAGGGCCGGCTCCCGGTGGCCACGCCTCACGTGGTCGACGCCCGTCCCGAGCTCGGACTGCTCGTGACGAGCCGGATCCAGGGCAGCTCGCTGCTGGGCCGTGACATGCCCACGCCGGCGACGGCGGACTCGATCGCCGACGTGCTGGTGGCGCTCCACACCATCGACGTGGCCGAGGTCGCGAGCGTGGTCGAGCACGACGACCACCCGCTGACCGCCTACGCCGAGGAGGGCCACGAGCATCTGGTGGTGGCCGGGCCGCGAATGCCGGCGACCTCCCGCCGTGCGGCCGAGGCGGCACTCGGGCGTGTCCCCGAGGACGCGCCGTCGGCGGTCTTCGTGCACGACGACTTCGGCGCGGAGCACCTCTTCGTCGACGACCGGGGGGCCCTGACCGGGGTCATCGACTGGGCGGACGCCGCCGTCGCCGACCCGGCGCGGGACCTCGCCCGCGGGCTGCGGGACTTCGGCCCGGCCGTCCACTCCCGGGTCGTCGCCCGGTACCCGGCGATGGGCGACCCCGACACGCGAGCGCGGACGTGGTTCCTCGCCCGGTGCATGGCCCTGGAGGACCTCGCCTACGGGATCACCGAGGGCCGCCAGGCGTACGCGGAGGCGGCACTGCGCTCGCTGACCTGGCTCCTCCCCGATCGCCCCTGACCCGTGGGCCCGCCCCCCGGAAGCGACGTCACGAGTCGCCGTCCGGCGCATGACCTGTCGCTGCGTGACGGATGGCGGGCGCTCCGACCGTTCCTAGCGTCCCGGTCATGTCGACGAACCCCGCTCCGCCCCGCCCGACCTCGCTCGGCCTGCCCGGGTGGCAGCTCGCCGCGCTGTCGCTGCTCATGGCCCCGCGCGTCGTCCTCCACGACCTGGGCCTCATCCCGAACGTCGCCGTCGCGGCCCTCCTCGCCCTCGTCCCGGCAGCGGTCTGGGTCCTCGTGATCGCCCGGTCGCGCGCCCGGTCCCCGATCCTCGCGCTGCTCCTCGTCGGCCTCTGCTACGGGCTGGTCCTCGCCGTCGTCCACAACCTGCTCTGGGAGCAGGCGTACGCCGACATGCTCCCCACCCTCGGGGGCAACCTCGAGGGTCGGCTGCCGGCCGGCGTCGAGCAGTCCGTCCTCAGGACGGCGATGAGCGTGAGCAGCCTGTTCACCGCCCTGGTCACCGGTCTGATCTGCGGGCTCCTCGCGCACGCCGTCCGCCGGGCCGTTCCTATCCTTCGACCATGACGACCCGGCTGCGCGCCCTGCCGGCGAGGGTCGTCGACGTGCTGCTCTTCGTCGTCGTGACCGGCACGGTCTCGGTCGTCGTGACGGCGGACCAGGCGACGACCCGGCCGCCGGACCTGCTGCCCTACCTCTGGGCCGTGGGCTTCGGGGCGCCCATGCTGCTGCGCCGGCAGGCGCCCCGCCTGGTGCTCGCCCTCACGGTGCTGGGGTTCGTCACCTACTACGCCGCCGGGTTCCCCGCTCTCGGGGTGGCGCTGCCGGTGGCGGCCGCGCTGTTCTCCGCCGCCGAGGCGCGGCGACCCGTGAGCGCGGCCGTCACCGGTGCGGTGCTCCTTCTCGTCTCCACCGGTTACCGGGTGGCGGTCGGGCAGTCCGTCGCCTACGTCCTCGGGTACGACCTGGTGACGAACGCCGCGTTCATGGCCGCGGTCATCCTGCTCGGGTACAGCGTCCGGGTGCGGCGTGACGTCCGGGAGAGCGCGGAGCAGCTCGCCCTGGCCCGTGCCCGGGAGACGGCCCTGCGCGCCGCGGCGACCGCGGGCGAGGAGCGGGCGGCCCTGGCGCGCGACCTCCACGACTCGATCGGGCACTCGCTGTCGGTCGCCTCCCTGTTCACCGACGTGGCGCGGGAACGCCACCTGCCTCCCGGCGAGCGGGGCACGGCCGACGAACCCCTCGTCCGCGTGCGACTGGCCGTGTCCGACGCCATGGCCCACCTGCGGTCGACGGTCGCCCTGCTGCGGTCCGGCCGGCCGGACGAGCCCGCGGCCCCGACCCTCGCCGAGCTGCCGGTGATGCTCCAGGCGCCGGCCCTGGCGGGATACGACGTCAGCGTCGACGTGGACGAGGACCTGCACGCGCCGCCCGACGTCGAGGCAGCGGTCTACCGCGTCGTCCAGGAGGCCGTGACCAACACGCTGCGACACTCGGACGCGACGGGCATCGCGGTCGGTCCGGGTGTCGAGGGACGAGGCGTGCCTGCTCGTCGCCGTCGACGACGACGGCACGGGGGCGTCGACCGACCGCGTCCCGCCGTTCGGGAGCGGGCTGCGCGGCATGCGGGAACGCGTCGAGTCCGTCGGCGGGGACGTCCGCGTCGTCCTCGACGCCGACGGCTGCCACGTCCGCTCGCGCATCCCGGTCGGGGTGACCGCGTGATCCGCGTGCTCCTCGTCGACGACCAGTCGCTGGTGCGCGAGGGTCTGCGCGCCCTGCTCGACGCGGCGGACGACATCGAGGTCGTCGGCGAGGCGGCCGACGGCCGGCGAGCTCTGGCCGCCGGGCGCGAGCTCCGCCCGGACGTCGTCCTCATGGACCTGCGGATGCCGGGGATGTCGGGGATCGACGCCATCCTCGCGATGCGGGCCGACCCGCAGCTGCGGACCACCCCGGCCCTGGTCCTCACGACCTTCGACGACGAGGCCGACGTCACCGGGGCCGTGAGGGCCGGGGCCACGGGCTACCTGCTCAAGGACACCGACTCCGACGACCTCCGGCGCGCGGTCCGGGCCGCGGCCCGCGGGGACGCCAGCCTCGCACCGAGCGTCGCGCGCCGGATGATGGACCGTGTCGCCCGCCTCCCGGACCGCCACGACGCCGATCCGCGGCTGCGGCGGCTCACCCAGCGGGAGCTCGAGGTGCTGGCGGAGGTGGGCAGGGGCCTGTCGAACGAGGAGATCGGGCGCGCCCTGTTCCTCAGCCCCGAGACGGCCCGCACGTACGTGAGCCGCCTGCTCGGCAAGCTCGGGGCTCGCGACCGGTCGCAGTTGGTGGTCCTGGCCCACCGGTGGGGGCTGGTGGCGGACTGACGCGCGCCGCTCGGTCCACGTGCGAGGTCCGGCTCCAGCCGTATCCCCTCATGGAGAGCCGTTCCGTTATGGGCTAGCACCGTATCCCCTAACGGACGCCCGGTCTGTGAGGGGATGGCGGCGCGTCCTGCCCACGGGCCGCCTGACTCGAGGAGCTGATGATGGGGTGGATCGTCTCGAACTGCGCGTGGACGAGCGTGGCCTGCGCCCAGCGGTACGTAGATGAGTGGAGTCCCTCAGAGTGGTGTACGGCAGGCCCGGGCTGGTGAGGCCGTGGCGGGTGTGGCGTCCACGACGTGAGGCGGTCATCGCGTGATCCTTCGTTCTGAGTTCCCGCTCAAG
>JBHJOJ010000024.1:0-14483 GCA_050329835.1 Kineosporiaceae bacterium | reverse complement strand
TCATCCGCCTCACCGGAGCGACCAACATCGCCGCCAGCCTGCGACATCACGCCCGAGACCCCGACCGGCCCATCAGACTGCTACTGACCTCGTAAAACACGACTTTGCCCCGGCCCTGGGCAGGACCTCGGCGAGCCCGAATCCCTCTCCGGCGATACTGGGGCGGAACGAGCCCTCCGCCGTGACACCCTCGAGATTCTCTCCATCGACGGTGTAGTTGACTGAGATCTCTTGTGTCCCGATCAGCACCCCGTTGTCAGTGGTAGCGGAATCGATCTCCGCAGGCGTCAAGTCAGTTGTCTTCTCCAGTAGGTCTTCCACCGCGAGTTGCCCGGCGGCTTCGATCGCCAAAGAGGCGTTCGCGTAGGAGTCTGGATCGATACCCAATTCGCGCAGGTAATACTCCCAGTTGCTCGCAGCATTCTGATAGTCAAGAAAGGAATCGTAGGGCAAAAAAATGCTGCGCTGAGTCACCGTTCCGTACTCACCGTTCGGCAGGACTTCGGTGGTGTTCGCGCGGTCCAGCGTGTCGGTGGGAATCTGCTCGCAATTGATCCCGGCGATGCAGTCGCTGCCCGGTTCCCGGCCCGGGATGTTCTGGGCTACGACATTCCCGTTCTCGTCGACGAAGGACCCGTACTCCGGACCCTCGACCTCCTCCGAACTCTCACCCACCAGTGACGCCGCCAGCAGCACGTTGTCGTCGCCGTCGTCCTGGGACCCGTCGTAGGGGCCCAGATCCGACTGGCCGGTCGGGTTCGCGTCCTCCGCGTCGGCGGCCGCGGCCTGTTCGTAGGGGCTCAGCAGCAGCTGCTTGTCCCGGGTCACGCCCTCGGTGGCTCCGGGCAGGGAGGTCTGGCCGGGATCCGGGTCGTCGGCCGGGGCCGACTGCTCCCCGTCGGTCCCGGTGTCTCCCGCCGGGGCGTCGGCCGCGCTCCAGATCCGTTCGATGGTGTCCTGGGTCGCTGGACCGATCGTCCCAGGGCTGCGGGCCAGGATCCCGACGGTGGCGGCGACCGCCACGACCACGACCGTCACGAGCGCGACGTACTCGACCGTGGTCAGACCGCGATCGTCGGCTCTCCTCAGCAATCGCATACGCGACGCTCACATGACCCGCGGGCCGCACAGCAGGGCACCAGGGCCCGCACCGGGCCCAAGTCGAAGGGCCCGCCCGGCACGCTGGCGGACGCGACAGGAGCCACCCGACCGTCCCCGTGAGAGGGGCGTGCTCGATGCCGGTCCACCACCTGGTCGGTGACTCGACGGCGACCGGGCTCTACTCTCAGGGGGGGGCACGACGTGGTCGTCGCGCCCGGCGACGCGGGAGGCACGGGTGCGCGAGATCCTCGACGACGTGGACCGCTGGCTGGCGGCCGGCAAGCGGGTGGCCCTCGCCCGGGTCGTCGACCTGGAGGGTTCGGGCCCGCGGGACCCCGGTGCCGCGATGGCCGTCGCCGAGGACGGCGAGGTCGCGGGCTCGGTGTCCGGTGGATGCGTGGAGGGGGCCGTGGTCGAGGCGGGGCTGGAGTCGCTGCGGACCGGGGAACGGCGGGTCCACACCTTCGGGTACTCCGACGACGAGGCGTTCGCCGTCGGGCTCACCTGCGGCGGCACCATCCACCTCTTCGTCGAGCCGCTGGACTGGTGAGCGTGGGCGCCGCGGAGGGACACGACATCTATCGCCGGCTCGCCGCCGCGGTCCGGGCGGGCTTCCCCGTCGTTGTCGCCACCGTGCTCGACGGCGGCACGGCCGGGGCCAAGCTCCTGGTCGCGCCGGGGAGCGAGCCGCTCGGCACGCTGGGCGACCCGGCTCTCGACGAGGTGGTCGCCCGGGACGCCCTCGGCGAGCTGGCCGCCGGCACCAGCCGGGTGCGCCGGTACGGTCCGCGCGGCCAGGCCGGCCGGACCGATGTCGGGGTGTTCGTCGAGTCCTTCGCCCCCCCGCCCCGCATGGTGATCTTCGGGGCGATCGACTTCGCGGCGGCGCTCGCCCGGGTCGCCAAGGTGCTCGGGTATCGGGTGACCGTGTGCGACGCCCGTGGCATGTTCGCCACCCCGGCCAGGTTCCCCGTCGCCGACGAGGTGGTGGTCGGCTGGCCCCAGCGTTACCTGGCCGACGCGGGCACCGGCCTGGGCCCCCGGGACGTCGTGTGCGTCCTCACCCACGACCCGAAGTTCGACGTGCCCGCGATCGTCGCGGCCCTGGCGACCGGGGTCGGCTACCTCGGCGTCATGGGCAGCCGGCGCACCCACGCCGACCGCGTGGTGCGGCTGCGGGCCGCCGGGGTGGACGATGCGGGCATGGCACGCCTGCACGCCCCGATCGGCCTCGACATCGGCGCCCGGACCCCGGAGGAGACAGCCGTTTCGATCTGCGCGGAGATCATCGCGGTGCGGTCCGGCCGGACGTCCGGCCGGTCCCTGTCCCGCACCGACGGCCCCATTCACGAGCCCCGGGCGACCACCGCGGCGGTGCCGTCGTGATGGTCTGCGCGGGGGGCACCTGGTTCCCCTACACCAGCATCAAGGAGCTGGTCGAGCGCGGCCCCCTCTTCGTCGCCCCCAAGGCGTGGGCGGCGCACGTCGAGGTGATGCTCATCAGCGGCACCAGCGTCCGGGTCGAGGGCGTTACCGCGGCGGAGCTGTCCGACGACCTCAACCGGCAGATCGCCCAGGCCTACCGTCGGCACGGCGCCGCGCCCCCGGCCTGAGCGCCTGTCCTCGGAGGTCTCGGGGTGGGGTTCACCGTGACGTCGGGACGGGCTGTGCGGGGGGCGGGGTCGCGGGGCGGCCCAGGTGTCGGTGTCCGCGTGCTGTGCAGAACCTACAGATTTCGGGAGGGCGGGCCGGCGGCTCGGGTCGAGCGCCCGGGCTGTCCCGGACCGCCCGGGCTGCTGACCGGATGGCCGGTGTGGCCGTGGACACCGCGCCTCACGTCGGTTCCGGGTGAGGACTGTCAGGCGGTGAGGAGTGTCCCCGACAGCTCCCGGACGTGCCGCCGGTGGCAGGACGCTCGATGCCCCCGGCCTCCCCACCCCGCTATGGGCACCGCCACGGCCACCGCCACGGCCACCGCCACGGGGACACCGTTACGGGACACCGCCCCGGATTCTCCTGCGGTGCCCGGACAGGACCCTGACCCGGGACAACCCAGGCGCTCGATCCGAGCCGCCGCCCCGCCCTCTCGGAATTTGTAGGTTCTGCATAGCGCGCGGACACCGACACCGGGGCGCCCGCCCCGCGACCCCGCCACCGCACAGCCCGGCCCGACGTCACGGCACACCCCACCCCGAGACCTCCGAGACAGGCTCTGACAGGCCGCCGGGACCGGGCTCGTAGGGTGGGTCGGTGAATCCACCCGTGAGCCCGGACACCCCGGAGCCGGGCACCGTCGCGCCATCAGGGACGGCGGCGCTGAGTCTCCGCGGCCTCACCAAGCGCTTCGGCGCCACGGTGGCGGTGGACCGGCTCGACCTCGACGTGCCGGCCGGGTCGCTGTTCGGCCTCGTCGGGCCGAACGGCGCCGGGAAGACGACCACGCTGTCGATGGCGACCGGGCTGCTGCGCCCGGACGCGGGCACGGCCGTGGTGCAGGGCGTCGACGTCTGGGCGGACCCGGTCGCCGCCCACCGCCTGCTCGGGGTGCTGCCCGACGGGCTGCGGACCTTCGACCGGCTGACCGGCCCCGAACTCGTCGAGTACACCGGCCGCCTGCACGGCCTGCCCGCAGCCGAGGCGCGGCGGCGGGCCGCGGAGCTGCTCGACGTCATGGACCTCGCGAGCGCCGGGCGCACCCTGGTGGTCGACTACTCCGCGGGGATGCGGAAGAAGGTGGGCCTGGCCTGCGCCCTCGTGCACGCCCCCCGGGTGCTCGTCCTCGACGAGCCGTTCGAGGCGGTGGACCCGGTGTCGGCCACCACCCTGCGGGCCCTGCTGCAGCGCTTCGTCGCGGGCGGCGGCACCGCCGTCGTGTCGAGCCACGTCATGCAGCTGGTCGAGCAGCTGTGCGACCACGTGGGGATCATCGTCGGCGGCCGGGTCGTCGCCGCCGGCCACGTCGCTGCGGTCCGCGCCGGCGGGACGCTGGAGGAGCGGTTCGTGTCGCTGGCCGGCGGGGCCCGCGACGTCGGGGGTGACCTGTCGTGGTTGGCGCCGTCACCTCGCTGAGCTGGCGGCTGCTGGCGAACCAGCTGCGCGGGCACCCCTGGCGGGCGGTCCTCGTCTGTCTCGGCTGGTCCTGGCTGCTCGGCAGCGGCGCCCTGCTCGCCGCCGGGATGATCGCGCTGCGCGCCGCCCCGGTCGAGACCGCGGCCGCCCTCGTGACCGCGGTCGGCACCGTGGTCACCGTGGCCTGGCTGCTGCTGCCGCTCGTCCTGGGCAGCGAGGACGAGACCCTCGACCCGGTGCGGTTCGCCCTGCTCCCGCTGTCCGGGCGACGGCTCACCGCGGCCCTGGTCGTGGCGTCGCTCGTCGGGGCCGCGCCGCTGGGCACCGTCCTCGTCGCCGCGGCCGGTGTTGTCACGTGGTCGCGGGGCGCCGGGCCGCTCGCCGTGGCGGTCCTGGGTGTCCCGCTGGCCGTCCTCACCGCCGTGCTCGCCTCGCGTGCCCTCTCCGCGCTGGCTGCAGGAGTCCTTGCCAGCCGCCGGGGGCGGGAGGTCCTGGGCGTGGTGCTCGTGCTGGCCCTCAGCGGAGCCGGCCTGCTGCCGGTCCTGATCGGCGAGGTGGCGGTGACGTTCTCCCTCGACGGACCCGCGGGGACCGTCCTCGACGTCCTGTCCTGGACCCCCGCGGCGGCCGCCTGGGCGGCGCCGGGCGCTGCGGCCCAGGGGGAGGCGGCGGGCGCGCTCGGGCGGCTCGCCGTCGCCGTCGTGTCGGTGGTCCTGCTGTGGTCGGCCGCCGAGTGGGGAGTCGAGCGCCGGGTCCGGCCCCGCACGACCGGGCGTCGCCGGAGCACGGCCGCCGCCGGGCCTCACCGCCTGGGCGGCCGGGCCGCCGGACTGCTGCCCGACACCCCGGCGGGGGCGGTGGCGGCGCGCGCCCTGGCGTACTGGCGCCGGGACTCCCGGTACGGACTGGCGCTGCTCGGCGCCCCGGTCGTCGTCCTCGTCCTGGTCGCCCTGGCGGTCCGGCCCGAGACCTCCGAACTCGGTCTGCTGCTCGGACCCGCCCTGGCCGCCATGGTGTCCCTCACCATGGTCAACGAGTTCGCCTACGACGGCCCCTCCGCCTGGGTGGGCATCGCCGCCGGGCCCAGCGGCCGGGCGGACCGCGCCGGGCGGCATGCGGTGGTGCTGGCCGGCGCGGGACCGGCGACCGTGGCCGCCGCGCTGGCGGGCGTGTCGCTGGCCGGGCAGTGGGAGCTGGCACCCGCCGTCGTGGGGCTGTCGGCGACGATGCTGCTGGTCGGGCTCGCGGTGTCGGCGGTCGCGTCGGTGGTGTGGACCTATCCCGTGCCGGAGCCGGGCGCGAACCCGTTCTCGACGACATCCGGCGGATCCGTCGCAGCGCTGCTCCAGCAGGGGGCTGCGACCCTGGCCACCACGGTCCTGGTGCTCCCGATACTGGTGGCGACGGTCCTGGCGTTCCGGTGGCCGGCGGTGGGCTGGGCCGTCCTGGTGGTCGGGCCGGTCTGGGGTGCGGTGTGCCTTCGGGTCGGGGTGGCGAGAGGGGGGCGACGGCTCGACGAGCGCGGTCCGGAGCTGTTGGCGGCGCTACGGACCTGAGATGTCCGGGTCACTGCTCGTCGTCCGGGAGGACGACGAACGCGTCGTGGGGCGTGAACGGCCGGATCGTCCGGAAGTCCCGTCGGTCCAGCGTGAGAACGTCGCGGGCCGTGCTCCCGAAACGTGCCCCGGCGACGTGGTCGACCTCGGCGGGAACCAGGGGTGGGACGACGACGGTGCCCGCCTGCCCGAGGATGCGCCGGCAGGCGGCTCCCTCCGGGGCGCGGGAGTCCGAAGCCGCCACCGTGCCGGACGTGTCGGCAACGAGGATCACCGCTCGGTGGCCCGGTACGCGACGGCCCGGGTGATCTCGTCCCGGGTCACGGGCTCGCCGCTGCCGGCGAAGGTCGGCCAGGCCAGGGGTTCGTCCCAGACCCGGGTGGACATCGCCGCGAGCCGGAGACCCTCGCGGATGATCTCAGCCTCGGACACACCGCGACGAACAGCCGCCTGTCTGATGAGCGCGAGATCGGCCTCGTCGGCGTGGATATTCGGTCGCCTGATGGACGGGTACCGGTGTTTCAGTACATGTCCACGAGGGCGCGCCGGGGCGACGGCCCGGCGGCGCAGCGGGCAGAGTGAGCGTGTGACGTCGACGTCGTTCCCGCGGCTGCGCCAGGTGGTCCTCGACGGCGAGGATGCCCGGGCGCTTGCCGAGTTCTACCGACGCCTGCTGGGCCTGGAGTACCGGGCCGGCGACGAGCCGCCGCCGACCGGCGAGCCGGACCCCCGCGGCGACGACTGGCTGGTCCTCGTGAGTCCGGACGGGCGACCGCAACTGGCCGTCCAGCAGGTGGCCGAGCTGCCCCGCGCCACCTGGCCGGAGGGGCCGCACGCGCAGATGCTCCACCTCGACCTCACCGTCGACTCCGCGGCCGAACTGGAGTTGCAGCACCGCCGCGCGCTCGGTCTCGGGGCGGTGCTGCTGCTCGACGACTCCGACGACCCCGAGGAGCCGCTGTACGTCTACGCCGACCCGGCGGGGCACCCGTTCTGCATCTTCGTCGCCGATCCGGGACCGCGATGATCCCCGGTTTCCACCCGTCCCGGTGATCTACAAGCCGTTCTGACCGACGGAACGGGTGGACGACGACGATCACCACGCGCGCGGCCGCCGCGCCGACGCAGCGGCCACCGCGATCCCGCGGCCGCGCGAGTGACTCAGGCGGAGCGTTCGCGCCGGGCCCGGGCCCGGGTAGTGGGGATCTCGCGCGGCACGAGCGTGGGCAGGACGTTGCGCTGGACGACGTCGCGATTGACGACGACCCGGGCGACATCGTCCCGGCTGGGGACGTCGAACATCACCGGCATGAGGACCTCTTCCATGATCGCCCGGAGGCCGCGCGCACCGGTGCCCCGGAGGATCGCCTGGTCTGCGACGGAGTCGACGGCGTCCTGGGTGAACTCCAGCTCCACGCCGTCGATCTCGAACATCCGCTGGTACTGGCGGACGAGGGCGTTGCGCGGCTCGGTGAGGATGCGGACCAGGGCCTCGCGGTCGAGGTGGGACACCGTGGTGATGACGGGCAGCCGGCCGATGAACTCGGGGATGAGGCCGAAC
Source organism: Kineosporiaceae bacterium (assembly GCA_050329835.1). Taxonomy (GTDB): domain Bacteria; phylum Actinomycetota; class Actinomycetes; order Actinomycetales; family JBBAYJ01; genus JANNOG01. The sequence goes on along the minus strand of JBHJOJ010000024.1, from coordinate 7,196 downwards.
TTCAGCAGGTCCTCGGGCATGACCTCGCCGAACACCGACGCCTCGTCGACGGCGGACGCCAGCTGGGCGCCGAAGCCGAGCCCCTTGCGGCCGATCCGCTGCTCGATGATCTTCTCGAGGCCCGCGAACGCCCCGCCGACGATGAACAGCACGTTCGTCGTGTCGATCTGGATGAACTCCTGGTGGGGGTGCTTGCGCCCGCCCTGCGGCGGCACCGAGGCACTGGTCCCCTCGAGGATCTTGAGCAGCGCCTGCTGGACGCCCTCGCCGGAGACGTCCCGGGTGATCGACGGGTTCTCGGACTTGCGGGCGATCTTGTCGACCTCGTCGATGTAGATGATCCCCTGCTCCGCCCGCTTGACGTCGTAGTCGGCGGCCTGGATGAGCTTGAGGAGGATGTTCTCGACGTCCTCGCCGACGTAGCCGGCCTCGGTCAGCGCGGTGGCGTCGGCGATGGCGAACGGGACGTTGAGCATCTTCGCCAGGGTCTGCGCGAGGTAGGTCTTGCCGCAGCCGGTGGGGCCGATGAGGAGGATGTTGGACTTCGCGATCTCGACGTGGTCGTCGCGCTTCGGGCCCTGGCCCGCCCGGACGCGCTTGTAGTGGTTGTAGACGGCCACCGACAGCGCCCGCTTGGCCGGGTCCTGGCCGATGACGTACTGGTCGAGGAAGTCGTAGATCTCCCGCGGCTTGGGGAGCTCGGTGACGCCGTTGTCCGCCGCCTCGGTGAGCTCCTCCTCGATGATCTCGTTGCAGAGGTCGATGCACTCGTCGCAGATGTAGACGCCGGGGCCGGCGATCAGCTTCTTCACCTGCTTCTGGCTCTTTCCGCAGAAAGAGCACTTCAGCAGGTCGCTGCCGTCACCGAGTCGTGCCACGTCTCGTCCTTCCCATGGGGAGCCGTCCAGCGTCCTGAGTCGACGCTACCTGGCGCGACCGGCCCGCGACAGCCGTACACGCCACCCGCACCGGCCGGTGAGGGCAGGCATCGGGGGCCGAAGGGGCGCCGACCCGCCGCCGCCGCTCAGCGGGCGGCGGCGGCGCCGCCGACCGCGGTGAGCGAGGATGCCTTGCGCGGTTCGAGGACCTGGTCCACGAGCCCGTACTCGACCGCCTGCGCGGCTGTCAAGATCTTGTCGCGCTCGATGTCGGTGCGCACCTGCTCCGAGGGACGCCCGGTGTGCTTGGCGATGGTCTCCTCCAGCCACGAGCGCATCCGCTGCACCTCGTTGGCCTGGATCTCGATGTCCGAGGCCTGACCGTAGTCGCTGCCCGCCATCGCCGGCTGGTGGATGAGGATCCGGGCGTTCGGCAGGGCGTACCGCTTGCCGGGCGAGCCCGCCCCCAGCAGCACGGCCGCGGCGCTGGCGGCCTGGCCCAGCACGTAGGTCTGGATGTCCGGGCGGATGTACTGCATGGTGTCGTAGATCGCCGTCAGCGCCGTGAACGAGCCGCCGGGCGAGTTGATGTACATGATGATGTCGCGGTCCGGGTCCTGGGACTCCAGGACGATGAGCTGGGCCATGACGTCGTCGGCCGAGGTGTCGTCGATCTGGATCCCGAGGAAGATGATGCGATCCTCGAAGAGCTTGGTGTAGGGGTCGAGCGTCTTGGTGCCGAGGCTGGTCCGCTCGGTGAACTGCGGGACGATGTAGCGGCCGGTGGGCCGGGCGACGTCGGTCACGGGGGTCCTCCAGGTCGAGAGCACGGGAAGCGGGCGGCTGGGTCTCAACTGCGTCTCAGCTGCGGGTTCCGCCGCCACCGGTGACGTCGGCGGACGAGCCCACGACCTTGTCGATGAGCCCGTACGTGAGGGCCTCGTCGGCGCTGAACCAGCGGTCGCGGTCGGCGTCGGCGACGATCTGCTCGACCGTCTGGCCGCTGTGCCGGGCGATGAGGCTCGACATCTGCTGCTTGATGTAGATGATCTGCTGGGCCTGGATGGCGATGTCGCTGGCGGTCCCGCCCATGCCGCCGGACGGCTGGTGCATCATGATCCGCGAGTGGGGCAGGGCGTAGCGCTTGCCCTTGGCCCCGGCGCACAGCAGGAACTGGCCCATCGACGCGGCCAGCCCCATGGCGACGGTGCCGACGTCCGGCTCGATGAACTGCATGGTGTCGTAGATCGCCATGCCGGCCGACACCGATCCGCCGGGCGAGTTGATGTAGAGGAAGATGTCCCGAGTCGGGTCCTCGGCCGCGAGCAGGAGCATCTGGGCGCAGATGGCGTTGGCGTTGTCGTCGCGCACGTCCGACCCGAGGAAGATGATCCGCTGGGCCAGCAGCCGCTGGTAGACGGAGTCGTCGAGACCGAAGCTCGTCGGCGAGGGGTTGCGCAGCTCGGGTGTCGGTTCGGGTGTGGCAATGGGCTGCGTCGGCAGGTGCAGGGTCACCCGGGGATCCTTCCGGTCGGGCCCATGGGGAGGCTCGCAGGGTCGATGCGACGGTAACGCCCGGCCCGGACCGGGCCGTGCCCGCCGACGCGACGTTTCGCTGTCGGCGCAGGCTCGGCGGGTCAGTCAGCGCGTCTCGACCACCACGGTCGAGCTGTCGTCGGCGGACACGGCGGCGGCCTCGTCGGCCGGCGCGGCCGGGGCCTGCGCGGCGTCCGTGGGGGTCACATCGACGGTGTCCACCGCGCCGACGCCCTCGGCGTCCGCGTCGGTTTCCCCGGGGACCGCCGGCACGCCCGCGGCCTGGCGGCGCATCGACTCCTCGAGGTCGACGGCGTTGCCCTCGGAGTCCGCCACGGTCGCGCGGGAGAGCGCGATCGCCAGGGCCTGCCGGCGCGCCACCTCGGCGATCATCCCCGGCATCTGCCCGGCCTCCTCGACGGCCCGGACGAACTCCTGCGGGGCCATGCCGTACTGCCGGGAGCTGGAGACGAGGAACTGGACCAGCTCGGCCTGCCCGACCTTGACCTCCTCGGCCTCTGCGATCGCGTCGAGCAGGAACTGCCCGCGCAGCGTGCGCTCGGTGTCGGCGGTGACCTCGGTGCGGTGCTCGTCGTCCTCCTGCCGGCCCTCGCCCTCGAGGTGGCGCGCCACCTCCTCGGTGACCAGCGCCGGCGGGACCGGGATCTCGACGGCGTCGACCAGGGCGCGCAGCACCTCGTCGCGCGCCTGCACGCCCTGGGCGACGGTCTTGAGCTGCGCCGCCTCGCCGCGCAGGCTCTCGCGCAGCTCGTCGACGGTGTCGAACTCGCTGGCCAGCTGGGCGAAGTCGTCGTCGGCGGCCGGGAGGACCCGCTCCTTGACGCCCTTGACCGTCACGGTGACCTCGGCCTGCTCGCCGCGGCGCGGCCCGCCGGCCAGCGGCGCGGTGAAGATGGCCTGCTCGTCGGCGGAGAGCCCCAGCAGGACGTCGTCCAGACCCTCGAGCATGGTGGCGGACCCGACCTCGTAGGACACGCCGGAGGCCGCGTCCACCTCCTCGCCGTCGATGACGGCGGTGAGGTCGAGGCTGACGAAGTCGCCGCCGTGGACCGGCCGGTCCACGCCCGACAGGCTCGCGAACCGCCGGCGCAGGGCGTCCAGCCGCTCGTCGACGTCGGCGTCGGTGACCGCCACCGGGTCGACGGTGACGGAGATCGACGCGAGGTCGGGCAGTTCGAACTGCGGCCGGACGTCGACCTCGGCGCTGAACCTGAGGTCGCCCTCACCGGTGCCCGGGTCCGGCACCTCGGCCACGTCGACCTCCGGCTGGCCCAGCGGACGGATGTCCGACTCGGCGACCGCCTGGCGGTAGAGGTCCGGCAGGGCGTCGTTCACCGCCTCCTGCAGGACGGCGCCCCGGCCGACCCGCTGGTCGATGATGCGGGGCGGGACCTTGCCCCGGCGGAAGCCCGGGATGCTGACCTGCGACGAGATCGTCCGGTAGGCCTTGTCGATGCTCGGCTTGAGCTCCTCGTACGGCACCTCCACGACGAGCTTGACGCGGGTGGGGGCGAGGGACTCGACGGCACTCTTCACGGGGCAGGGCTCCAGGTGGTGGGTTGCGGTGCGACGGCGGGCCAGGCTAGCCCGCCGCCCGGCCGGAGTCGGGGTAGCCGGATTCGAACCGGCGGCCTTCCGCTCCCAAAGCGGACGCGCTAGCCAAGCTGCGCCATACCCCGTCCGCCCCAGGGTAGGCGGTGGATCAGGCGACGGCGTCCAGGACCACGACGGGGATCTGCCGTTCGGTGCGGGTCTGGTACCGGTCGTAGTCGGGCCAGATCTCGGCCATCCGCCGCCAGAGCGACTCGCGCTCCTCACCGTCGGCGACCCGGGCCCGGACGGCCGTGACGTCCGGGCCGACCTGGATCTCGGCGTCGGGGGACGCCTCGAGGTTGCGGAACCAGGCCGGGTGCTCCGGGGCGCCGCCCTTGGAGGCCACGATCACGTGGCCGGCATCCGGGTCGTCGCTCGTCCGGCCGTAGATGAGGGCGGTGCGGCGGCGGGTGCCGCTGCGCCGGCCGGTCGTGGTGAGCAGGAGGGTGGGCACCCCGTTCCACAGGTGCCCCTCGGCACCGTCGGTGGCCACGTACTGGTCGATGTGCTGGCGGACCCACCCGGTCGGGGAGTCGACGACTGCCTGGCTGTCCGACATGCCAGAACCGTACGGGACCGTACGCGCTCCACCTCGCGCCGCCCGATCCATGCCCATGATCGTGACTTCGCACCCGATTCGTTGATCCACACGCCTGGTGGATCAACGAATCGGGTGCCCAATCGTGATCATGCCGACGAGCGGTGCCGCCGGCCGACCGGTCTCGGTCGTCGCGGGTGCCGAGAGGTCGTACCGGGCAGGCGGGCGGAGCGGCTACGGTAGAGGCCGCGGTGGGGTGGCCTTCTGCGTGCGGGCGTAGCTCAATGGCAGAGCTTCAGTCTTCCAAACTGACGGTGCGGGTTCGATTCCCGTCGCCCGCTCCCCCGCCGGACCAGCTCAAACGCAGTCAGTGCTCGCCGCGCAGGGCTGCACGTGACACGGGACGTGACACGAAGGGCGGGTAACCTTCGTGTCATGACTGGCCAGACGGTCGCTCGCCGCCAGCGCGGGAGCATCGATCGTCTGCCCAGCGGCGCCTACCGAGTGCGCGTGGCCGCCGGCATCGACCCCGTCACCGGCAGGCGGCACACCCTCGTGGAGATGGCCGGGACGGCGGCCGAGGCGGAGAAGCTGCGGACCCGCCTCCTGGCCCAGGTCGACGAGCGGCGCAACCCGAGGACGAAGGCGGACATCAACGCGCTGTTCGACCGCTACCTCGATGTCATCGACGTCGGCCCGGGAACGAAGCGGTCGTACGAGAGCTACATCAACAACTACATCCGGCCCGCCCTCGGATCGCTGGCCGTCGAGGCCTTGGACGGCGAGCACCTCGACCGCTTCTACGCGCAGCTGCGCGTCTGCCGCGCCCGCTGCCGCGGACGGGGCGGCGTCGACCACCGGACGACGCGAGCGCACGACTGCGACGCGCGGTGCCGGCCTCACGAGTGCCGGCCGCTGGGGACGTCGGCGATCCGCCAGCTGCACTGGCTGCTGTCGGGTGCGCTCGTGCGGGCGATGCGGTGGCGCTGGATCGCGGTGAACCCCATGGACCTGACGGAACCACCCCCGGCGGCGCCGGCCAGGCCCCAGCCGCCGTCCTACGCCGAGGCCGCGCGCATCGTCGACGCGGCCATGGCCGAGGACCTTCAATGGGGTGCCCTCGTCTGGCTCGTCATGACGACCGGCATGCGCCGGGGTGAGGTGTGCGCGCTGCGCCGAAAGGACATCGACCTCGAGTCCGGCGTCATCACGGTCGCCCACAGCAAGAGCACCATGGCCGCCGTCGGGGTCAAGGACACCAAGACCCACCAGCAGCGCCGCATCGCGATCGAGTCCCAGACCGTCGATGTTCTCCGGCGCCACCTCGCCGAGCAGGACGAGGTCGCGGGGCGGATGGGCGAGCGCATCGCGGCCACCGCGTTCGTCTTCTCCTACTCCCCCGCCGCCGAGACACCGATTCATCCCGACAGCGTCAGCCACCGCTACCGGCGGACGGTCTCGGATCTCGGGATCGCCACCACGCTGCACAAGCTCCGGCACTACAACGCCACGGAACTCATCGCCGCCGGTGTTGATCCCCGCACCGTGGCCGGCCGGCTCGGCCACGGCGGCGGCGGTACGACGACCCTCAAGGTGTACGCCGCCTGGGTCGGTGAGGCCGACCAGAGGGCGTCACGCGTGCTGGCCGGCCGGCTGCCGGCCCCTCGGATCAAGTAATCAAGGTCCACAGGTTCCAGGACTTCATGCCGGGCGGCCACAGGACTCACGGGGGGCGAGCGCCCAGGCAGTGGACGGTTTCCGCTGGAACAAGATCGCTTCGCAGGAAGGCTGGCCCGCTTCCGCTGGAGCTCCGATACCCATGAAGGCGGCGAAGCTGTCGTCAGCGGCCTCGGCTCTCAACAATCAACCATATGAGGCCCGTAATCATCTCAAGCGCCGGTTTGCGGTCGAGCACGATGAGATTCGCGTTCGGAGTAAATCGGGACTGAGGGCGTCGGCCTGGCAGAATCCCGGAGAGATCACGCCGCCGGTGACCTTCGCGGGTGCGAGTTTGCCGTAGGCGGCACGGCGCACCGACCTGCCACCGATCTTGGACGGATGGCGTCAGAAGAGCCGTGAGCCAGAATCGCCCACCCAACCCCGACCATCCTGCCCGACAGAGTCCGCCCGAAGCGGCCAGACTTGCCTACCGCACACCCAGGACCAACAAGCACCGGTGGCGGAGCTTATCGAATGCTCTCTACGGAGGGTCCTGGCATTTTGCGAAATCGCGCAGTTCGGGCCAGATCTAGTCATTACTCCATAGAAGTTTCCCTCTCATGACCCGTCGAGAAGAATGCTTCAAGATAGTCCTCTGCGTCGAGCATGGATTCTCGCATCAAGGAGAAGACCTCGGCACCGTGCATTGGAGAATCTGAACAAATATACCCTTGCGCCAATCCGAGATACTCGCCTTCGACGTCCTCGGCATAGACTTTCGCTTCCTCTTCAGCCAGACCTATGGCCGTGTCTATGTCAGGCGTCTTCCAGATCGTAATCCTCTCTTCATAAGAGGGTTATGCAAAACTCTCTTTGAAGAAGTAGAGGCCGGTGGCCGCCTGGAATGACGTAAGGAAGGTGTTGAGGGGTCGGCGGTAGTCCGTGAAGAGTATCCGCCATGTCTTGAGGTT
>JBHJOJ010000023.1:0-4266 GCA_050329835.1 Kineosporiaceae bacterium | reverse complement strand
GCCGAGGCCGCCGCGCTGCCCCGGGCCGAGGACCCCTCGCGCGACGGCGACCGCGCCGCCGGCTCGGCGCGCCAGGCCCCGGACGGTGCCTCGTCCCTGCCCACCTGGACCGGCCCGGCGGCTCCGGTGGGGCCCGTCGCCGAGTCGACGGCCGCACCGGGAACGGCCTCGCCCACGACCAGCAGCCCGACCGAGACGAGGACCCCCGACCCCGGCGACGGCGCGACCACCGCGGGCACTCGCGAGACGCCCGCGCCGACCTCCGGCGGCAGCCCGACGGAGTCCGCCGGGACGGCCACCGGACTGGTCCGGCAGGTGCTCGACCTGATCAACGCCGAGCGGGTCGACGCCGGGTGCCCCGCCCTCACCGTCGACGACCGCCTCGCCGAGGCCGCCGGCGCCCACGCCGCGGACATGGTCGCCCGCCAGTACTTCGACCACACCTCCCCGGACGGGTCCACCCCGTCGTCCCGGGCCGCCGCCGCCGGGTACCCGGGTCCGGTGGCCGAGAACATCGCGACCGGCTACAGCTCCGCGGCCACCGTCGTGGAGGGCTGGCTGGACAGTCCCGGACACCGTGCCAACATCCTCGACTGCGACCAGCGGGTCACGGGCATCGGCCACGACCCGGGGTCCCTGCCGGGCTACGCCCCCGGCACCTGGGTGCAGGTCTTCGGCGCCGGCTGAGGATGCCGGCTCAGCTCACCTCGAGCGTGTGGAAGGCCTCGGCCAGCCGTCCCTCCGGCAGTCCCGCCGTCCGGGCGTTGTCACCCAGCCAGCCGCGCAGCATCGTCACCAGCCCGTCCCCCAGGTGCCGGGTCTGGCTCTCGTGGGCGCGCAGGGCGGCCACCTTGCGGTCGAACGTCGACGTGACGTCCACGTGGTGGTCGACCGTCGGGTGGCCCACCAGCCAGATGTCGGTGACGGTCCACGGCTGGACGCCCTCGGCCAGCAGCTCGGGGTAGGCGAAGGCGTTGCGGGCCGCGGGGTAGATCGCACGCAGCGCGGCCTCGCCCACGGCCAGGTGGTCCGGGTGCGACGCCGGCAGCCTCCGGTAGTTGCGCTCCGGCGACTGGATGAGCGCCCGCTGCGGGCGGACCTGCCGGATCACCCGGGAGACGTCGCGCACCAGGTCGTGACCCACCTGGACGTCGCCGTCGGCGTAGCCGTCGAGGAACCGGACGTCGGTGACGCCGACGGCCTTGGCGGCGGCGACCTGCTCGGCCTCGCGGATCAGGGGCACCCGCTCGCGCGGGGTGTCGTCGAAGCCGCCCTGGTCGCCGCGCGTCACCACGAGGTACGTCACCTCGATGCCCGCATCGACCCAGGTCGCCACGGTGCCGGCGCAGCCGAAGTCGATGTCGTCCGGGTGGGCTCCCACGACGAGGGCGCGCTCGATCGAGCTGTCCGGTGCCGGCACCGCAGGAGCGTACGCCGGGGCCCGCCCCGCCGGGTGCCCGGCCCGTACCCTGGACCCACCATGAGCGCCCTCTTCGACGACCTCCCGGTGCTCACGGCCACGCCCCCCGCCCCGCCGACGGCCACGCCTCCCCCCGCGCGACCGGGGGCACCGGGCCGGGGCGAGGACCTGCTGGCGGACCTCAACCCCGCGCAGCGGGCGGCGGTGACCCACGAGGGCTCGCCGCTCCTGGTCGTCGCCGGGGCCGGGTCCGGCAAGACCCGCGTCCTCACCTACCGGATCGCCTACGCCCTGGCCGCGCGGGACGTGCGCCCCGGCGAGGTGCTCGCCATCACCTTCACGAACAAGGCGGCCGCCGAGATGCGCGAGCGGGTCGCCGCCCTCGTGGGGCCCGCCGCGCAGCGGATGCTGGTGTCGACGTTCCACTCGGCGTGCGTCCGGATCCTGCGCCGGGAGGCCGCCAAGCTGGGACTGCGCTCCCAGTTCTCGATCTACGACGCGGCCGACAGCCAGCGGCTGCTCGCCCTCGTGGTCCGCGACCTCGGCCTCGACCCCAAGAAGTACCCCGCCCGCTCGCTGGCGAGCCAGGTGTCGGCCCTCAAGAACGAGCTCGTCGACCACGAGACCTACGCCTCGCGGGTGGCGGCCGGGGCGACCGCGACCGAGACCCTGCTCGCCGACGTCTACCGCCGCTACGTCGCCCGGCTGCGCGAGGCCAACGCCCTCGACTTCGACGACCTCATCATGACCACGGTGCACCTCCTGCAGGCGTTCCCCGAGACCGCCGAGCACTACCGCCGCCGGTTCCGCCACGTCCTCGTCGACGAGTACCAGGACACCAACCACGCCCAGTACGTGCTGGTGCGCGAGCTGGTCGGCGGGTACGCGGGCGCGGGCGCCCCGGTGCCCGTGCCGGGGGAGGGCGAGGGCCGCCTGGCGGTCCCGCCCGCCGAGCTCACCGTGGTCGGCGACGCCGACCAGTCGATCTACGCCTTCCGCGGCGCGTCCATCCGCAACATCGTGGAGTTCGAGACCGACTACCCGGATGCGCGGGTCGTCCTGCTGGAGCAGAACTACCGCTCGACGCAGACGGTGCTCGACGCCGCCAACGCCGTGATCTCCCGGAACCCGGACCGCCGGCCGAAGAACCTGTGGACCGCCGCCGGCCCCGGCGAGCCGGTGGTCGGCTACGTCGCGGACTCGGAGGCCGACGAGTCGGCCTTCGTGGTCGAGGAGATCGACCGGCTGCGCGACGGCCACGGGTACTCCTACGGCGACGTCGCCGTGTTCTACCGGACCAACGCCCAGTCCCGGGCGGTCGAGGACGTGCTGGTCCGCACCGGCGTCCCCTACGTCGTGGTCGGCGGCACCCGGTTCTACGAGCGGCGGGAGGTCAAGGACGCTCTCGCGTACCTGCGGGCGCTGGCCAACCCCGACGACACGGTGAGCCTGCGGCGGATCGTCAACGTCCCCAAGCGCGGCATCGGCGACAAGGCCGAGCAGGCGGTGGCGGAGTTCGCGGCATCCCGCGGGGTGTCCTTCGGGGCGGCGCTGGACCGGCTGGACGAGTTCGCCCCCGCCCTCGCCGCCCGCTCGGCGGCCGCGCTGCGCCGGTTCGCCGGCCTCATGGCCGAGCTGCGGGAGTACACCGTGGCCAGGGCCTCGGTGGCGACCCTGCTGCAGGCGGTCCTCGACCGCTCCGGGTACGTCGAGGAGCTGCGCGACAGCCACGACCCGCAGGACGCCTCGCGGCTGGAGAACCTCGCGGAGCTGGTGTCGGTCGCCCAGGAGTTCGAGGTCGGGCAGCCGGACGGCACCCTCGCCGACTTCCTCGAGCGGACCTCGCTGGTCGCCGACGCCGACGAGCTGCCCGACGCCCCGCGCGACGGCGTCGACGCCGGCCGGGTGACCCTCATGACGCTGCACACCGCCAAGGGCCTGGAGTTCCCGGTGGTCTTCCTCACCGGCATGGAGGACGGGATATTCCCCCACATCCGGACCCTCGACGACCCCGCCCAGATCGCCGAGGAGCGGCGCCTCGCCTACGTCGGCATCACCCGGGCGCGCCAACGCCTGTACCTCACCCGGGCGCTCGTGCGCAGCGCCTGGGGCCAGCCCACGTCGGCCCCGGCGTCGCGGTTCCTCGACGAGGTGCCGGCGTCGCTGGTCTCCTGGCGCCGCGAGGCGCCGCCGCCCGCCCACGCCGCCGCGAGCCCGTGGCGCTCGGCCCCTGCGCTGGCCCGGGTGGCGGCCAGGCCCGGCGTCCGGTCCCCGGGCAACCGGACGCCGATCGCGGTCTCCGCCGGCGAGAAGGTGCGCCACGACACGTTCGGGGACGGCGTGGTGATCGTCGTGGACGGCAGCGGGGAGCGGGCCATCGCCACCGTCGACTTCGGCGAGCTCGGCGAGAAGCGGCTCTTGCTACGGTACGCGCCGCTGACCAAGGTCTGACGAGCCGTTCGGCACGCACGGAAGGGGCCCGGTCGTGACCGCTGAGATCTGGCCGGTCCACCGGGGCCGCCCGCGCCGCCGTGCCGTCGGGGCGGCAGCCGTGGCGTTCCTCGCGGCCGTCGCGACGGCGGCCCCCGTCCGGGCCGACTCCACGGTGACGACCACCACCACGGTCACCGAGACCACGACCACCACGCAGGACCCCGGGACGACCGCCACCACGACGGCGACCCCGGGGACCACGACGACCGATCCCGTGACGTCGACGACCGACCCGGCCCCGAGCGGCGGGACCGATCAGCCCGGGGGGCCGCCGGCGCCGGGCGGGGGCCCCGCGCCCGGCGACGACGTGCCCCCGCCCGGCGTCGGCGTGCCGGACGAGGACCCCGGCGACC
>JBHJOJ010000022.1:0-95397 GCA_050329835.1 Kineosporiaceae bacterium | reverse complement strand
GGTGGCCGCCCCGCCCGCCGGCGCCGTCGCCCTGCCGCGGGCGGCTCGATGGGGAGCCGCCGCCGCAGGCCTCGCGGTCGTCGCGGCCGGCGCCGCCATGGCGTGGTGGGTGCTGCGGGGGCGGTCGGCCGGGTCCCCCGGGTGACCGCTCAGCGGCCCAGCACCCGCCGCGCGGCCCGCACGAAGGGCCGACGGGAAGGACCGAGTCCCACTCCGGTCCCATCAGCGACCACAATGCCGCCGTGCCCGCGGACGCGCCGCCGACCGTCCTCCTCCCGTGGCCCGACGTCGCCGTCCCCCCGGGGTTGTCCGCTGCCGTGTACGACGGCGCCGGTGACCCGCCGGACGTCCGGGCGGTCGAGCTGTACGTGGTGCCGTACGGAGGGTCCGTCGGGACCCTGGAGCTGATCGCCGACCTGCCGGCGCTGCGCGCCGTCCAGGTCCTGACCGCAGGGGTCGACGCCGTCCTCCCCCACGTGCCCGCCGGGGTGGTCCTGCACTCCGGGCGGGGCCTGCACGACGCCAGCACCGCCGAGCACGCCGTCGGCCTGATCCTCGCCGCGCAGCGTGAGCTGCCCCGATGGGTCCGGGACCAGGCGGCCGGTCGCTGGGACCCGCACTACACGCGCTCCCTCGCCGGGTCGCGAGTCCTGGTCGTCGGGTTCGGGAGCATCGGCGAGGCGCTGGCCGCCCGGCTGCGCCCGTTCGAGGTCGACGTGGTGCCGCTGGCCCGCCGGGCCCGCCCGGACCAGGGGGTGCTCGGCGTCGACGCGCTGGACGCCGAGCTGCCCCGGGCGGATGTCGTCGTGCTGCTGACACCTCTGACCGCGGCGACGCGGGGTCTGCTGGACCGCCGTCGTCTCGCCCTGCTGCCCGACGGGGCGCTGCTGGTCAACGTCGCGCGGGGACCGGTCCTCGACACCGGGGCACTGCTGGCCGAGCGGGGCCGGGTCCGGGCGGCCCTCGACGTCACCGACCCGGAGCCGCTGCCGCCCGGCCATCCGCTGTGGGGCGCGCCCGGTGTGCTCCTCACGCCCCACGTGGCCGGGGGGTCGGCGACGTTCCATCCCCGGGCGCGTCGATTCCTCGCCGATCAGCTGCAGCGGTGGGCCGCGGGCGAACCGCTGCACAACCGGGTCGAGCGATGAGCGCCGCGGAGCCCGCCGCGGGACCGCTGCGCAGCACGCCTGCGGTCGACGGCACGCCTGCGGTCGACGGCACTCCGGCGGCGGACGCCGTCCGGGCCGAGCTCGCCGCGGCCGCCGACCCGGACCACGCCGCGGTCCTCGGGCGGTACCTCCGCACCGGCTCCGGCGGCTACGGCGAGGGCGACGTCCTCCTCGGGGTCCGCACACCGCACGTCCGCGAGGTGGCCCGCCGGCACGGCGGCACCGCCACCGACGCCGACCTGGCCTCGCTGCTGGCCGACCCCGTCCACGAGCACCGGTTCGCCGCGCTGACGATCCTCGACCGCCGGGCCCGGACCGCGGCCCGCCGAGACCCGGCGGCACTGGAGCCGCTCGCCCGCTTCTACCTCGCCCACGCCGACGCCGTGGACAACTGGGACCTCGTCGACGTCTCCGCGCCGCGGATCCTGGGGACGTGGCTGACGACCACGGCCTCCTCCCCCCGGCCCGACGGCGAGGAGGCCGCACGCATCGTCGACGACCTGGTGTCCTCCCCGTCGCGCTGGCGGCGGCGGATCGCCGTCATGGCGACGTGGGCCTTCACCCGGGACGGCCGCCCCGGCTGGACCCTGGACGTCGCCGGCCGGCTGGCCGGGGACCCGGACGACCTGGTCCACAAGGCCGCCGGGTGGATGCTGCGGGAGGTGGGGTACCGGGAGCCGGCGCTGCTGCTGGACTTCCTCGACGCCCACCACCACCGGCTCGCCCGGGTCACCGTGCGGTACGCGGTGGAGAAGCTCCCGCCGGAGGTACGGGCGCGCTACGTCACCCGGCGCCGGGACTGATCAGCGCGCGGCGGCGAGCGCCCGGTCGAGGTCGGCCAGCAGGTCGTCGACGTCCTCGATGCCCACGGACAGTCGGACCAGGTCGTCCGGCACCTCCAGTGCCGACCCGGTGACGCTGGCGTGGGTCATGTCCGCCGGGTGCTCGATGAGCGACTCGATCCCGCCGAGGCTCTCGGCCAGGGTGAAGACACGGGTCGCCGAGCACACGGCGAGCGCCGCGTCCCGCCCGCCCGCGGGGCGGAACGACACCATGCCGCCGAACCGGCGCATCTGCTTGAGGGCGACGTCGTGCCCGGGCGAGCCGGTGAGGCCGGGGTAGCGGACCTCGACGACGTCGGAGCGGGCGTCCAGCCACTCGGCGATCGTCTCGGCGTTGTCGCAGTGCCGGTCCATCCGCACGGCGAGGGTCTTGAGCCCGCGCAGGGTGAGGAAGGCGTCGAACGGCCCGGGCACCGCGCCCATGGCGTTCTGCAGGAAGGCCAGCCGGTCGGCCAGCGGCTCGCCGGTGTGCGGGTCGACCGGGGCGCCGCGGCCCGCCGCGCCCGAGGCGTCCCCGGCGCCGTCCGCCACGACCAGCGCGCCGCCGACGACGTCGGAGTGGCCGCCGATGTACTTCGTCGTCGAGTGCACGACGACGTCGGCGCCCAGGGCGAGGGGGTTCTGCAGGTAGGGGGTGGCGAAGGTGTTGTCGACGACGAGCAGCGCGCCAGCCCGGTGCGCGACGTCGGCGAGCGCCGAGATGTCGGCCACCCCGAGCAGCGGGTTCGTCGGCGTCTCAGCCCACACCAGGCGGGTGCGCCCGGGGACGACGGCCGCGGCCACGGCGTCGGGGTCGCCGAGCGGCGAGGTGGCGTGCTCGACCCCCCACGGGCCGAGCACCCGGGCGATGAGCCGGTACGTGCCGCCGTAGGCGTCGTCGCCCACGACCACGTGGTCCCCGGGGCGGGTCAGCGCCCGGAGCAGGGCGTCCTCGGCGGCCAGGCCGGAGGCGAAGGCGAGCGCCCGGGCGGAGCCGTGGGGCGGGGCCTCGACCGCGGCCAGCGCCGCCTCCAGCGCGGTGCGCGTGGGGTTGCCGGAGCGGGAGTACTCGTACCCGGTGCCGAGCCCGGTGCGCAGGCCGCCGACGCCGTCCTGGGCGTAGGTGGTCGTGGCGTAGATCGGCACGATGACGGCCCCGGTGGCGGGGTCCGGGTCCTGCCCGGCGTGGATGGCGCGGGTCGTGAACCCGTGGGCAGCACCGGCATCGGTCACGGACGCGAGGCTAGTCACCCCCGCTGCAACGCGGCGCCGCCTCGGGAACGTCCGCGGCGAGGTCACGGTTGAGTCACATGGGTCGCCCGGCGGCCCGGACCCCAGGAGGACGCACATGATCTTCGGCTCGCGCGCCGACAAGCAGCGGATGGTCACCGCCGAGGAGGCCCTGCCCGGCCGCGACGCGGCCGTCGCCGTGCCCGCCCGCCACACCGTGCTCGGCAACCCGCTGACCCCGCCGTTCCCGGACGGCCTCGAGGTCGCCTACCTTGCGGCCGGCTGCTTCTGGGGGCTGGAGCGGATCATGTGGAAGCTGCCCGGGGTGTGGACGACCGCCGTCGGCTACCAGGGCGGGTACACGCCGAACCCGACGTACGAGGAGGTGTGCACCGCCCGCACCGGCCACACCGAGGCCGTTCTCGTGGTGTTCGACCCGGCCCGGGTGTCGTACGAGACGCTGCTCAAGGAGTTCTGGGAGAACCACGACCCGACGACGCCGAACCGCCAGGGGAACGACGTCGGCACCCAGTACCGCTCGGCGATCTACCCGTCGACGCCGGAGCAGGCCGCCGTGGCCGAGGCCTCGCGCCGCCGCTACCAGCAGCTGCTGACCGAGCGGGGGTACGGGCAGATCTCCACCGAGATCCGCCCGGCCGACCAGGCGGGCCGGTTCTTCTATGCCGAGGACTACCACCAGCAGTACCTGCAGAAGAACCCGTTCGGGTACTGCAACCACGGCTTCTGCCAGGTGTCCTACGAACCGGCCGGGGGCGGGACGGCGACCGTCGGAGCCTGACCCGCGGAGCCCCCTGCGCGACATACCCACGCTGGCAGGTGGGCGACCGGGTGCCGACCCTCGAGGGCATGACCGACACCGTCACGACCGGCACCGCGACGACCGGCACCGCCACCCCACTCGACCCGCGCACCGCGTACCCGCGGCCGCCGTACGGCGGCGGCACGGGGTCCCTGCCCGGCCGCACCGAGGACATGGACCCGGCGCCCGACCACGGGGAGGAGAGCTGGGTCGGCCGGGGCCGGCTCACGGACCGGGTCGTGGTGGTCACGGGCGGGGACTCCGGCATCGGGCGGGCGATGGCGGTCGCCACCGCGAAGGAGGGCGCCGACGTCCTGCTCACCCACCTGGAGCAGGAGCGCCCGGAGGCCGAGACGGTCCTCGAGGCGGTCCGCGGCACCGGCCGCCGCGGCGAGGCGATGGCCGTCGACCTCACCCGGGAGGAGGACTGCCGCCGGGTGGTGGAGCGCGCCGTCGAGACGTTCGGACGGGTCGACGTGCTCGTCAACAACGCCGGCACCCAGGAGTCCGTGGAGCGCGTCGAGGACATCACCGCCGAGATGCTCGAGACCGTCTACCGCCTCAACCTCTTCGCGATGTTCCACCTCACCCGGCACGCCCTGCCCCACATGCGGCCGGGGTCGTCGATCGTCAACGTGACGTCGATCCAGTCCTCGGACCCCTCGCCGCAGCTGCTCCACTACGCCACGACCAAGGCGGCCATCCGGGCCTTCACGGTGGGCCTCGCCCAGGAGCTGGCGGAACGGGGCATCCGGGTCAACGCGGTGGCCCCCGGGGCGACCTGGACGCCGCTGATCCCGGCGACCATGCCGGCGGAGAAGGTCGAGAGCTTCGGCGGCGACTCCCCGATCGGCCGCGCGGCCCAGCCGGTCGAGATGGCGGGCGCCTTCGTGTTCCTCGCCTCCGACGAGGCCACGTACGTCACCGGCGAGACGATCGCCGTCACCGGCGGCCGCCCGCTGTAGGAGGAGCCCGAACATGATCGCTGTTTGCGGAGACCTGCGCATGATCCGCACTGGGTCGATCATGCGCAGGTCTCCGCAAACGGCGATCATGGACGGGTCGAGCCACCTGCGGGGGGCCGCCCAGCGGTTCGACGCCTACGCCGCCAGTCGCCGGGAGTGGGACCGGGCGGCTGGGAGCCGCTACGGCTACCACCGGGACGAGCTGTACTTCCGCGCCCTCGCCGACTCGCCGTCCTGGGGCTACGTCGACCAGCCGCCGCTCACACCGCTGCTGGCGGGCGCCGGGATCGCCGTGCTCGGGGACGAGGTGTGGGCGATCCGGGTGGTGGCACTGCTCAACGGGCGCCGGGCTGATGGCCCTCGTCCGGTCGCCGGCGCTGCGGCCGGTGCGGGCGCTCGGGGTCGGCGTCCTCGCGACCTGCGCCATGCTGCTGGTGCCGACCGTGTAGTAGAACTGCCCGCCCAGCGCAGCTGTGGCCCCGGTTCCGCGACGGCGGCCCGTCGACGTTCTGCGAACCCTGCCGCCGGCTGGACCTCACGTGAGCCGGTCAGCCGCCTGGACGGTACCGACTCGTCAGTCGGCGTTCGGCACCAGGCCGCCCGCGCGGCGCACCTGGGTCCGCACCGCGTGTGCGACCGAGGCCGCGGTGCCGAGGACGCGCACCCGGCTCCGGGCCCGGGTCACGGCGGTGTAGAGGAGTTCGCGGGTGAGCAGCGGCGATCCCTCGGGCGGCAGGATGACCGTCACCGCGTCGTACTCGCTGCCCTGCGCCTTGTGCACGGTGAGGGCGTGCGCCGACGCCACCTGCGCAACCCGGTCCGGATGAAGGGTCCGCAGTCCGCCCGGAGCGGCGAACGCGCCGGTCACGCCACCGCCGGCCCGGGCCACGACCACACCGGCGTCGCCGTTGGCCAGTCCGTTGTCGTAGTCGTTGGCGGTCACGAGCAGCGGCGTGCCCATGGGCCAGCGGGGGCGGGGCCACCCGGGCGCGTGCGACTCGATCCCCGCGTCGGCCAGCCAGCGCTCGACCTCGTCGGCCCACCGCACGGCACCGTGGGGGCCGGAGCGCCGCCCGCACAGCAGCCGGTGCGCCGACGCCGCACGCAGCGCCCCGTCGCCGTCGCCCTCGGCCGCCAGACCGGCGACCTCGCGGCCGACCCGGACGACGTCGGTCCGCAGGCCGGCGAGCGGTGCGGCGCCCGCCGATCCCCACCGTCCCGGGTCGAGGTCGACGAGCTCGACGTCGCCACCCCGGGTCAGCACGGCCATCACCGCCTCCGGGTCGCCGTCGCGCACCGCGGCGGCCAGAGCGTGGAGGTCGGCGGCGCCAGTGCGGAAGTTGTGCCGCAGGCGGCGCACCGGTCCCCCGTCCGGGCGCCGCTCGCCGAGGTCGACGATGTCGCGCAGCACCGCGCCGGCCTCGACGGACGACAGCTGGTCGGGGTCGCCGACCAGGACGAGCCGCGCGTCCGGCCGCAGCGCCGCCATCAGGCGCGCCATGAGCGGCAGGGACACCATGGAGGTCTCGTCGACGACCACGACCTCGTACGGCAGCCGGTCGTGACGGTCGTGGCGGAACCGCGTCCGGCTCCCCGGCCTGGACCCGAGCAGCCGGTGCAGCGTGCGGGCCTCCGCCGAGGCGAGCGCGGGGGCGGCGGCGCCGGCCCACGGGCCGGTGGCGCGGGCGTGCACGGCCTCGGAGAGCCGGGCCGCCGCCTTGCCGGTGGGCGCGGCGAGGGCGACCCGACGGGGTGCACCCGGCTGGGCGAGCAGCGCGGCGAGCAGCCCCGCGACCGTGTGGGTCTTGCCCGTGCCCGGTCCCCCGGTGACGACGGTTAGCGGGCTGCTCAGGGCGAGGTGGGCGGCGGCCCGCTGGTCCGCCGCGTCGGCGCCGGGGAACGCCCCGTCGAGCACGGCGGCGGCCGCCCGATCGTCGACCGGCAGCGGCGAGGCGGCCATGCGGCGTGCGAGCTCGTCGGCCACGAGTCGCTCGTCCTGCCAGTACCGGTCGAGGTAGAGCAGCGTGCCCTCGAGGTGCAGGGGCCGCGGCGGCCCGGCGACCTCGCTGTCCGGGTCAGCCGTGGCCGCCGTGACCAGCGGGCTGGCGGCGCAGGCAGCCACCCACCCGCTCGGTTCGGGCCACGGCAGGGGCGCCGCCTCGGGCGCCGGGAGCGTCGGCTCCCGGGCGAGCGCACCGTCGGGGTCGACGACCACCGTCTCGTGCGCCACCGCGAGGTCGGCGCACACCGAGCCCTGGCGCACCGCCCGCACCGCCAGGGCGGCGGCCAGCGCGACCCGCTGGTCGGTCTCGCCCGCCAGGACGGCCAGCCGGTCCGCCACGTGGACGTCGGCGGTCGTCAGCACGCCGGCACGGTTGAACTCCGCGAGCAGCCCCGTCGCCCCGCGGGCGGCCCGCGGATCCGGTCCACCGAGGGTGCCGGCCGCGCTCACACGGGCCCGCCGTCGAGCAGGTCCGACAGTGCGGTCACCAGCGTGGCGGGCGGTCGCCAGGCGAACACGCCGCTGGTCACGCCGTCGACGACCGGGGTGTCCGGCCCGCACATGCCCCGCAGGAACAGGTACAGCGCTCCCCCGAGGTGCGCGTCGGGCGCGTACCCGGGCACCCGCCACCGGAGGAAGCGGTGGGTCGCGACCGAGTACAGCAGCGCCTGGAGCGGGTAGTGCGCGGTCACCATCTCGGCGACGAGGACGTCGGGCCGGTAGTGCCACGAGGTGAGCGGTTCGGTCTCCGGTGCGAGCCGGTTGGTCTTGTAGTCGACGACGAGGTACCGGTGTCCCCCGGCGTCGGCGGGGACGCGCAGCAGCGCGTCGATGCTCCCGGTGAGGTATCCGCGCAACGGCCGCGGCGGCCCCTGCGCGGCGAGCCGGTCCAGGGCGTCCGGGTACCCGGCGAGCGGGTCGTCGGCGGGCAGGAGCTCACGGAGCAGGCCGGCGACGGCCGCCACGGTCGCCGTCTCCCGCCGCGGGCCGTCCCCGCCGGCCAGCGGCAGTTCGAAGTCGAGCTCGGCGAGCCGGTCGGCGGCCGGGACGTCCCCGAGGGCCCGGCCGCCCGTCGCCGGGCCGAGCGGGGTCCGCAACGCCGGCAGCAGGGCCGCCGCCAGTTCGTCGGGCGCCACGCCGCTGCCGCGGTCAGCCGAGGTCACGGGTGCGGCGGCGACCGCGCGGGCCGCGCGGCGCAGTTCCGCGGCGAGGTCGCCGGGGGCGGCGGGGTCGACGAGCTCGAGGATCGCGTGGACCTCGGTGCCGAGGCGCGCCCCCGCGGGAAGGTCGGCCATCGGCGACGGGAGCGCGACGACCGGCGACTCCCGGGCCGACTCCCGGGCCGACTCCAGGGCCGACTCCACCTGTGACGCCGGCTGTCCTCGGTCGCCCGCGTCCGGCCCCTCCACCGCGTCGGCTGCCGTGACGTCCCGCTCGTCGTCGCGGACGGGCTGCTCGGGCTCCACCGGCGGCAGCGGCCCGGCGGGCGCCTCGTGCGCGGCGGAGGTCAGGCGCGTGTAGGACGTGCGCGCCCACGCCGGGTCCAGGCGGCGGTCGAGCGTGCGCGCGGGCCCGGGCACCACCGGTGCGACGGCGGGGACGGCCGCGGGCCCGGGCGCCGGGACCGCCCGCTCGACCGAGACCGTGCCGGACGCCCGGGCGGCGACGGCCGCGACCCGGCGGTCGACCTCGGCGTCCGACGGCGGCACCGGGACGGTCGCGGGAAGCCCCCCCGATCCGTCCGGCTCGGCGAACAGGACCCGGTGCAGGGGCGAGGCCCCGGTGTTGCGGGTCGGCGCCCACCAGGCGACGACCTGGCAGGCCGCCCGGGTGAGCGCCACGTACAGCAGGCGGAGGTCCTCGCCGGCATCCTCGTCCTGGTGCAGCCGCAGCCGGGCGGCCCAGCCCGGGCCGTTGCGGCCGCCGACGTCGAGGGCACGCCGGCCGTCGACGTGCAGGCGCAGCGGGTCCGGCTTGTCGGGCACCCACCGGTCCCAGAGGAACGGCACGTGGACGACGGGCCACTCCAGCCCCTTGCTCCGGTGCACGGTGAGCACCTGGACGGCGGCGGCGTCGGACTCCAGCCGCAGCGACCGCTCGTCGCCGTACTCCCGCGACCCCTCGTCCATCCGGGTGCGAAGCCAGGTCACGAGGGCGCTGAGTCCCAGCGACCGGCGGGTGGCCTCGTCGTGGAGCATCTGCCCGATGTGCCGCAGGTCGGTGAGGACCCGGTCGCCGCCGGGTCGGGCGAGCACGCGGGCCGGCAGGGCGGTGGTCGCGGTCACGGACTCCAGAAGGGCGGCGATGCCCTGCTGCGAGGCGACGCGGCTCCACGCCCGCACCCTTTCGGTGAGGGCGTCGAGCGCGCCGTCAGCGGCGTCGGCACTGCCGACGCCGTCCGCGCCGTCCGTGGCCTCGGCGAGCTGCCGCGCGGTCCAGCCCACGAAGCACGTCAGGGCGGCCGCCCGCACCAGCCCGGACCGGTGCGGCTGCTCGAGGGCCCGCAGGAACCGCAGCCACTCGACCGCGGTCGGCCCGGCGAACACGCTGTCGGCCCCGGACAGGGTCGCCGGCACGCCCGCGGCCGTGAGGGCGGCGTGGACCGCGCGGCCCTGGTCGTTGGTCCGCACGAGGACGGCGACGTCGGCGGGCCGCACGGGTCGGCCGGGCTCGTCCGCCGGGCCCAGCGTGGCCCCGGACGCCAGCAGCCCGACGACGTCCGCAGCCACGTCCGCGACGACCATGTCCCGGGCTGCCGCAACCGCGAACAGGCCCTTCGCCGGAGCTCGTGGCTCCCGGGGCACGACGCGCAGCCGCATCGCCGGGGCGGCCGACCCGTCCGCGGCCATCAGGCGCCGGCCGGTGTGGTGGGCGGCGACGGGCCCCACCCGGATGCCGGGATCCCCCAGCGCCAGACCACCGAGCACGGCGCCGACCGCGTCGAGCACCGGCGCGTCGCTGCGGTAGTTCGTCCCCAGCGTCCACTGCCGCGCCGCCGCCCCACGGGCTCCGAGGTAGGTGACGACGTCGGCGCCGCGGAACCGGTAGATCGACTGTTTCGGGTCGCCGACCAGCACCATGGTGGCGTGGCCGTGGAAGGCCGACCGCAGGACGTCCCACTGGACCGGGTCGGTGTCCTGGAACTCGTCGACCAGGACGACGCGGTACCGCTGTCGCAGCAGGTCGCGGGCCGTCGCCGCGGTGAGCGGGCGGCGGTCGTCGTCGAGGGCGTCGCGCAGGCCGGTCAGCATGTCCTCGTACGCGCGCAGCCGCCGGGCCCGCTTGCGACGGTCGAGCTCGCCCCGGGCGGCGACGGCCAGGCGGAACCGCTGGACGGCAGGATGGTCCTCGGGGTCGTCGGGCGCCGGGACGGGCAGCAGGACGGCGTCTCCGAACGCGGCGGCCTGGCGGACGACCGCCTCGGCGTCGGCGCGGGTGAGCGGTGGCTCGTCCTCGACATGGGCGTACTTGCGCAGGTAGAAGTCGCCGACGACCTCGCGCACGAGGTCGTCGACGGAGGTCACGACCTCGGGGTGCGGGTCGGCGTCGCCGGCGAGACCCAGCCCGGTGAGCATCCGGTTGCAGAAGCCATGGGTGGTCTCGACGGCGCCGTCGTCGAAGGCCGCCAGGGCGGTGCGCAACCGCGCCCGCCGGGCGCCGACCTGGTCGGGGCTACCGCCGGACAACACCCGGAGCACCGCGTCGTCGGCCACCGCGGCGGTGGCGGGGTCGGCCAGGCCGCGGTGGACCTCGACCAGCCGCGCGCGGGTGCGGTCGCGGACCTCGGCGGTCGCCAGGACGCCGAAGGTCACGACCAGGAGCTCGTCGATGCGGGCGACCCCCTCGGCGAGGTAGCGGGCGGCCAGCCCCGACACGGTGTACGTCTTGCCGGTCCCGGCGCTGGCCTCGAGGACGGCGGTCCCCGACGGCAGCGGGCCCGCGAGGTCGAACACCTCGGCGGTCACCGGAGCGGCTCCTCGTGGGCGAGCAGCGGTTCCCAGACCCGGCAGGCCAGCACCCCGAAGCGGCCGGTCTCGGTCGCGGAGAGGCCGCCGCGGCGCTCGGCGTCGACGGCAGCCACGGCGCACAGGTCGTCCATCGCGAGGTCCCCCCACACCAGCACGTGCTGAGGGTCGGCGCCCTCGCCGAACGCGCGCCCGGTGTCGTCCTTGCGGGTCCATTCACCGCGGGCCGCCGAGATCGCGGTCCGCACCGCGGCCGCGGTCGGCGCGCCCGGAGCCAGCCGGCGCCGGGCGTAGGCGGCCGACGCCTCGGCGACCAGGGGCAGCGGCTCGCACATCGCCCGGCGGGACAGGTCCACGAGGTCGGCGAGCGCGGCCACGGCAACGTCCGGCGCCGGCGCCGTGAGGAGCGAGGTCGCAGCCCCGGGCGGGGTGTCCCGCCCGCCCCGGCCGCGGCCCACGGTGACGGCGCGCCATCGCGTGCCCGGCACCCCGACCGCCACCGCGAGCAGCTCGACCCAGGCGCGGAGCCGGTGCTTGGCCTTGAGCCGGGAGTACTCGACGCGCACGACCGCGCCACCGTCCCCGTCGCGCTGGACCCGGGGGACGGTCCCGCTCACCCGCGTCCCGTCGGGCAGGTCGACGACGACGTCGACGACCCGGGACTCGCCGACCAGCCAGGGCCGGGCGACCCTCGCCACCGCCGACACCTCGCCCGCGACCTCTGCGATGGCCCGGCTCCCGAGGGCGCCGGGCGGCACGGCACCGCGCAGCCGTTCGACGCGGACGGCGGCCGCGGGGTCGTCACCGCGCAGGATCGCGCGCAGCAGGCGGTCACCGACCTGCCACCTGTCCAGGGGGGTGAGCTCGGCGGGGACCTCCTCGTCCAGCTCGTCGCCGGCCTCGGCCAGCGAGACCCCCAGCCGTCGGCGCAGGAAGGCCTTCACCGGGTGCTCGACGACGGCGACGAGATCGGCGAGCGCGACGTCGGCCGCCGGGAGCGCCGGCAGCGGCTCCGGGAGGAACGGCGGCGCGGCCTCCCGCGGCGACACCAGGGCCACGGCGCCGGCACGGGACACGGCGTCGAAGCTCGCGACCGCGGTCCGGCCCGCCTGGGGGTGACCGGCCGGGGCGGGCACGCCGAAGTGCCGCGCGTCGAACGGCTGCAGGGGGTGCCGGGTGAGGATCGCGTCCCGCACGCGACCGCCGTCCTCCGTCCGGGCCGTGGCGTCGACGGCGTCGAGCAGCTCGCTGACCGGGACCGCAGGAGGCAGCGGGGCGTTGGTCCGGTCGTCCGCGCCCGTGTACAGGACGACGAGCCGCTCGCCGGCGGCCAGCACGGCGTCCAGCACCATCTGCCGCTGCTCGCTGCGCCGGTCCCGCTCGCCCACCAGCGGCTCTCGGGCGAGCACGTCGTCGCCGTCGTCCGCGCCGCCGCCGAACGCGGCGTCGTCCATCCCCAGCAGCACGACGACCCGGTGCGGCACCGATCGCATGGGCACGAGCGAGCAGATCGTCAGGTCACCGGTCCGGAAGTCGCTGCGCGTGGGCCGGCCGGCCAGCAACGGCGCCAGGGCCGACCGCACGTCGGCCGGGCCGAGCACGGTCCCGGTCGGGCGCCGGCCGTCCGCGCCGAGGACGGCGCGGATCTCGCGGCTCGCCTCGGCGGCCTGCCACTCGCTGCCGCGGGCCGGGGCCGCCAGCGCCGCCACGGCGGCGTCGAGGACGTCGGCCCAGTCCCCGGCGGTCGCCGGTCCCGTCAGGGCGTCGACGACCGCGCCGACCCGGTCGACGAACTCGGCGAGGCGACCGGCCAGGTCGGCGTCGTCTCCCCCGACGTCGTCCAGCGGGACGGCGGTGGCGAGCGAGCGCCCGCCCTCGTCGCGCTGGGTCACCCCCAGCAGCACCCGGTCGAGGCCGGCCCGCCAGGTGTTCTGGGCGAGCCCGTCGAGGCGGAACGGGCGGCGGTGGTCGGCGTCCAGGCCCCAGCGGACGCCCGCCTCGCCGGCCCACTGCCGGAGCCGCTCGACCTCGTCGTCGCCCCATCCGAACCGGCGGCGCACCGCCGGCAGCGCGGCGAGGTCCAGCAGCTGCGGGGCGGTGCAGCGCGACGCCGCGAGGTCGACGGCCACGGCGGCGAGGTCGACGAGCGGGTTGGTGCGGCGCAGTGCCCGGTCGGCCAGCCGGACCCGGAGCCGGTGTCCCGGGTGGACCCATGCCGGATCGCCGCCCACCGGCAGGGCCGCCCGGGCCGACGTCGGCGCGCCGGTGTCGGCGGGGTCGGCGACCGGGCCGAACGCCGCGCCGAGGAGGGGGGCGAACGCCTCGACGTCCGGGCACATGACGAGGACGTCCCGCGGCTCGAGCGTCGGGTCGTCGGCGAGGAGGCCCAGCAGGACCTCGCGGAGCACCTCGACCTGCCGGGCGGGGCCGTAGCAGGCGTGGACCTGGACCGACGTGTCGCCGCGCGCCAGGACGGCACGGCCGGCGGGGACGCGGTCCTCGCGCAGGTCGGCGCGCAGTCGGAGGAGGAGGGTCTCGCCGCGGAGCCAAGTGTCGGCGGAGTGGTGGTCGACGGAGTGGTGGTGGTCGACGGCGAGTGAGGCCCCGTCCGTCGCGGCCGCTGCCGCGAGGACCACCTGGAGCTCGCGAGCGTCGCGTGCCAGGGCGGCGAGCAGGGGGTGGCGAGGGACATCGGCGGAGGGGTCGGCCCGCCGGGGCGGGAGCCGCTGGTCACCGCCCGGCAGCGCCGCCACGGCGCGCCACAGCGCCGGGGACGGATGCGGCAGCCACAGGTGGACCTCGCGGTGGGCGGCGAGCGCATGGAGGACGGCGAGCTGATCGCCGGTCAGCCGCGTCGGCCCGAACACCGAGACGCGGTCCGGCAGATCGACCAGGTCCGGCTCGGCCCGCAGCCGGTCGCACGCGCCCGGGAGGCGCTCCGGCGGCGAGGGAAAGGCGACCGACGCCCGCACCCGGCGCCACAGCTCCGCCTGCCACGCAACGTCGGCGGGCAGGGCGCCGCCGGTGCCGTCGTCGTCCGTCCCGTCCTGGCGCGGACCGTCCGCCCAGGACCGCACCATCGCGGGCCGCTGCGAGCCGTACGAGGCGAACAGCCCCGCGAGGCGGTGGGCGACGGCGTGGCGCCGGCCGCGCCGGTGCGGGTCGTCGGTGTCGCCCGGACCGACCCCGAGGTACGCCCCGAGCACCGGGCACCACGGCTCCCCCGCGACCCGGTCCACCACGTCGAGGACCGGCCAGACGACCGACTCGGGGCGCCACGGATCCTCGTCCGGGAGTACCCCGGCGGCCGCGGCGACGACCCGGGCGACCAGCCGCGCCGGTGAGGGGAAGTCGATCCTGGCACAGACGCCGTCGCCGCCGGCCGGCCCCGCGCCCAGGCGGTGCGAGAGCCGCTGAGTGATCCAGCGCTCGACCCCGCGGGTCGGTACGGCCACCACCTCGGCGGCGAAGGGATCGGCCGGGGGGGTCGCCAGCACCGAGGCGAGGGCGTCGACGAGGACGGCCGTCCCCTCCCCCCGGTGGACGTGGAGCACGGGGCCAGTGAACACCGGACGCCGGGCACGGTGGAACGGTTCCGGCCTCGTGTGGACGAGGACCCGGCCGCCAGTCTCACCGCCTCGCCAGCCGCGGGTGACGACGGCTCAGCCGCAGCAGCCCCCGCCGCAGCACCCGCCGGCGGGCGGCGCGCCCGTGCCCCGGGGGCCCGTCGCCACGGCCCCGACCGTCAGCAGCTTGACGGTGTCGTCGTGCCCCGCCGGGCATGCGGCCGGGTCGCCGGAGGCCGCCATGGGGCGGACCACCTGGAAGGTGTCGCCGCAGGCCCGGCACCGGAAGTCGTACGTCGGCACCCGCCCAGGGTACGCGGTCACACCGCGACCTCGGATGATCAAGTCGCGTGCCCGACGACCCGATGCCCCTGTGACGGGTTCGACTTGGGAGATGATCGGTGTGTCGACGGGCCGGCACGCGGCTGCCGCACCGTCGGCTGCCGCCCCCCCGCGTCCGAGGGCACCGGGGACGCCTCGCCCCGACGGCGGCCGCCGTACTCGCCGCGGCCGCCCTGCTGGCCGCCGGGATCGCGCCCCGGGGCCCACGGCCGACGCCGCGACCCCCGCGGGCTCGTTCGCGCTGGACCTCCAATCGGCGGTGCTGGCCGAGGCCTACCGCACCGACAACTGCGTCGAGAACCCGGTCTGGCGACGACGACGTCCGGGGTGATCGCCGGGACCCGCAGCGGCCGCACGGGCGTGCTGACGCCGACAGCGTCCAACGACATGACGACGCCATGGCTGCAGGTGATCCCCGGCACCACGGAGATCCGGCTGCGGCAGTACCGCTCGGGCGGGGGCACCGGCAACGCCCTCATCCGGGTCGTCGCGACCGACACCACGGGGACGGCGCGGCAGCTCGACGAGCGGGTCGTGCCCACCACCGCGACGACCTACGTCCTGACGCTGCCCGCGGACCTGCCCGAGCGGGTCCGGCTCACGATCCTGTGGCGGGACTCCGTGGCCAACACCGGCAAGCGCGTGGTCTTCGACACCCTCTCGATCAGCCCGGTCCGGCAGGCCACGGTCCGCGCCGACCCCGCCGGGGCGGCGGGGACGGCGGCGTGCGCCGTCGAGGTCCCCGCCGCCGTCGCGCTCACGGGACCCTCGCCGTTCTCCTTCCCGGCCGGCCACCCCGCCACCCTGCCGTTGCAGCTGACCAACCCCAACCAGAAGCCGCTGACCCTCGAGGCGGACGTGACCGTCCCGGTCCCGGCACCGCTGACGGTGGCGGCCGTGACCGGGACCTGCCCGGCGGTGCTCGGCGGCAGTCCGGGAAGCCCGACCGTGACCGTCGCCGCGGGGACCGTCGTGCCGGCCGGGGGCTGCACCGTGGACGTCGACGTCACGGCGCTGACGGCCGCCACCGTGTCCGTCGACCTCGCCGCCGGCGGGGTGACCACCGAGGCAGGGGCCTCGGCCGCGGTCTCGATCCCCGTGGTCGTGGAGCCCCCACCGCCGCCGACGGCGGGCGACGACGCGGTGGCGGTCGCCGCCGCCCGGACGGCCACGGTCCCGCTGCTGGCCAACGACGCCCCCGGGCTCCACCGCACCCTGGTTCCCGGCTCGGTCGACCTCGACCCCGCCGTGCCCGGTCGGCAGGCCGCGGTCACGATCGGCAGCCTGGTCCTCACCGTGGACGGCACCGGGGTGCTCACCGCCCGGTCCACCGCCACCGGACCGCCCCTGGCGCCGGCCGCCATGATCTCGTACACGGTCGCCGACGACCTGGGGACGGTCTCGGCGCCCGCCCTGGTCGTCGTGACCGAGGCCCCGCCCTCACCACCGGCGGCCGCCGACGACGACGTCGCCGTCCCCGCCGGGGGCGAGACGACCGTGGACCTGTGGGCCAACGACGCCGCGACCCCACCGGCGACGCTCGTGGCCGGGATGGACCTGGACCCCGCGACGCCCGGCCCTCAGACCGGGATCACCGCCGGCGCCTTCACCGTGCGCTGGACCGGCCCGGGCGGCCGGGTCGCCGTGACCTCGGCGAGCACCGGCCCGCCGCTCGCAACACCCGTCGACGTGACCTACCGGGTCGAGGACGACTACGGACGCAGCGCCGACGCCGTGCTCACCCTCCGCGAGGAACCCCCGCCCGCCCCGACCGCCGGACCCGTCGCCGTCTCCGTCCTCGTCGGCCGCCCGGCGACCGCGACGGTCGTGACGGGCGCCGCGGCGCCCGCGGCCCTCGCTCCGGACTCCCTGGACCTCCAGCCGGGACGACCCGGGCAGCAGCGGCAGGCCACGGTCGGCGCCGTCGAAGCCGAGGTCGCCGCCGGGACCAGGCTGGACCTGCTCGCCGCCGAGCCCGGTCGGGTCTCCCTGGCCTACACCGTGCGCGACGACTACGGGACGGTCTCGGCCCCGGGCACCGTCACCGTCGTCGCGGTCGAGTCGAGCGAGGGCGGGCCGGGCGGGGCGCCGGACGGGCCCGTCCCCGGCCCGCCGACGACGGCCGGGGGCCCCTCGAACGGCCCGCCCGCCGATCGTTCCACCTCTCCGGCAGCGGGTCTCGCGCTGACGGGGGCCTCCCTCGGCGGGCTGGTCCTGACGGCGGCCGGGCTCGTCGGTGCCGGCGCCGCGCTGGTCGCCGCCCGGCGGCTGCCGGGCCCCGCCCGCCTCAGGACCCGCCGGAGGAGGTGACCGGCGAGTCGACGTCGGGGATGCCGCCGTCGATCCGGGCCGGGGGCCCGCCGACGACGAGGATCTCGTCCGGATAGCACCACCGCCAGCGCTCCCCGGGCTCGAAGGACTCGACGATCGGGTGCCCCTCCGCCCGGTAGTGCGCCGTCATGTGGCGGTTCGGCGAGTCGTCGCAGCAGGCCACCATGCCGCACTCGTTGCACAGCCGCAGGTGCACCCAGGAGTCGCCGGTGGCGAGGCACTGCTCGCAGCCCTCGGGCGTGCGGCCGGTGGTGGTCCGGATGTGGTCGAGGTGGGTGCAGCCGGTCGTGGTCGTCTCTTCCCGGACGTAGCGGAAGTCGCCGCGGAACAGGACGTCGGGCAGCACCCGGGCGATGAACCGGGAGTTGGTCGCGGCCAGCGGGCTGACGACGGCGAGGCTCAGCACGTACAGGGCGATGAACGGGCCGACGCGGCCGTCCAGCCCGGCGGCCACCCCCAGCGAGGCGAGGATGAGCGAGAACTCGCCTCGGCTCAGCAGCGTGGTCCCCATGTTGGCGGCGGCCCGCTGGTTGAGCCGGTACAGCCGCGCTGCCCCCACCCCGGCGACCAGGTTGAGGACGACGGTGAGCAGGACCGCCAGCAGGGCCGGGACCACGACGGCGCCGAGGGCCCCGAGCTCGATGCTGAAGCCGAAGGCCACGAAGAAGAGCGCGGCGAAGGCGTCGCGCAGCGGCAGCACCACCTTCTCGACCCGCTCCGCCAGCGCGGTCCGCGAGACCACCAGACCGAGCAGCAGGGCGCCGATCGCGTCGGAGACCCCGAGCTGCGCCGAGGTGCCGGAGACCAGCAGGAGAAGGCCGAGCACGCCGACCGTCAGCAGCTCCTCATCGCGGCTGTGGATCACCGCGGCGATCACCCGGCCGCCGAAGCGCGCCACCACCAGCAGGACCGCCAGGAAGAGGAAGCTGACGCCGATGTCGGCCGCCAGCTCACCGGGGCTCCCGGCGTCGCCGAGCACGGGACCGAGCAGCGACAGGTAGAGCGCGAGGAACAGGTCCTCGATGACGATGATGCCGAGGATGAGCGGGGTCTCGGCGTTGGCCAGCCGGCGCAGCTCGATGACGAGCTTGGTGACGATGGCGCTGGACGAGATCCCCAGCGCCCCCGCGATGACGAGCGCCTCGGGCACCCCCCACCCGAGCGCCGTGCCGAGCCCGAACCCGCCGAGGACGTTGAGCAGGATGTAGCCGAACCCGGCGAGCACCAGCCTGCCGCCGGAGGCCCGCACCTGCTCCAGCGGGAACTCCACCCCCAGGTGGAACAGCAGCAGGACCAGCCCCACGAGGGCGAGGAACTCCAGCGTCGCGGGGTCCTCGAACAGCTCGACGCCGGGGATCGCCGGCCCGAGCAGGATCCCGGTGGCCATGAAGAACGGGATGGTGGGCAGGCCCAGGCGGCGGCCGAGGCGGGCCAGCAGCGCGGCGCCCAGCAGCAGGGCGCCGAAGGCCATGAGGTCGTTGACGGCGACGCCGAAGACCTCGCCGACGATCTCGACGGCGGGCAGGGGGAGCACGCGCGGGGTCCTCCGGGGTCGGGTCGGTCAGTCGACGACGTAGGAGCCGTTGAGGACGGCGGCCAGCAGGCGGGCCTGGTCCTCGGTCAGCTCGATGACGGCCGTGGGATCCGTGCCGGCGGCCTCGAAGGCGTACAGCTCGCGGTGGCCGTCCTTGTGGACGACGACGGAGACCCGTTGCGGCACCCGCGCGCCGGCGAGGTCGTAGCGGGTCCCGACCCTCGGCAGGTCCTGCACCTTGACATGGAGCCCCATGGGAGTCAGCGAACCCGATGACCGACCGTGCGGCAAGGCCGGAGCGCTCGGCCCGGCCCGGCGGTGCCGCGGCACCTGCGCCGATCCCGCCCCGCGTCACGGCGAGTCGGGATCCCGGGGGGGCATATCGTCGACCTGCATGGACGGCGGGCCTCACGTGACCGGGACTGCCCGGCAGTCCGTCGCAGCGCCGGGTGCCGGGGAACCCCTGCCGGGCTGGACCGCGGACCAGGCCCTCGACCTCGTCGCACGTCAGGGCTACAGCTGCGAACAGGCGGCGCGCCTCACCGGCTTCGCGGCCGGGTGGCTGCGGGCCCACGGCCGGCCCGGCCGCAGCGGGCCGGCGGGCGCGACCCCACGGCCCACGACCGGCGCCGATCCCCCGGCCCGCTCACGTCCCCGCATCGACGTCGTCACCGACCGGGAACTCGACGTCCTGCGGTTGGCGGGCGACGGCCTCACGACGGTCGAGATCGCCGCGAACCTGGGGTGCAGCGAGCGCACCGTCAAGATGACGCTGCAGGCGGTCGTCGAGCGGTTCGGGTTGCGCAACCGGACCCACGCCGTCGCCTTCGCCATCCGGAAGGGGTTGATCTGACACGTGCGACTGCTCACGCTGCGACTCGCCGGCACCACCCGCGCGGCCCGGCTCGAGGCCGACGGGACCGCCGTCCTCCTCGACTCCCCGGACGTCGGTGCCCTCCTCGCGCTACCCGACTGGCGGACCGCCGCGGCCGGCGGCGGAGAGCACCTCGCCGTGGGGCCCGACGCGACGAGCGCCGACCTCGCCCCCGTGGTGCCGCGCCCGGCCAAGGTGGTGTGCGTCGGCCTCAACTACGCCGCCCATGTCGCCGAGACCGGCAGCCGGCGTCCGGAGCACCCGATGTGGTTCACGAAGTTCGCCGCCTCACTGGCCGGCCCGCGCGACGACCTCCCGCTGCCGCCGGAGTCGGACCGGGTCGACTGGGAGGCCGAGCTGGCCGTCGTCATCGGCGCCCCCGGCCGGCGGATCCCGCGGGAGCGCGCCCTCGACCACGTCGCCGGGTACGCCGTCCTCAACGACGTGTCGATGCGGGACTGGCAGCGCCGGACCTCCCAGTACCTGGCCGGCAAGGCGTGGGACCGGTGCACCCCCGTGGGCCCGTGGCTGACGACCGCGGACGAGCTGCCGGCGGGTGCGGCCGGGCTGCGGATCACGTGCGAGGTCGACGGCGAGGTGATGCAGGACTCGCGGACCGACGACCTCGTGTTCGACGTCGCGACCCTGGTCGCCGACCTCTCGACGGTGGTGACGCTGGAGCCCGGCGACCTCGTCGCCACCGGGACGCCCGGTGGGGTGGGGATGGGGCGGACACCGCCGCGGTTCCTCGCCCCCGGCTCGCTGGTGCGGACGTCCGTCGAGGGGATCGGGACGCTGGAGAACCACTGCGTCGCCGGGTGAGCGGGGACGGCCGGACGCCCGGGTGATCCTCACCAGTCCCAGCCGCGGGTGCGCAGCTCGACCTCGGCCAGCATCCGGCGGACGTCCTCGTCGCCGTCGGGAGCCGGGATCCCGGCCACCCGGCGCGCCTCGTCGAGGACGTCGCCGTAGGCCCGGACCGCCGCGTGCAGGTGGTGGGCCCGGGCGTAGGCGCCGTCGGAGCGCCGGATGCGCGCGATCTCGCGGTCGAGGCGGGCCAGGGCCGCCGTGAGCTCGGCCACGCGCGCCGGGTCGGGGTGCCGGCAGTCCGTGCCGACGACCCGGCGCAGCCGGTTCCTCAGCGAGGCGAGCAGCCGCATCTCGATCCCCTGTGACCTCGGACGGCGGGGCACCTGCGCCCGCACCCATCCTCGCACGCCGCACCGCTGGTAGCGTCCCGGCGGCCGGACGGACCCGGCCGGGCGGGCGCGAGGAGGCCGGGTGACGCTGTTCCTGGTACTCGGCGGCGTCGGCCTGCTGGTGCTGGCGATCGGGGTGGTCGGCGGCGGGGTGCTCGACGCGGTCGACATCGGGCCGGACTGGCTGTCGCCGATGACCGTGGGCGCGGGCCTGTCGGCCTTCGGGTTCGGCGGGGCGATCGCCGACTCGCTCACCGGCGGCGACCGGACGGCGGCCGTCGTCTACGGCGGGGCGGCGGCCATCGCGGTGGCCGGTGCCGCGATCTGGCTCAGCCGGCTGCTCGACCGGGACGAGGACGACCCGGCCATCACGTCGGCGGCACTGCTGGGGGCCTACGGCACCGTCGTCGACGACATCCCCGACGACGGGTTCGGCACGGTCCGGACCACCGTCGCCGGCGCCATCACCCGGCTCAACGCCCGGGCCGGCGCGGCCCTGCCCCGGGGCACGGACGTGCGGATCGTCGACGTCCTCAGCCCGACCTCCGTCCTCGTCGAACCCCTGAACCCGCCCGACCCGTGACCGCCTGAAAGGGACCCCGTGGACACCTCCCTCCTCGCCTCCGTCGCCGGACTCGTCCTCCTCGCCGTCCTGCTCGTGGCCTTCCTGGCCTCCCGGTACAAGGTGGCCGGGCCCGACCAGGCGTTCCTCGTCACCGGTCGCCGCGGGCGGCGGGTGGCGCCGGGCGCCCCGCTCGACGCCAGCGGGCAGAAGGTCGTCGTCGGCGGCGGGGTCTTCGTCTGGCCGTTCGTCCAGCGCCTGCACCGGCTCAACCTCTCCAGCCGCCGGATCCCGGTGACGATCCGGGGTGCCGTGTCGGGGCAGGGCGTCAAGCTCAACCTCGAGGGCGTGGCGATCGTCAAGGTCGGCGGCAACGAGGACTCGATCCGCGCTGCCGCCCAGCGGTTCCTCACCCAGCAGCAGGACATCGAGACCTTCACCCAGGAGGTGCTCGCCGGAGCGCTGCGGTCCATCGTCGGGGGGCTGACCGTCGAGCAGACCATCCGGGACCGGGCGGCGTTCGCGCAGCGGGTGGCCGACGAGTCGGAGTCGTCGCTGACCGGGCAGGGCCTGGTGCTCGACACCCTGCAGATCCAGGACATCACCGACGACGGCACGTACCTCACCGACCTGGGCCGCCCGGAGGCCGCCCGGATCCAGCAGGAGGCGGCGGTCGCCGAGGCCGAGGCCCGGCGGGTCGCCGAGCAGGCCCGGCTGCGCGCCGAGGAGGAGATCGCCGGCGCCCAGCGCCAGCTCGTGCTGCGGCAGGCGGAGATCCGGACCGAGACCGACGCCGCGAACGCCCGCGCCGCCGCGGCCGGGCCGATGGCCCAGGCGGACCGGGAGCAGGCGCTGCTGGCCGAGCAGGAGAAGGTCGCCGAACGGCAGGCGGCGCTCACCGAGCGCCAGCTCGACACCCAGGTCCGGCGCCCGGCCGACGCTGCGCGGTACCGGGTCGAGCAGGAGGCCGAGGCGCAGCGGACCGCCGAGATCGCCCGGGCGAACGCCGAGAAGGCGCGCCGGGTGGCCCTGTCCGAGGCGGTGCGCATCGAGGGCGAGGCCGAGGCGGCGGCCGTGCTGGCCCGCGGGTCCGCCGAGGCGGAGGCGATGGACAAGCGCGCCGCAGCGTTCCGCGAGTACGGCGACGCGGCGGTGCTCGAGATGCTGACCGGGGTGCTGCCCCAGATCGCCCGCGAGGTCGCGGCCCCGATGGCCGCCATCGAGAAGCTCACCGTGGTGTCAGCCGACGGCGCCGGCACCCTGCCGCGGCAGGTGAACGACAACGTGCTGCAGACGCTGGAGCTGCTGCGGGCGACGACCGGTCTGGACCTCGGGACTTTGGCGGCGCGGGCCACCGCCCCGGGGAGGGACGGCCAGGAGCCGACCGGCCAGGGGGGCTGACAAGTCCGGTCGGTCGGTCGGTCGGTCGGTCGCGAACGGGTACCCGAAGTGCCCGCGGACCGGCGGGTGATCGTCCGCGTGCCGGCATCGCCTTCATCCGCGGATCGGCAGTATCATCCGCGGATGACCAGCCTCGTCCCGCGCTGGGCCGAGGACGGCGTCCGCACCGCGCTCGCGGACACCCCGGTCGTCGCCGTCAACGGCGCCCGTCAGGTCGGCAAGTCCACCCTGGTGTCCACGACCCGTTACCCGGGGTCGGTGGATCTCGTCACGCTCGACGACGAGCCGGCCCGGCAGGCTGCGCGCGAGGACCCGCGGGCGTTCGTCCGGCGGCCCGTCGACACCCTGGTGATCGACGAGGTCCAGCTGGAACCGACCCTCTTCCGGGCGGTCAAGGCGGAGGTCGACCGGGACCGCCGGCCGGGCCGCTTCGTCCTCACCGGCTCCTCGCGGCTGCTGTCGGCCCCCGACATGGCCGACTCGCTGGTCGGGCGCGTCGAGGTGATCGACCTCTGGCCGCTGTCCCAGGGCGAGGCGGTGGGGACCCCGCCCGCGCTGCTCGACGTCCTCTTCGCCGATCCGCGGGCCCTGCTGCGCGGCAGCGACCTCGACCGGGCGGACGTGCTCCGCCGGATCTGCGCCGGAGGCTTCCCCGAGGTGCAGGGCCGCACCCCGGCCCGCCGGGCGACGTGGTTCGACTCCTACGTCCGGACGACCGTGGACCGGGTGGTCCGCCGGGTGTCCGACATCGACCGGGCAGCTGAGATGCCCCGCCTGCTCCGGCTGTGCGCGGCCCGGACGGCGAACGAGCTCAACGTCGCCGACGTCGCCGACGCCATGGCCCTGCCCAGCCGGACGGTCAGCGGGTACCTGGCGCACCTCGCGACGGCCTTCCTCGTCCACCTGCTCCCCCCCTGGTCGACCAATGTCACGGCCAGAGTCGTCAAGCGCCCGAAGCTCGTCCTGGTGGACTCCGGCCTGGCGGCCCACCTGCTCGGGGCGACCGCGGAGAGCCTCGCCGTCCCCGGTTCGGCGCACCTGGGCCGCCTCGTCGAGACCTTCGCGGCCGGTGAGATCCTGCGGATCGCAGCCGCCACGGGATCACGGATCGACGTCCGCCACTTCCGGGACCGCGACGGCGCCGAGGTGGACCTCGTGCTCGAGCACCCGGACGGACGCGTCGTCGGTCTGGAGGTCAAGGCGACCAGCACACCCCGGTCGACCGACTTCCGAGGCCTGCGCCTGCTGGCCGACCGGCTCGGGGACCGCTTCGCCTACGGGGCCGTGCTCTGCCTGGCACCGGAGGCGACGCCTTTCGGGGACCGGCTGGCCGCGCTGCCGCTCGACGTGCTGTGGCGGGAGGTTCCGTGACCGGGCCTCGTCAGCAGGAGGCGAGGGGCACCCAGCCGTCGGGGCCGGCTCGCTCCACCGACCGGATCGTGGACGCGTTCCACAGACCGAGCAGGTCACCGGACCCGCGTGCGACGTCACGGCGGGGTCGACCAGCTGCTTGATCGACAGTGCCCCGCCCTGCCCGGCTCACGTCATCCGACGTCGGACAGGAACTCCTCGAACTCGGTCGCCGCGTCGCTCACAGGCTTCGCCTCGCCACCCTCGACGAGCGCCCGCCGCACATCGTCCAGCACCCAGGCGGACGCGAAGGCGGACGGCGACAGCCACAGTTCACCGCTCACCTGCGACATCGCACCGGACGAGACCGCCGGGGATGGACACCCCCACCACGACGTCGGGGCGGGCCGCCCGCCACGTTCTCGACGCTTGAGCTCGCTGCCGTACGTCAGGACCGCCGCAGCGTCTCCAGGCGCCCCCGGAACTCCTCGGCGTCGATGTCGCCGCGGGCGAAGCGCTCCCGCAGGATCTCCTCGGCGGGCACCGGTGAGACGACGGACGACGCCCCCCGCGGAGGCTGCTCCGCCGAGTCCGGCTCCCCACCCCCACCCGTTCCCCATCCAGTCGCCCATCATGATCGACGCCTCCTCGAGGGCGGTCTCCCCCGCACTGTCGTGCGCCGGGGGGCGCCCGGCGCGGGACCTTCGTCCGGGACCGCGCGCGGTGCTCCCCACCCACCGCCGCGAGCGGCCCTCACCTCGCGACCGCCCCCGTGAGGTCGTCGCTGCCGACAGGAGCGGGCGGGGGCTGCGTCAGCCCGGCCAGCCGGACCCGGCGCAGCAGCTGGGCGTTGAGCGCGACGACGATCATCTTGCGGTAGGTCGCCGCCGACAAGGTCCGGATGGCGAGCACCCCGCGCGGGTCGTCGGAGGCCAGGACGACGCCGGCCAGACGACCACCGGATCGTCAGGACGACGGTCAGCCAGAACCGACTGCGGAAGACGGCGGCATGGTCCCCGTGGGAGCCGTGGTCGGTGTCGTCGCTCATCAGCGGAACCTCCGCAGCCGCAGGCTGTTCGCGACGACGGACACCGACGAGAACGCCATGGCGGCGCCGGCGATCATGGGGTTGAGCAGGCCTGCCGCGGCCAGGGGGATCGCCGCGGTGTTGTAGGCGAACGCCCACCCGAGGTTCTGCTTGATGGTGCGCAGGGTCCGCCGGGAGAGCCGGATGGCGTCGGCGGCCGCCCGGAGGTCGCCGCGGACCAGGGTGAGGTCGCTCGCCTCGATGGCGACGTCCGTCCCGGTGCCCATGGCGAGCCCGAGGTCGGCCTGCGCCAGCGCCGCCGCGTCGTTGACGCCGTCGCCCACCATGGCGACCACCCGGCCCTGGGCCTGCAGCCGCTTGACGACGGCGACCTTGTCCTCCGGCAGCACCTCGGCGATCACCGTGTCGTCCCCGGGCCCGATCCCGACCTCGGCGGCGACCGCGTGCGCCACCGTCCGGTTGTCGCCGGTGAGCAGGATCGGCGTGAGGCCGAGGTCGCGGAACCGGCGGACCGCCTCGGCGCTGGTGGGCTTGACCGCGTCGGCGACGACGAGCAGTCCGCGCGCCCGGCCGTCCCAGCCGACGGCGACCACGGTGCGCCCGGCCCGCTCGGCCCGCTCCTGGGCCGCGACCAGCTCGGCCGGCAGCTCCTGCGACCGGTCCGCGAGCAGGCGGGGGCGGCCGACGACGACGGCATGGCCCTCGACGACGCCCTGGACCCCGAGGCCCTCGAGAGCGCGGAAGTCGTCGACCTCGGGCAGCCGCACGTCCCGCGCGGCCGCGCCGGCCGCGACGGCCTGGGCGATCGGGTGCTCGGAGGCGTCCTCCACGGCGCCGGCGAGGCGGAGCAGCTCGGCGTCGGTCGTGCCGTCCGGGCCGGACGCCGGGACGACCTCGACGAGGGTCATCCGCCCGGTCGTCACGGTGCCGGTCTTGTCGAGGACGACGGTGTCGACCTTCCGGGTCGACTCCAGCACCTCGGGCCCCTTGATGAGGATCCCCGCCTGGGCCCCGCGACCGGTGCCGACCAGCAGGGCCATCGGCGTGGCGAGCCCGAGGGCGCACGGGCAGGCGATGATGAGGACCGCGACCGCGGCCGTGAAGGCGGCCGCCGCCGGGGCACCGGAGCCGAGCCAGAACCCCAGCGTCGTGACCGCGACCGCGATGACGACCGGGACGAAGACCCCGGAGACCCGGTCGGCGAGGCGCTGGATGCGGGCCTTGCCGCTCTGCGCCTCCTCGACGAGGCGGGCCATCCGGGCGAGCTGGGTGTCCTGGCCGATCCTGGTGGCCCGGACCACGAGGCGGCCGCCGGCGTTGACGGTCGCGCCCACGACGGTGTCCCCGGGGCCGACCTCGACCGGGACCGACTCGCCGGTCAGCATGCTCACGTCGAGCGCGGACGAGCCCTCGTCGACGACGCCGTCGGTGGCGACCTTCTCGCCGGGGCGCACGACGAAGCGGTCACCGACGGCGAGCTGCTCCACGGGGACCCGGACCTCGGCGGGGCCCGTGCCCGCGGGACCGTCGCGCAGGACCGCGACGTCCTTCGCCCCGAGCTCGAGCAGGGCCCGCAGCGCGGCACCCGCCCGGCGCTTGGACCGCGCCTCGACGTAGCGCCCCAGCAGGATGAACGTGATGACGGCGGTCGTCACCTCGAGGTAGACGTTCGCCACCCCGTCGCCGCGGGTGACGGTCAGCTCGAACGGGTGGGTCATGCCGGGCACGCCCGCATCGCCCAGGAACAGCGCGTACAGCGACCACGCGAAGGCCGCGATCGTGCCCATCGAGATGAGGGTGTCCATGGTGGCGGCGCCGTGCCGCAGGTTGGCCCAGGCGGCCCGGTGGAACCCGGCACCGGCCCACACCAGCACCGGCGCGGCCAGGGTGAGCGACAGCCACTGCCAGTACGTGAACTGCAGCGCGGGCACCATCGCCATGAGGATCACCGGGGCCGACAGCACGGCGCTGACGATCACCCTGTGCCGCAGATCGCGGGTCGGGTCGGCCTCGCGCTCCAGGCCCGACCCGGTGTCGGCGCCCTGGAGGTCCCCCCCGCCGGGCCGGCGGGCGGCGGGCTTCCGCGGCGGCGGCAACGTGGCGGTGTACCCGGCCGCTTCCACCGCGGCGACGAGGTCCTGGGGCGTCACGTCGCCGGTGTGCTCGACCCTCGCCTTCTCGGTGGCGTAGTTGACGGTCGCGGTCACGCCGTCGAGCTTGTTGAGGCGCTTCTCGATCCGCGCGGCGCACGAGGCGCACGTCATCCCGCCGATCGACAGCTCGACCCGCCCGGCGTCCGGCGGGGTGGACCCGCCCGGCGTGGGCGTGGGGGTGGCGGCGCTCATCGCGAGATCCCTTCCGTCAGGTCGGCACGGACGGTGAACTCCGCGGTCCGGACCTCGCCGTCGTGACGGAAGTCGAGGAACAGCCGGTAGTCGCCGGCCGACGGCGCCGCGGCGGCGAACCGGACCTCGGGTCCGGGATCGGTCCGGCCGTCGCCCGGTTCCCCCGAGGGATGCACGTGGAGGTACGCCAGGTCCCCGTCCCGCAACGCCACGAGGTGGCCGTACGCCCCGAGGTAGGGCTCGAGGTCGGTGACGGGCCGGCCGTCGCGGCTCACGGTGAGGGTGAGCTCGCTCTCCTCCCCCGGGACCAGCTCGCCGTCGAGGGCGACCTCGTAGCCGTCCGCGAGCCGGGCGACCGGTGCGGGAGCGGGCAGCTCGGCGGGCCGGAAGTCCCCGGGGACGTGGAGGTCGGCGCCCAGGGTCAGGCTGTCGCCGGCGGCGTCACCCTCGGCGGGGACGAAGTCGGCGAACAGCCGCCAGGTCCCCGGCGTGAGGTCGAGCGGGATGCGCCAGGTGCCGTCGTCGCCCAGCTCGGGATGGACGTGCCGGAAGCCGCCGAGGTCGCGCCGGACGGCGATCAGGTGCATCCGCTCCTCGTGGCTCACCTCGTACCGCGTGACAGGGTCGCCGTCGCGGTCGGTGACCTGGAACCCGACGGGGGTGGCGGTCCCCGCCTCGGCGGTGGGCGAGGCGAGCCGCAGGCTCAGCCCCCGGTCGGCGACCATGAGCCCGCCCGGCGGGGACGCGTCGTCGGCGTGACCCCCGTCGCCGGCGTGACCCCCGTCGCCGGGCGGCGGTCCGGACAGCGGGTCGCCCACGACGGAGCCGACCCCGAGGGCGGCGGCGAAGGCGACGGCGAGGCCGGCGCCGTAGGCGCCGAGGGTCAGCGAGGTGCGCACGGAAGGACCTCCAGGCGTGACGTCGGGTGGAGCTCCGGTGGGCTCAGGACCGGACCAGGCGGGCGATGGCGTCGGACGCCTCGCGCACCTTCGCCTGCGCCTCGTCCCCGCCACGGGCGGCGGCCGCGACGACGCAGCCCGACATGTGCTCCTCCAGCAGTTCCAGGGAGAAGGACTGCAGGGCCCGGGTGGCCGCGGACACCTGGGTGAGGATGTCGATGCAGTACTTGTCGTCCTCGACCATCCGCTGCAGCCCTCGGATCTGGCCCTCGATGCGGCGCAGCCGCTTGAGGTGGGCCTGCTTGGTCGGGCCGTAGCTGTTGGCCGGGACCGCCGGCGGCACGGCGGGCGACGTCGCCGTCACCGGACGACCTCGTAGCCCGCTTCCTCGACCGCCTCGGTGAGGGCCTCGTCCGCGAGCGGCCGGTCGCTGTCGACGCTGACCCGACCCTCGACGACGTCGACGCTCACCCCGGTCACCCCGGGGATCCGTTCGATCTCGGCCGTCACGGACCGGGCGCAGTGGTCGCAGGTCATGCCGCGGACGGCGTAGGTAGTGATCGCCATGGCGACGCTCCTCTCGGGTCGGTCCCGGGGACCCCAGGATGACGGGAGCATACCCCCTGGGGGTTAGTCGACCCAAATACTCCCCCAAGGTATTGCACGGAGACTTCCCCAGCCGGGCTCGCCGACTCGGCGCCGTGGTCGGCCCGACGTTCCGGGTGAACCGGGGCGTTCGGGTCGGCGATTCGAGGTCGGCCTCCGGAACGGGTCGCCGGGCCAGGATCCGGATGGCACCCTGGGCCGCGGTGCACCCGTCCCCCGCCCCCCGTGACCCCGTGCGAGCCGTGCCGCGGCCGCGCTGGACGGCACCGCACCCGCCGCTCGTCGGGGGTGAGACCGCCCTCGCCCTCGCGGCCTGGACCTTCACGCTGTGGCTGCTCTGGGAGCCGCTCCTCCTGGCCCTCGTCCCGACCGTGACGGCCGCCCTGACGTGGGTGCTCTACCGGGCGGCGGCCCGGGTGTGGCGGCGCCGCGTCGGTGACGCCGGCGACTCCGCGCCGGACGGGGTCGGGGGCGCCGTCGAGTCCGGCGGGCGGGTCCTGGTCCCGCGCCGGCGGGGCGCAGCCGTCACCTCCCGGGCACCGCCGGCGGTCGCGCCCGCCTGACCAGCGGCCCGCGAGCCGCTCTGCCCGGACGCGAGCGCCGCGTCGTCGTCGAGGCGCGGGCTCGTCGCGCGCCGAGACCAGCGAGAGGACCCCATGCACAGACGCTCGACCGCCCGGCGGGGCGAGGGCGGCCGTCGCCGGCTGCCCGGGCTCGACGCGGCCCGCGGTCTCGCCCTGGCCGGGATGATCGTCATCAACGTGGGACCGACCGAGGCGACGTCCCTGCTGCACCGCCTGTACCTGCTGCCCTACGGGCGCGCGTCGGTCCTGTTCGTCGTCATCGCCGGAATCGGCATGGGGTACCTGCTGGGGCGGGCGGCCGGAACCCGGGCCGGCCGGTGGCGGCTCCTGGCCTGGCGTGCGGGACTGCTGGTGGCGGGAGGGATGACGCTGCAGGCCCTGACCGACGACATCGGCGTCATCCTCGCGCTCTACGGGATCCTGTTCCTGCTGGCCCCGCTAGCCGACCGGCTGTCCGACCGGGGCCTGGTGATCGCGGCGGGCGCCATGCTCGTGGCCGGGCCGGTCCTCGTCATCACCTACGACCTCGTGACAGGGCAGGGGTCCGGGGGCAACGCGCCGGTGTCCCCCGGCGACCCGCCCGGACAGCTCGCCCTCGGACTGCTGTTCGCGGGCCGGTACCCGCTGGTGACGTGGGTGGTGCCGTTCCTCGTCGGGCTCCGGCTGGCCCGGGTCGACCTGTCGGTGCCGGTGACGCAGCGGCGTCTCGTGCTCTGGGGGACGGTGGCCGCGGTCGGCGGGCTGCTGGCCTCGGAGGCCTCGCGGGCGGTCCTGGGCCCGGCGGCGGACCAGGGCTTTCCCCGCCTGCTGACCGGGGTCGCCCACGGGCAGATGCCGCTGTGGCTGGTGAGCAGCGTGGGCGGGGCGGTGGCCGTGGTGGCCCTCGTGACCCGCCTCGGCCAGGTCCGTCCGCGACTGCTGGAGCCGCTCGCCGCCTGCGGCCGGCTGTCGCTGACGATCTACGTGACGCACGTCGTCGTCCTGGTCGCGGTGACCCCGCCGGGGGGCTTCCCGGTCCTCCAGGGCGTCGCGGTGAGCGCCGTGATGGTGGCGGCGGCGGTAGCCTTCGGGCTGCTCTGGCGTCGTGTCGGCGGACCGGGTCCGCTGGAGCGGGTGATGCGGGTCCCCTGGGCCCGCCGGGCCCCGGCCGTCACCGTTCGCGACCACCCCGTCCGGACCAGCTCCTGAGGAGGAGTCCCCGTGCCGCGCCGCCCGCCCCTCCGGCACCGGCCCGCCGCCGTCGCGGCTCTCGTCGCCGCGATGCTCGGCCTCTCCGCCTGCGCCGTCAGCACCCCCGGGACGGGACCGGGCGCGCCCCGGGCCACGGCGCCGTCGGAGGCCGCCGCGCCCAGCCCCTCGCCGGAACCCCCGGCGCTCGGTGCCTACGGCGTGAGTTCCGGTCACCCGCTGGCCACCCGGGCGGGCATGGAGATGCTGGAACGGGGCGGCAACGCGGTCGACGCCGTGATCGCCGCGGCGTTCGCCGACGCGGTCATGCAGCCCGCCTCCTCGGGCATCGGCGGGGGCGGCGCCGCGATCGTCGTGGTCGACGGGGTGGCGACCAACTACGACTACCGCGACGTCGTCAACCGGTCCGGGACGATCCCGGACGGTGGCGCGGGCATCCCCGGCTTCGTGGCCGGGATGGAGCGCCTGCACGCCGACCACGGGTCGCTGCCGTGGGCGGACCTGCTGGACCCGGCGATCCGGATCGCGGCCGAGGGCGCCCCGGTGTCCCGCTACCTCGCGGGATCGATCGGAGACCGGACCGGGCAGCGGGTGACCGGCGGGCTGGCGCACTTCCGGCGCCCCGACGGCGCCCCGCTGGTCGAGGGCGACCTGCTGGTGCAGGCCGACCTGGCGGCGACCATGCGGACGATCGCGGCCGGAGGCGCGGACGCCTTCTACCGCGGCGAGCTGGTCCCGGAGCTGGCCGCGGTGCCCGGGTTCGACGCCGAGTCGCTGGCCGCCTACGAGGTCCAGGTGTCGCGGCCCGCCGAGGGGCCGGTCGGCGACTACACCATGCTGTCGGGCGCGCCGGCGCTGCCGGGGGCCGCCCTCATCCAGATGGTCCAGATCTCCGAGGCCGCCGGGATCGCGGACCTGCCGCCGGACTCCGCGCAGTTCGTCGATCTGCAGAGCCGGTCCTGGCAGGTGGCCGACACCTCGGTCCAGCGGTTCTTCGGCGACCCCGCGTTCGTCGACGTGCCGGTGGACGAGCTCACGGACCCCGCCCGCAACGCCGAGATCGCCGCCGGGCTGCCGGGGGTCGCGCAGACGACGCGGGACTCCGCGGCCGCCGACCCCGCCGAGGGCGGGAACACCACCCATCTCTCCATCGTCGATGCCGAGGGGCGCGCGGTGTCGATGACCAACACCATCACGAACTACTGGGGCTCGGGGCAGTACGTCGGCGGGTTCTTCCTCAACGACTCCCTCGAGCGGTTCGGCGACATCGGCATGGGCGAGAACAACCGGCCCGAGCCCGGCCGCCGGTCGGTGACCTGGAGCTCCCCCACCGTGCTGCTCGACGGCGAGCGCCGGCCGGTGCTGGTCATCGGGACCCCGGGCGGGCGCCAGATCCCCAATGTCACCGCCTCGATCGTCACGCGCTGGGCGCTGCACCGCCAGGAACTGGCGGCCGCGGTGCCCGCCGACCGGTTCGTCCTCACCTCGGGCGTGCTGACGATCGAGACCCCGCGCCTGGCCGGCGAGCTCGCCGCCCTCGGGTGGGACGTCCGGGTCGAGAGCGGGGCCCGCCGGATCCGGTTCGGCTCGGTCCAGGCCCTCGACGTCGACTGGGAGGCCCGGCAGGTGACGGGGGTCGCGGACACCCGTCGGTCGG
Organism: Kineosporiaceae bacterium; assembly: GCA_050329835.1. GTDB lineage: Bacteria > Actinomycetota > Actinomycetes > Actinomycetales > JBBAYJ01 > JANNOG01. The sequence continues at coordinate 62,939 of JBHJOJ010000022.1, read as the reverse complement.
CGGGGGTGGAGACGGCCCAGGTGGACGCGGGCGACGGGGCCACGGGCTGACCTCGGTCGCCCTCGGTGTTCAGCCCGGGACGCAACGCCCGGAGACGGCTGTGCGACCGTCGACTGTACGACGCACCGTATGACGCATGTCGATGTCCGTCGTGCTCCAAGCCCGGGTTCCCGAGGATCTGGCGAAGGCTGTCACCGCCGACGCCGAGGTCCTCGGCCTGAGCGGCATCTCCGAGGCCATCCGGGAAGGTCTTGTCCTGCTCCATCGCAAGGCTCGACAGGTCGCCCTCGGCCAGTCCTACGACAGCTTCTACGACGGGCATCGGGCGCCGGTGTCCGATGTCACGGCTGCCCTGTACCCCGACGAGGACTGAGTGCGGCAGGCCACCGCGCCGCTGCCGATGCGCGGGGAGGTCTGGACCGTCCGGTCCCGGCACCCGTCGGCGAGCACCCGGCCGTCGTCCTGGCGGCGAACGTCCTCGGGCCGCGACTGTCCGCCGTGACCGTCGTCCTCCTCACGGGAACTCGCGGCCCGGGCTCGACCCACGTGGAGCTGGACGCCGACGCGGGCGTGAGCGGGCACCTCGTGTCGTACGCGAACGCGACGGACCTCCACACCGTGCCGCTCTCGCGATTCCGTCGACGGCGCGGCCTGCTCAGCGGGCCCGAGCTGGCGCGCCTGGAGGACGCCGTCCGGCTGGTCCTCGACCTCTGGCAGGGCGATCGGGCCGCCCGGACCCCGGGCCACGTCACCGGACGGGAGCGTCGCCGACCGTCGGAGGAGCGGCGTCGGCCGGGTCGCGGATCCCTGGGGTGAGGTGGCTCGCTCGATGCCGGGCAGCGACGAGCGCCCACACCCCGAACGGGATCGCGGCGAGCATGAGGTACTGCGCCCCGGTGAGCCCGAGCACCGTGATGTCGTAGGCCCGGAGGAAGTCGGAGACGAACCGGCTGAGGCCGTACCCGACGACGAAGATGCCCACCAGCGTGCCGGGCCCCGCGGCGCGCCGACGGTCCGCCACCAACATCACCGCGAGGATCGCCAGCAGGTACCCGATCTCGACGACCGGCAACGACCAGTACGTCGTCCCGACCTCCAGGGGCCCCTGCACGGTGCTCCCACCCAGGTACCGCAGGCCCAGCGCGGCCGTGGTCTCGCGCCCGAAGTGCTCACCGACGGCGATGCACCCGATCCGCCCGAGGACCAGGCCGACGGCCATCCCGAGCGCCGCCCCGTCCAGCAGCCGCCACCGGTCGGACGGCGTCATGCCACGGGTGGCGAGCGGGATGGCGATCAACGCGGCCAGGAAGCCGCCTGACAGGGTCAGGCCGCCGTCCCACACCGCGACGACGTCGACCGGCGACTCGATCTGGTCCAGGTTCGGGAGGACCCAGGCCAGCCGCGCCCCCACCAGACCGGCGGCGACCAGGACGACGACGAGGTTCTGGCTGCGCTCGGCCGCAATCCCGTACCGGCGGTTGCGGACGCTCATGAGCCAGCCGCCCAGCAGCACCCCGAGGGCGACCATGACGCCGTAGACCTGCACGTCGAACGGCCCGAGGTCGACAGCGGGGAAGGACCGGTAGGGGATCCCGCCGTCGGCGGGCCAGGGCATCGGGGATGGCGTCACGTCAGCTCCAGCAGCTTCCCGTCTCGCACCGCGTACGCCAGGTCGGGTCCGGCGGCGACCATCGCCTCGACCGCGCCGACGACGGCGCGGCTCTCCCACCCGCCGCCGACCGGGGACCGCCATGCCACGCCGGTCTCGTCGATCCCCCACATCGACCCGTCGGCCGCCCGGCTGAGCAGGACCAGCGGCGGGGCGTCCGGGACCGGGCGGAACGAGAAGCCGCCGTCCGTGCTGTGCTGCACGCCGTCGGCGGTGGTCGCCCACACCTCGTCGCCGGCGACCACGATCGCGGCCGCCGCCAGGGCGGGGCCCTCCCGCCACGAGCGGCCGCCGTCCTCGCTGACCAGCAGGCCGGCCGGTCCCCCGGAACCGACGACCCGGTCCCCCGAGGCGCCGAGGGCGTGGAAGTCGACGTCGCCGGTCAGGGACACCGGTCGCCATGTCACGCCGCCGTCGTCGCTGACGAGCAGGCCGACCGGGTCCGGCAGGTCGCTGCCCCGGCCCGGGTGCCCGGACGACCACAGCCGCCCGGTGTCCGGATCACCCGTCATCCCCATGAAGTCGTCGCGGGACCGCCCCACCGGCTCGACGGACCCGTCCGTGCCCAGTCGCACCACGCCGGAGTGGGTGCCGGCCAGGACGTCGCCCGCGGCGCCGACGGCGAGACCGTGCACGTGGTCGATCTCCGACCGGAGGTCGATCGTCGCGACGCCCGCCGGCGCGGCCCCACCCGCGCTGCCGGGAGTCCCGGTCGTCGCCGGGGCGGCCACCGCGCTCGTGGCCCGGGCGCCGTCCCCGCCGCACGCCGCCGAACCGGACGCGACGGCGACCAGGACGAGAAGGACAGGAGCCCGACGGAGGACGGAACGCGGTGTCACGAGGACATCCTTGCTCCCCCGACCAGGGACGACGGCCCCGTCGGCGCCACGACGGCCTCCGCGGGCACCGACCGCGGTCGCCCGGGCGGGCTCGGCCTCGCTGTCTCAAGAACAGGTCAAGATCGGGTCCGGGGAGGGCGTCCGGGGCCGGGACCGGCGCGGGACGGCGGCATCGTGGGCGGTGATCGACCACACCGACCGCAGGAGGCACCCGATGCGCCACCACGCGCTGCGCCCGCTCCGCCCGCTCGCCGTCGCCGGCCTCGCCCTGGCCCTGGCCCTGACCGGAGGCCTGCTCGCCGCCTGCGGGGACGACTCGGAGGACTCCGGCGCGACCGAGGACGCCGCGGCGACGGTGGATCCGGAGGGTGACGCGAACGCCGCCGACGTCATGTTCGTCCAGATGATGATCCCGCACCACGAGCAGGCGGTCGTCATGGCCGACGACGCCCTGGAGATCAGCGAGGACGGGACAGTCCGCGCCCTCGCCGAGGACATCCGGGCCGCCCAGCAGCCGGAGATCGACCAGATGGAGGGTTGGCTCGACGAGTGGGGCGTGCCGCAGATGATGGACGGGCTGGGTGACGGCATGGGGTCCGGGGAGGGCATGGACCACATGGGCCACGGCGGGATGGGCGGCATGATGTCGGAGGAGGACCTCGAGGAGCTGCGCGAGGCCTCGGGTTCCGAGTTCGACCGGATGTGGACCGAGATGATGATCGAGCACCACGAGGGTGCGATCGACATGGCGCGCGACGTCCAGGACGACGGCGAGTCCCCGGAGGTCCGCGAGCTCGCGGACGCGATCGTCGAGACCCAGCAGGCCGAGATCGACCTCATGGAGGAGTGGCTGTCCACGAATGACGGGTGAGGTGCCGGCCCCCGGCGGGCGCGTCCTCGTGGTCGACGACGAGGAGGCGCTCGCCGCTGTCGTCGCCCGCTACCTCGATCGGCTGGGCCTGGACTGCACGGTCGCCCACGACGGCCCGGGCGGGCTGGCGGCCGCCCACCGGCATCGTCCGGACGTCGTCGTGCTCGACCTCATGCTGCCCGGGATGGACGGGCTGGAGGTGGCGCGGCGCCTACGGGCCGACGGGGACGCCTTCATCCTCATGCTGACCGCCCGGGACGACGAGGAGGACGTCGTCCGCGGGCTGGCCGCCGGCGCCGACGACTACCTGACGAAGCCGTTCAGCCCCCGGGTGCTCGCCGCACGGGTCCGGGCGCTGCTGCGGCGGCGGGCGGACCGCGGCCGGCCGGCGGACCGGACGCTGCGGGTGCACGACCTCGTCGTCGACGTCGCCGCTCGCACCGTCGCCCGCGACGGCCGGGACCTGGGGCTGACCCCCACCGAGCTCGACGTCCTCGCCACCCTGGCGGCGGAACCCGGGCGGGCGGCGACCCGGCGCGAGATCCTCCATGCCATGTGGGGCCGCGAGTGGTTCGGCGACGAGCACGTCGTCGACGTCCACGTCGCCAACCTGCGCCGCAAGCTGGGCGACGCCCCGGGGGGAGGTCGCTACGTCGAGACCGTCCGCGGCGTCGGCTACCGCGTGGACCACGCCCATGCCTGATCCTGCCCGCCCTCCCCCACCCGGTTATGGGCGGATAACCGGGCCCGGGACCGGCTCTGAGACCGGTTATGGGCGGATAACGGGGCCCGGGACCGGCTCTGGGACCGGTTATGGGCGGAAGACCCGGGGGAGGGGGCGCGGCGGGCTGCGGTCGCGGCTGCTCGTCGCGGACGTCGGGCTGGTGACGGCGGCGGTGCTGGCCGTCGTGGTCGTGACGTGGGTGGTGGCGCCCCCGCTGTTCGACGAGCACCTGCGGCGCGCCGGGGAGACCGATCCCCACGTGCTCGCCCACGCCCGGGAGGCGTTCGCGACGTCCCTGCTCATCGGGGTGGCCAGTGCCCTGGCGGTGTCCGCCCTGGCCGCGGCCGGGGTCGCGCTCGTCACCAGCCGACGGCTCGCGTCGCCGTTCTCGGAGCTGGCGCGGGCCGCCGACCGGATCGCCCGCGGCCGGTTCGACGTCGCCGTCCCGGACCCGCGGCTCGGCACCGAGGCGCGCGACCTGGCTGGGTCCTTCCGGGAGATGGCCCGGCGCCTGGCGGAGGCGGACACCGAGCGGCGGCGGCAGCAGAACGACCTCGCCCACGAGCTGCGCTCGCCCCTGTCGACGCTCCTCGCCCAGGTCGAGGCGTTGCAGGACGGGGTTCTGGACCCCGACGCCGGGACCCTCGCCGCGCTCCGCTCGCAGCTGGACCGGATGAGCCGGCTCGTCACGGACCTCCAGGTCCTGGCCGCGGCCGAGGAGCGGACCCTGGCGCTGGATCCCGTGCCCGTCGACCTGGCGGCGGAGGCGGAACGCGCGGTGGCGGCGGCCCGACCGATGGCGACGCGGGCCGGCGTCCGGCTGGGCGTGACGGCCCCGGGACCGGTGTCCGCGCTGGCCGACCCGGCGCGGCTGGCCCAGATCGTCGGCAACCTCCTCGACAACGCCCTCCGGCACACGCCGGACGGGGGCGTTGTGACCGTCGCCGTCTCCCCCGACGGAGAGGACGGTCTGCTGAGCGTCGCGGACACCGGCGAGGGGTTCGCGCCCGAGCATCTCCCGCACGTCTTCGACCGCCTCTACCGGGGCGACCCGTCCCGCCACCACCACGACGGCGACGGGTCCGGTCTCGGGCTCACGATCTCCCGGGCCCTGGCCCGCCGGATGTCAGGGGACCTGCAGGCGTCGAACCGGGAGGACGGCCCCGGCGCCCGACTGGTCCTCCGCCTGCCGGCCCCGGGTGCGGCGGGCGCTCAGGACGACCGGCAGCTGCCCTCCCAGGTGACGCGCAGCCACCGGTAGCCGTAGCCGTCCAGGGCGACCTCGACCCGGGCGTCCGCGCCCACCGGATCCCGGCCGCACACACCTCCAGCGGTCAGGGTGCTCCGCGGCCCAGGAGCCGCTCGACCTCGGCGTACTGCTCCGGGGTCAGCGGACCGTGCCCGAGGGCGCCGGCGTTCTCCTCGGCCTGGGCGACGGTCCGGCACCCGGGGATGGGGACGATCCGCCCGTCGTGGGCCCACAGCCAGGCGAGGGCGCCCTGGGCGACGGTGCGGCCGCCACTGGTGAGGACGTCGCGCACCGCGTCGCGGCGAGCCAGGTACTCGGGCGTCGGCCGGCCGTTCCGGAACCAGGCCAGCCACTCGGGGCTGGTGTGGCGGACGTCGCCCGGAGCGAGCCGGGTGCCGGCGGTCACCCGGTCGCTCAGCAGGCCCATGGCGAGGGGGCTGCGGGCGAGGACGCCGAGGTCGTGGTCACGCGCGGTGGTGAGGATGGCCGGGGCGGGCTCGAACAGGTTGAGGGTGCACTGGACCAGCGCGCAGCGGGGTCCGGCGGCGAACCGGGCCGCGCGGGCCGGGTCGTCGGTGCTCCAGCCGTAGGTCCGGATCGACCCCTCGTCGACGAGGTCCTCGCACAGCGCCACGAGGTCGTCGGCCAGCGCGGGATCGAGGTCCCCGGGGTGCAGCTGCCAGACGTCGATCCGATCGGTGCCGAGCCGGCGCAGCGACGCCTCCAGTGCCCGGCGGGCGTACTGCGGCGTCGGATCGCTCCCGGTGAGCTCGCGGGCGTCCTCGTCGTAGGTGTTGCCCCACTTGGTGGCGTAGACGACGTCGTCGCGCCGCTCCCCGAGAGCGCGGGCGACGATGCGCTCGGCGTGACCGGTGCCGTAGACGTCGGCGGTGTCGACCAGGGTGACCCCGAGGTCCACGGCCCGGCGCAGCACGCGGACCGACTCCTCGTCGTCGACCTCGCCCCACCCGACCGGGCGGCCCTGCATCGAGAAGGGCCCACCGAGCACCCACGTCCCGACCCCGAGCGCGGACGTCGCGAGATCGCTGCGGCCGAGCCGGCGGGCCGCGGTCGCCGCGGGGGTCACCGGGGTCACCTCGGGCGCCCTGGTGCCGGCGGCGGACATCCGGTAGGCCTCGATCTTGCCGTCGATGACGGCGAGCTGCTCGTGCGTCCGGCGGATGCGATCCAGCACCCGGTCCCGGTGGGCCACGAGCATGGCGAGCCGGTCCGCGGGGCGGACCTCGCCGTCCACCGCGCAGAACGAGCGCAGGTCCGCCATCGTCATCCCGGTGTCCCGCAGGCACCGCAGCACCCGCAGCCAGCCGACGTCGTCGGTGGTGAAGCGGCGGTTGCCGACGGTGTCCCGGGCGAGCCCGGCAAGAAGGCCCTCGCGGTCGTAGTAGCGGATCGTGTCGGTGCTCGTGCCGGCCGCCTCGGCGGCCTCGGCGATCGTGAGCGTTGCCATGGCGGGAGTCTCGGCCTTGGAGCGCGCTCCAGGGCAAGCCCGGCGGCGGGCCGTGTCCGGCGGTCCCGCAGCGGCGTCCGGGGCTACGTCGCGGCGAGGCTCCGGAGCACGCAGAACTCGTTGCCCCCGGGGTCGGCGAGCACGACCCAGCTCTGCTCGCCCTGGCCGACGTCGATCCGGCGTGCGCCCAGGGCGATCAGGCTGTCCACCTCGGCGTCGCGCGTGGCGTCGACCGGGCTGACGTCGAGGTGCAGGCGGTTCTTCACGATCTTGTCCTCGGGCACCCGAGCGAAGACGATCGTCGGGGGCCGCGGCCCGGCGCGGTGCGCCTCGACCATCGGCTCCCACGAGCCGATCTCCACCAGGCCGTCCTCACGCTCGTCGAGGATGCGGTAGTCGAGGACGGCGGCCCAGAACTCGGCGAGCCGGCGCGGATCCCGCGCGTCGACGCTGATCTCGGTCAGGCGACTGGTCACGACGGTGACCTGCTCCCCTCACCCGGCCGCCGCCAGGGCGAACGGGAGCACGGCGTCCGCGCCGGCCAGCCGGAGTTCACGCCCCGCGACGGTCAGCGTCCAGCGGGAGTCGACGAGGTCGTCGACGAGCAGGACCGGGCCGGCCAGGGCCGGCAGCCGCGCCGCCGTCGGTCCGGGGACGGCGACCCGCTCCCAGACGCCGGCCAGTCGGGTCGCGCTGTTGCCGCCGGACCCGCCCGCCGGTCCGCCGTGACGGAGTTCGAGCGGTCCCAGGTACTCCAGGCCGCCGGCCGCCGCCAGCCGCTCGGCGAGAGACGCCACCAGCACGGGACGCCGCCGGGACGGGACGGCCGCCACCGCGACCGGACGCTCCGCCCACTGCCACTCCCGCAGGACCGTGGCCACGGCACGGAAGAGGTCGTCGCCGACGGGGGCGTCGGGCGCCCCGTCGGCCAGCAGCCCGCGCAGCCGGGACCCCCACCCGAGATCGGACAGCCGCGCGACGGCACGCCCGTCGCTCGTCCGTTCGCCCTCGGCGATCCGGCCCCTCACCGGCACCCCGACCCGGTCCATCCCAGTCGGCCACGAGGTCCTGGCCTCGACCACCACGCCGGGCCGGTCGACCACCCGGGCCACGGCCCGCCTCGCCGCCGCCGACACCGCCGCCGGGTACCACGGGCCGGCGCAGACGTCGCAGCGCCGGCAGTCCGCGGCCCACGGGTCGTCGAGCCGCTCCCGCAGGAACCGCATCCGGCAGCCGGGCGCGCGGTCCGCGGGGACCGCATACGCCAGCATCGCCGCGGCCTCGGCGGTGCGGGCCTCGGCGACCCGGGCGTAACGCGGCTCGTCGTAGCTCCACGGGCGGCCGGTGGCCTCCCATCCGCCCGCGACGCGGCGGACCGCGCCGTCCACGTCGAGCACCTTGAGCAGCAGCTCGAGCCGGGACCGCCGGAGGTCGACGAGCGGTTCGAGCGCAGGGGTGGACAGCGGGCGGGTCGAGTCCCCGAGGACGGCCAGCACCCGGGACACCACGCCGGGGCCCGGGAAGGCGAGGGAGGCGAACCAGTCCCAGATGGCCCGGTCCTGCGACCCGGGCAGCAGCAGGACGTCGGCGCTCTCGACGGCACGTCCGGCCCGGCCCACCTGCTGGTAGTAGGCGATGGGCGAGTTCGGCGCCCCGAGGTGGACCACGAAGCCCAGGTCCGGCTTGTCGAACCCCATGCCCAGCGCGGACGTCGCCACGAGCGCCTTCACCCGGTTCTCGAGCAGCGCCCGCTCCGCCTCGACCCGCTCGTCGCCGTCCTGGCGGCCGGTGTATGCCCGCACCTCGTGCCCGGCGGCGCGCAGCGCCTCGGCGGTGTCCTCAGCCTGGGCGACGGTCAGCGTGTAGACGATCCCGGAGCTCGTCAGGTCGCCGAGGTGCTCGGCCAGCCAGGGCACCCGGTCGGGCTCCGGCAGGGCCAGGACGCCGAGCCGCAGCGAGTCCCGGGCCAGCGGCCCGCGCAGGGTGAGCACCTCCCGCCCGCCGGCCGCCAGCTGCTCGCCGACGTCGGTGACGACCCGGGCGTTGGCCGTCGCCGTGGTGGCGAGCACCGGCGTGCCCGGACGCAGCCGGGCCAGCAGGTCGCGCACCCGACGGTAGTCCGGCCGGAAGTCGTGGCCCCAGTCCGACACGCAGTGGGCCTCGTCGACGACCAGCAGCCCGGTGGTGTCCGCGAGGGCGGGCAGCCAGGTCTCGCGGAACTGCGGGTTGTTGAGTCGCTCGGGGCTGACCAGCAGGACGTCGACGTCGCCGGCGGCCAGCAGCTCCCGGACCTCGTCCCACTCGGTGACGTTGCCGGAGTTGACGGTGTGGGCCCGGACGCCCGGCCGCGCCGCGGAGTCGATCTGGTTCCGCATGAGCGACAGCAGCGGCGACACGATGATCGTGGGTCCCGCTCCCGCCCGCCGCAGCAGCGCGGTGGCGACGAAGTACACCGCGGACTTGCCCCACCCCGTCCGCTGGACGACGAGCACCCGTTCGCCCCGGAGCAGCAGCGCCTCGATCGCCTCCAGCTGGTCCGGCCGGAAGTCGGCGTCGGCCCGGTCGGTGAGGCGCCGCAGGACGTCACGGGCGTCGTCGGCGAGCGTGAGATCGGGGACGGTGACGGTCGGCGCGGCCGCCGTCATGATCCGGACCCCTCGGGCCACCGGACACCCCCGACGAGGTCGGCCACCGCGACGGCGAGCACCTCGCTGTGGTCGACCTCGTCCCACCCGTCGTCGCCCCGCACCCGCAGGCAGGCGATCGTCGACGCGCGCGGGTCGACCATGAGGACCTCGCGGACCCCGCGCCCGGCGTAGAAGGGCAGCTTCTCCCACGACTCGTCGTCCGGCGACAGCACCTCGACGACGAGAAGGGCGGTGGGGACGTAGAGCTCGTGCGGAAGCGACACGTGCACCCCGGCGTCCGGGACCCGGAAGTCGTCCGGGGCGCCGAGGTTGAACCCCCCGGTGGGCACCAATCCGCGGCCCCTCGCCGGCGGATCCAGCGCACGGGCGATCTCGCCCTCGACGTAGCCGTGCCACGGGTGGGCGTACGGCGCCGTGTGGTGGTCCCCCTGCCAGATCTCGTCGTGCCTGTCCTGCCCCAGCCGGCGACGGCGCTCGATGAGCGCCTCGATCTCGGGCGGGCGGGGCCCCAGGACGACGGTCCGCACGTCGTCACGATAGGTCGTCGTCATCCGTCGCTCTCCGCGTCATGACGACGACCCTGCCGCCGAGGAAGCGGGCCGGGCAGCTCCGGGCGGCGCACCTGTGGACGGGCGGCCCCGGCCGGCACTGTGGACGACCGCGGCTCGACGCCCCGCGGCCGGCGGCCGGCGGCCGGCGGACCGATAGCCTCCGGTGATCGACCCGTCCTCCGCGGGCCGGGCGAGGGACCGCGAGATCCTCCGGCTGGCCGTGCCCGCCCTGGGCGCCCTCGTCGCCGAGCCGTTGTTCCTGCTGGCCGACGCCGCCATCGTCGGCAACCTCGGCACCGCCCCGCTCGCCGGCCTCGGCGTCGCCGGGGCGGTCCTGTCGACGCTGGTCTACCTGTGCGTCTTCCTCGCCTACGCCACGACGGCGGCGGTCGGCCGGTCCGTCGGGGCCGGCGACCTCCGGGCGGCGGCCCAGCAGGGGATCGACGGCCTCTGGCTGGCGGCCGGCCTCGGCGTGGTCCTCGCCCTCGCCGGGGCGGCCGCAGCGCCCGTGCTCGTCGACGCCCTGGGCGCGACCCCCGCCGCGCGGCCCTTCGCGCTCGTCTACCTGCGCGTCTCCGCCGTGGGTCTGCCCGCCATGCTCGTCGTGCTGGCCGCCACCGGGGCCCTGCGCGGCGCACTGGACGTCCGGACCCCGCTCGTGGTGGCGGCGACCGGGGCCGCCGCCAACGTCGGCCTCAACTACGTCCTCGTGTACCCCGCGGGGTGGGGCATCGCCGGGTCGGCGTTGGGGACCGTGATCGCCCAGGTCGGCATGGCGGCGGCGCTGACCGCCGTGGTGGTCCGGCGCGCGCGGCGCCACGGCGCCTCGCTGCGCCCGGACTCCGCCGGCATCCGGACCTCGGCCTCGGCGTCGGGCGCGCTGTTCCTGCGGACCCTCACGCTGCGGATCTACCTGCTGGCGGCGGTCGCCTGGGCGGGGGCGGCCGGCACGGTGGCCCTGGCGGCCCACACCGTTGCCGTTGCCGTGTGGGGGTTCCTGGCCCTCGCGCTGGACGCCGTCGCGATCGCCGCCCAGGCCCTGGTCGCGCGCGGTCTGGGGGCGGGCGACGTCGGGGACGTCCGCGCGGTCACGCGTCGCCTCGCCTGGTGGGGGCTGTGGTCCGGGGCGGGGACCGGGGTGCTGGTGCTCGCCTGCCTGCCGTGGGCGCCCGGTCTGTTCTCCCCTGATCCCGCGGTCCGGCACCTACTGGGCGACGTCCTCGTGCTCGTGGCCCTCCTCCAGGTCGTCGCCGGGGTGACGTTCGCGCTCGACGGGGTGCTCATCGGGGCCGGGGACCACGCCTACCTGGCCGTCACCGGCGTCGCGACCCTGGCCGTGTTCCTGGTGGCGGCCTGGGCGGCGACGGCCGCCGGCGGCGGACTGGTGGGGCTGTGGTGGGCGGTGGGGGCGCACACGGCGGCGCGGCTCGCCGTGCTCGTGGCACGCACCCGAGGGTCGGCGTGGCTGCGGACCGGGGCGGCGCCCCCGGGCGGCCGAGGCGGCCGGCCCGCCTAGCACCGCGACGTCCGGGCCCGGGCCGCCCCCGCCGCGCTCTGGCACCTTCGGGCAGGATTTCGGCGTGTCGCGAGGTTCGCGGGAACCGATCGGCGCCGAGGGGTTGACGCGCCGGTCGGCGGCGCCATCTGATGTATCGCTCACATCCTCGCGAGATCGGTGGTCCCATGACGCGCACACTCCGCCGAGCGATGGCACTCGCCCTGGGGGCGGGCCTCTTCATGGTCGGCGTCGTGCCGACGATGGCCGACGATCTCGACCCCGATCCACCGGTCGACCTCTCCGGGCCTCAGGTCTACACCGGCGAGATCTCGGCGAAGCACCTGGCGCAGCTGCGGGCCGCGGGACTGGACCACGAGGACATCGCCACCGCTCCGACCGGCCCGGACGGCTCCACCGTCGTCGAGGTGATCGCGCCTCCCGTGCTGGCGGAGCGCCTCATCGCGGCCGGCGTCCCGCTCACTCCGAAGGAGGTGTCCGGGGCCGACGGCGCCGAGGCGCGCACCTTCGCCGCCGAGACCGCGGAGGAGACGGGCGGCGTGTTCCGGCCCTGGAGCGGGGAGGGCAACCTCGAGGAGGAGTTCCGGCAGCTCGCCGCCGACAACCCCGGGATCGCCGAGCTCGTCACCATCGGGCAGTCGGTGCAGGGCCAGGACATCCTCGCGGTGCGGGTGACCAAGAACGCCCAGCGCGTCCCGCAGGGGCAACGGCCGTCGGTGCTGTACGTGTCCACCCAGCACGCCCGCGAGTGGATCACCCCGGAGATGACCCGACGGCTGCTGCACCACGTCCTCGACGGCTACTCGACGGACCGCGAGATCCGCCGGATCGTCGACAGCACCGAACTGTGGTTCGTGCCGATGGCCAACCCGGACGGCTACGACTACACGTTCACCGACGGCAACCGGCTGTGGCGGAAGAACCTCGCCGACAACGACGGCGACGGCGTCATCACCGGCCTGGACGGTGTGGACCCGAACCGGAACTGGCCCGAGCGGTGGGGCTACGACAACGAGGGGTCCTCGCCCGACCTGGTGAGCTCGACGTACCGCGGCCCGGGGCCGGGGTCCGAGCCGGAGACCCAGGCGCTGGACGAGCTCATGGCGCGCATCGACTTCTCCTTCCTCGTCAACTACCACTCGGCGGCGGAGCTCATGCTCTACGGCACCGGCTGGCAGGTCTCGACCCCGACCCCGGACGACCTCGTCTACGAGGCGCTGGCCGGCACGGACGAGAACCCCGCGGTCCCCGGTTACGACCCGGACCTGTCCGCCGAGCTGTACACCACGAACGGCGAGACCACCGAGCACGCCCACAGCGTCTACGGCATCCTCGCCTTCACCCCGGAGATGTCGACGTGCGCGACGGCCAGCGAGTGGGACCCCGCCGACGCCTTCGAGGCGGCGGACTGCGAGAGCGTCTTCAACTTCCCGGACTCCGAGCCGCTGATCCAGCGTGAGTTCGAGACCAACATCCCCTTCGCCCTCTCGGTCGCCAAGTCGGCCGCCGACCCCGCGGACCCGGTCTCGGCGGTGGGGATCGACGCGCCGGACTTCGCCGTCGACACCTTCGACGTCTCCTACGGGTCGCCGCAGACCGTTGCGGTCACCGTCGACCGGCAGCTCCAGCTGGTCCTCGGCTGGTACCGGGTGAACGGTGGGCAGAAGCTGCCGTTCCTCACCCGGGAGTGGGACGGCGGCGAGCGCTACGGCGACGACAGCGACGTGTGGTACGCCGAGCGCCGGGGCCAGATCCGGGCCCGGCCGGGCGACTCGGTCGAGGTCTGGTTCTCGGGGCTCAAGCTCGGCGAGCGCCGGCCCTGGGTGGAGAGCGAACGGTTCACGTACACGGTCGCCGAGGACGGCAGCACCCGCGGTGACGACGTCCTGGTCGTGGCCAACGAGGACTACGAGGGCGTGAACCCCACCTACGACCCGCCGCTGGCCGCGCCGCAGTACCTCTCCACCTATGTCGAGGACCTCGAGGCGATCGGCGCCAGGGTCTCGACGTGGGACATCTCGGCGCAGGGGGTGCCGCACGACCAGGGCGTGCTCTCGCACTTCGACGCCGTGGTCTGGTACTACGGCGACAACCGGATCACCCAGGACCCGGAGGACGAGCTCACCGACACGTTCCTCTTCGGACCGATCCCGGAGATCGCGGTCGCGGAGCGCGAGCAGTTCACGACGCTCGCGATGCGCGACTACCTCAACGAGGGCGGCAAGCTGCTCGTGACCGGCGAGACCGCCGGGTACGACGGGGCGCTCGGCAGCCAGGTCGGCGGCCTGTACTACGGCCTCGACAACGAGCCGGGGACGGAGTGCGCCGTCACGACGGACTTCTTCTCGGACTGCCTCATCCTGGCCGACGACTTCTACCAGTACTGGCTCGGGGCCTTCGACCGGCAGCCGAACGAGTCCGTGTCGGCGGTCACCGGGTCCGAGGACCCGCTGTCCGGCTTCGCGGGGGACCTCGCGGGTACCGCGACCAACCCTGTCGACGAGGCCGGGTCGTTCACGGTGACCAGCGGTGTCCTGCCGCCGGAGTCGTTCCCGCAGTTCGCCGACAGCCGCCCGCTGGGGGTGTACACGTCCGAGGGGCCGGACCCCTACGCCCCGGTCGAGGGCGAGTGGTACGCGGGAACCACCCACGCCGACGGCCTCTACACCCGGCTGACCCGCACGGTGGATCTCACCGGGGTGGCACCGGGCGCGGACGTCGATCTGTCGACCCAGCTCTCGTTCGACCTCGAGACCGGGTACGACTCGGTCGTCGTCGAGGCCAGGACGGCGGGCGGGGACGATTGGACCACCCTTCCCGAGGCCGGCGGCCTGTCGACGCAGACCGTCCCGACCGAGTGCGAGGCCGGGTTCCTGCTCGACCAGCACCCGGCCCTGACGAACTACCTCACGCTGTCCGGCGGCGCCTGCACGCCGTCCGGCGCCACGGGCGAGTGGCACGCGCTCACCGGCAACAGCGGCGGGTGGCAGCCGGCGACATTCGACCTGTCGGCGTACGCCGGGTCCACCGTCGAGGTCTCGATCGCCTACGTCACCGACCCGTCCACGGGCGGCGCCGGAGTCTTCGTCGACGACACGCGCGTCGTCGTCGACGGGGCCGAGGTGGCGGCCGAGGGCTTCGAGACCGGTCTCGGCGACTGGTCGGTCACCGGACCCCCGGCGGGCAGCCCCGGCAACACCCGGGAGTTCGAGCGGTCGCAGGGCCTGGTGCCGCCCGCGCAGGCGGCGGTGGCGACCGACAGCACGGTGCTGCTCGGGTTCGGTGTCGAGCAGATCGCCGACCCCGAGGTCCGGCGTGACCTCCTGGGCCGGACGGTCGGGTACCTCCTCGACTCCTAGCAGGACCGCTCCCTCCGCGACGGCCCCGGCCCGACCCGGCCGGGGCCGTCGCCCGTCCCGGGCCGGGAACCCCGGGCGGCGCAGGCACCGCACCCGTCGCCGTCACCACGGTCTCCCGGTTCGGGAAGGCCTCCGCCGCGGGGTGAGGCGGCGGGGTCAGGGGCCGGCGACGGCCTCGACCGAGACCACCACGGCCGTGACCGCGCCCACGACGACGGCCGTCAGGACGGCCCGCGCCGGGCCGACGCCGGGCAGCCCCGCGACGATCGCCGGCCCTCGGCGCCTCAGCCGCGCTTCGGCAGTTCCTGCAGCGCCCAGGTGTTGCCGTCCGGGTCGGCGAAGTAGACGAACCGGCCCCACTCCTTCTCGTTCACCTCGCTCGCCTCCACGCCGTGCCCCAGGAGGTGATCGCGCACCGCGTCGGCGTCGGCCACCACCGCCATGAGGCCCTTCTGGCTTCCGGGCGGCATCTCGACGATCCCCTCGCCCATGACGATCGAGCAGGCCGAGCCCGGGGGCGTCAGCTGAACGAAGCGGATGCCGCCGGGGACACGCGCATCGTGGTCGGCGACGAACCCGACCTGGTCGACATAGAAGGCCTTGGCCCGGTCGACGTCCGTCACGGGCAGGGGCACGACTTCGAGCTTCATCTCCATGGCATCGACGCTAGGGTGCGCAACGGTCACTTCCTGTCCGCTGTGACCGGAGAATCGGGACATGGCGGCGACCGCGTCCCGGACCCTGGCCCTGCTCGACCTGCTCCAGACCCATCGGCAGTGGCCGGGCCCCGAGCTGGCCGGGCGCCTCGGCGTCACCGGCCGCACCCTGCGCCGCGACGTCGACCGGCTCCGTGAGCTGGGGTACCGGATCACGGCGACCCGCGGCGCCGGCGGGGGGTACCGGCTGGAGGCGGGGGCGTCCCTGCCGCCGCTGCTGCTCACCGACGCCGAGGCCGTGACGATGGCGCTCGGGCTGCGCACCGTGGTGGCGCTCGGGCTCGCCGACGGCGAGCACGTCACGCTCACGGCGCTGGCCAAGCTCGAGCAGGTCCTGCCGAGCGCGCTGCGGCGGCGGATCCGGGCGCTGGCGGAGAACGTCCACATCCAGGTGCCGGCCACCGCCCCGGTCGACCCGGACCTGCTCGGCCGGCTCGCCCTGGCCTGCCGTGACCACGAGCGCATCCGCTTCCACTACACCGACGCCGCCGGAGCCGAGACCGACCGGGTGGCCGAGCCGCACTCCCTGGTCGCGGCCCGGCGCCACTGGTTCCTCGTGTCGTGGGACCGGCGCCGGGAGGACTGGCGCACCTTCCGCGCGGACCGGATCACCCGCGTCCACCTCACCGGGGTGCGCGACCCGGTCCGGGAGCTGCCCGACGACGACGCCGCGGCCTTCGTCGCCCGGGCAGTGTCCGCGCTGCGCCGGGGACAGACGACCGTCGACGTCGTGGTCGACCTGCCCCTGGCGGACTTCCGGGCCCGCCTGGGTCCCTACGTCCGGGACGCGGTCGCCGACGGCCCCCGCCGGACCCGGTGGACCCTGTCCGCGGAGCCGCCCGCCTGGGCCGCGTCGGCGCTGGTCTGGCTCGACGCGGACCTCGCCTACCGGGTGGAAGGGGACCCGGGCGTGCTCGCCGCGATCCGGGACTCGGTCGGACGGGCCACCGCGGCCCTCGACGGGCGCGGCTGACCCTGCTCCGGCGCAGCCTCATGCGATCACGGCCTGGGCGCGTCCCCACAGGGCCTGTTCCCGTGCGGCGAACCGCGCCTCGTCGGCGAGGTACTCGTCGATCTCGTCGCCGAACACGGCGTAGTGGTCGACCGCCGCCCGGATCCAGGCGACGTCGACCTGGAAGTACCGAGCCGCGGCCGCGATGTCGCCCCCCTCACCCCGGACCGTCTCGATCACTCGGTGCACGTCCAGCCGCGTCCCCATGAGTGCGGCCCGGCGTTCCCCGGACCCCCCGGTCCGGAACGTGACCATCGGGTGCCGGTCGCGGCGCAGGGACTCCCGGAGGTGGCCCTCCACGAGGGAGTTCCGGTTCGAGGGGTGGGTTGCCATGGGTCACACGGTGTCCCGTCGGCGACGGTGGAGCCCGCTCACGACCCGGCGAGGGGCGGGGCGTAGGTCTCGGCGACGGCACCGTCCCGCACCAGCGCCCAGACCAGCACGGGTCCGTTCCGCTCCAGCCAGAGCCGCAGCTCGCCCCGCTGCTCCGCCGAGAAGGCGACCCGACGCGAGGTCTCGCCGGCGGTCGTCGGAGGACCCGGCAGCTGGAGGTAGTGGGACGCGTCGCCGGCGAACGGGACGTCGCGCAGCCGCGGGCTATCGTTGGCCACCGAGTCGGCCGCCCCGTCGACACCGGCCGCGGCCAGCGACTCCGCGGTCGAGAAGCACACGAGGTCGAGCCCGGCCACCCCGGCCCCGTCCCCGCCGACCCGCACCATCCGCACCATCCAGACGCCGTCGGGCAGCGTCGCGGACGATCCGGGACGGCACCCGGAGCCCGCGGTCCCGCCGCCGGCGTTCGGGGGCACGGGGGCGCGCGGACCCAGCTCACCGTAGGCGGCGAGGATCTCGCTGCCGGCCGCCGGATCGGCGCCGGACGGGGCGGCCGACGCCCCGGCACCGTCCCCGGCTCCTGCCACCGTGGGACCGGTGGGCGCGGTGACCGTGGCGGGTGCCGCGTCGTCGACCGACGAGCTGTCGCACCCCGCCAGCACCGAGGCCGTCACGACCGCCGACGCCGCCGCGGCCGTGACGACCCGCAGCCGGCGCGGCCGCGCCGGCGGCCTCGCCCGACGGGTCACGATCACACGGTCGGTCGCGGCCCCCCCGGCGCAACCCTCAGGGCGCCCCTGCCCCCGACTCACCGATCCGGACCACCACCTGCCCGCCCGTGGCGGCCGCGGCCTCGACGGTGCGCAGCTGCAGCAGCCCGGGGTGCTCGGCGAGGATGCGCGCCCCGTTCGCGGCGGCGCGCAGGGCGGCGGTCTCGGCCCGGGCCCGCTCCAGGGCCGCCTGGCCCTCGAGCCGGGCGCTCGCGGCGGCGAGCGCGGCCCGGCGGAGCTCCCCGGGCAGGACGATGTCGCGGACGGTCGCGGCGCTCACGGTGGCGCCGACCCGCTGGGCCGCCGGCCGCACCGCGGCCAGCAGCGTCTCCGAGGCGTCGGCGCGTGCCGCCGCCAGCTCCGCCGCCGGCCGGGTCGCCGCCCAGTACCGCACCCCGATCTGCAGGGCGAGACGGATCTCCTCCTCCGGGTCCTGCGACCCGACCAGCCAGGCCGCGGGCTCCGAGACGTGCCACCGCAGCGCCGCCGACACCTTGACGCCGGGGACGTCGGCGGCGGCCACCTCCTGCCCGGTGAGGACGAGCAGGCGGTCGCGGACGTCGACGACCTCGACGGTGCGGCGCCAGAACCGGCCCGGCAGGCGGTGCCGACCCGGCTCGAGGACGGTGGTCACGACGCCGTCGAGACGCACCACGGCGCGCGTCCCCTGCTGGATGGTCCTGCGGGTCATGAGCCTCTTCTTCGTCGGACGGGCGGGGTGGCGTGACCGCCGGCCGCCTCCGGGCACTCGCCGTGGGGGCCCACCCGGAGGTGTCCCGCAGGACGGGTCGTGCCCTGCCCGAGGGCGGGAGGCGACCGGCGGCGCGTGGGCTAACCGCAGCCGATGGGGAGTTGAACCCCGGAGTTCACAGCTCCTGGCCGTGTCCCACGCGCGGGACGCCTGACGGCAACTGCCGGGGCGCCGCTGACCACGGCCTTCGGGACGGTACCGCAGTGCCGACTCCGCCGGCACCGGTCAGCCGGCGAGGATCGCGTCGATCTGGCCGGCGGCCTCGGTGAGGCCCTCGACCATGCCCATGGCGAGCATCTGCTCCATGGCCGCGGCGGAGGGGAACGTCGAGCGGATCTCCATGCGGGTGCCGCCGCCGGCCCGGTCGGCCAGGCTCACCTCGACCGACGTGACGGGCTGGTCGGCGATGGGGGTGCCGTCGGCGTCGGCGAAGCCGTCCTGGAACGCCAGCCGGCGCGGCGCCTCGACGGCCGTGATCCGCCACCAGCCCCGGTGGCGGTCGCCCTCCGGACCGGTCATGGAGTAGGTGACGCCGCCGCCGGGCACGAGGTCGTGGTCCTCGACGGTCGCCGGGTACGTGGGCGGACCCCACCAGCGCTCCAGCTGCCGCGGGTCGCTCCACACCTGCCACACCCGGTCGACGGCGGCGTCGAACTCGGCGACGAGGGTCATGGTCCGGGCGGCGAGGTCCTTGTCGACGCTGAGGACGGTCATGCGGGGGCTCCTTCGGGATCGGTGGGGTGGTGGACGGACGGGACAGCGCCGGGGGCGTCCGCCGGCGTCTCGGCGAGGAGCGCGTCGATCCGCCCGACGCGACCGCGCCACAGCGCCTCGAGCTCGTCGAGCAGCCCCCGCGCGTGGCGGAGGTCCTCGACCCGGCCGAAGACGCGCTGCTCGCGGCCGTGCCGGCGTTTGGCCACGAGCCCGGCGCGCTCGAGGACGGCCACGTGCTTCTGGACGGCGGTGACGCTCATGGGGTAGCGGCGGGCGAGGCCGGAGACCGAGCTCTCGGCCTGGAGCACGACGGCGACGATGTCCCGGCGGGTCGGGTCCGCCAGAGCGTGGAAGACCCGGTCGGCACGTTCCGACCCGGCCGGCCTCATCCCCGGTCCTCTGGCGCGGCGGCGCCGGGTCCGCCAGGACCTCGCATCTCGCGCATGTCGGTCTCCTCCCGATGGTCGACGCCGGCCATCGTCCAGCGAAACCAACATACAACCCAACGGTTGTAGAAGTCAGTCGACGACGGATGTCCGCGACTCCCGTGACCGGCACCCTCGATGCCGGGGCATCCGGACGCTTCGCTCTGAGCGGACACCGGTTCGGGCCGCCGGGAGTCCGCCGAGTACGCGCACCGGGCCCGGCGGGTCCGCGACATCGGGATCCGCACCGCGATGGTCCAGTGGCTCTTCATCACGTCACTGGTGCTCGTGTCGTCGCTCGCCCTGGCGCTGGTGTACGGGCTCGGCGGCGCCCTCGCGCTGCGGGGGCAGCTGGACGCCGGGTCCGTGGTGGCCCTCGCCCTGCTGCTCACCCGGCTGTACGCCCCGCTCACCGCGCTGGCCAACGCCAGGGTCGACATCATGTCCGCGCTGGTGAGCTTCGAGCGGGTCTTCGAGGTGCTGGACCTCGTCCCCCTGGTCCGCGAGCGCGGGACGGCGCGCGCCGTGCCGCCGGGTCCGGTGACGGTGGAGTTCGACGGCGTGTCGTTCGCCTATCCGTCGGCCGACAAGGTGTCGCTGGCCTCCCTGGAGGACGTGGCGACGCTCGACACCCGCGGCGGTGTGCAGGTGCTCCACGACGTGACGTTCCGGGCCGAGCCGGTGGTCGCCGTGGTCGGCTCGTCCGGGGCGGGGAAGTCCACGATCGCCTCGCTCCTGCCCCGGCTGTACGACGTCGACTCCGGCTCGGTCCGGCTGTCCGGGGTCGACGTCCGCGACCTGACCTTCGCCTCGATCCGGGAGACGCTCGGCCTCGTCACCCAGGACGGCCACCTGTTCCACGAGTCGCTGCGCGCCAACCTGCTGCTGGCCGCTCCGGACGCGGGCGAGGCGGAGCTGTGGGACGCGCTGCGGCGGGCGCGGCTGGCGGAGCTGGTCCGGGCGCTGCCGGACGGCCTCGACACCGTGGTGGGCGAGCGCGGGTACCGGCTGTCCGGCGGCGAGCGCCAGCGGCTGACGATCGCCCGGCTGCTGCTGGCCCGGCCCCGGGTGGTGATCCTCGACGAGGCGACCGCCCACCTCGACTCGACGTCCGAGGCAGCGGTCCAGGAGGCGCTGACCGAGGCGCTGCAGGGGCGGACCGCCGTCGTCATCGCGCACCGGCTGTCGACGGTGCGCGAGGCCGACGCCATCCTCGTCGTCGAGGGCGGGCGGATCGTCGAGCGTGGGCGCCACGAGGAGCTGCTGGCGGCCGGCGGGCGCTACGCGGAGCTGTACCGGACCCAGTTCGCCGAGGCGGGACCGGGTCGGGACGGCGGCGCGACCGTCGTCGCGGCGGGCTGAGCGACCTCGGCGGGCGGAGATGCGGCCCGGTCGCGGTTGCGTAACTCTGGTTATGATAACTCCGATCATGCGGATCGGAGGTGATGGTGGAACGCCCCACAGACATGTTCGACCGCGAACTGGAGTGGTCGCGCCTGGTCTCGTTCGTGACCGACGATCATGTCGGCGCGACTCTCGGCGTGGTGTCGGGCCGGCGTCGGCAGGGCAAGAGTTTCCTGCTGGACGCTCTCGCGCGCGCCGCCGGCGGGTTCTACCTCGGCGCCACGGAGGCCGCCGAGGCGGAGTCCCTCCGGCGGGTGTCGGCCGCCCTGACCGGTCATCTCGATTCCCCGACGCCGTTGCGGCTGGAGACCTGGACCGAGGTCCTCGACGTTCTCCTGGCCCTGGGCCGGGACCGCCCGGTCCCCGTGGTGCTCGACGAGTTCCCCTACCTGGTCCGCTCGAGCCCGTCGCTCCCGTCGGTGATCCAGGACGCGTTCGGCCCGCGCCGGTCGGAACGCCTGCGATCGCGGACCCGGCTGCTGCTGTGCGGCTCGGCGATGTCGGTGATGGGCCGTCTGCTGTCCGGGAACGCGCCGTTGCGGGGCCGCGCCGGCCTGGAGCTCGTGGTCCACCCCTTCGACCACCGAACGGCGGCGGACTTCTGGGGACTCACCGACCCGAGCCTGGCGATGCGGGTCCACGCCGTCGTGGGCGGGACGCCGGCGTACCGCCGCGAGTTCGTGCGCGGGGACGCGCCGTCCGGGCCGGACGACTTCGATCCCTGGGTGGTCCGGACGGTCCTGGACCCGGCGAGCCCGCTGTTCCGCGAGGCGCGCTACCTGCTGGCCGAGGAAACCGACACCCGCGACGCGGCGCTCTACCACTCCGTGCTCGCCGCGGTCGCCTCGGGCAACACCACCCGCGGGGGCATCGCCGGATACCTCGGGCGCAAGTCCGGCGACCTGGCGCACCCGTTGACGGTCCTGGAGGACGCCGGCCTGCTGGTGCGGGAGGCCGACGCCTTCCGCGACAACCGGTCGACCTACCGGATCACTGAGCCGCTCGTGGCCTTCTACGAGGCCGTCATGCGCCCGGTGTGGGGCCAACTGGAGCGGCCGGGAGTCGGCGAGCGCGTCTGGCGGACCGCCGGCGAGCGCTTCCGGGCGCAGGTGCTCGGCCCGCACTTCGAGCGGCTGTGCCGGGAGTGGGCGGCGACCGGCGACGCCTGGGACCCGCATCCCGTGGCGCGGGTCGCCCACGGGGTCGTCAACGACCCGTCCCGGCGGACGACGCACGAGGTCGACCTGGCCGTCGTCGGGGTCGGGGATCCCGGCCGGCGGCCGCCGCTGCTGGCGATCGGCGAGGCGAAGCTGGGCCGGGTCATGGGGCTCGGGGACCTGGCCCGGCTGGAGCGGATCCGGGAGGTCGTGGCCGGGGGCGAGCGCTACGACACCCGGTCCACCGGGTTCGTGCTGTGCAGCGGCGCCGGCTTCGACTCCGGGCTCGCCGGCGAGGCGACCCGGCGCGCCGACGTCCGGCTGGTGACGACCGCCGACCTGTACGCCTGACGCGGGACCCGGATGGACCCCCCGACGTCGGTACGCCTCAGGAGACGCTGATGTGCACGTGGTCGTAGTGGTTGGCGGTGGCTCCGCCGCGGTCCTCCATCCACTCCCACGCGCTCGCGGGGTCGCCGGCCATCCAGATCTGCTGCTCGTAGATGATGTACGTGACGTTCAGCTCGGCGGCGTTGGCCTGGACGTAGCGGGCGATCTCCCATCCGGGCTCGCCGGACACCATGACGTCCACGGCGTGACCGCTGCCGTGATCGCCGTCGTCCCCGGGGCGGTACCCCCCGAAGGACGAGACGGTGTCGCCGAAGGCGGCGCACACCGCCCGGTAGACCGCCACGGCGTTCGCGGTGAGGTTCGACTCGATGTCCGAACTGATGGGGCAGTCGGCGCCGGACACCCCCGCCGGCTCGGGCGAGGGCTCGGACTCCGAGAGGTAGGAGGAGTTGACCCAGCCGGCCGCTCCCTCGACCACGACCTGCGCCCAGCCGTTCTCGGCGGCGCCGGTCACGTCGACCTGCGTGAGGGCGGCCAGGCTGCCGATGCGTTCGGTGTCCGAGGACGGGCCGGAGCGGACGTTGACGTCGGTGGTGACCCACAGCTGCCCGACGACCGCGGGCACGGGCGGCGGCTCCGGGGCCGGGGCGGTCGACTCCGCGGGCGCGGGACTCGCCGCAGGGGTCGGCGGCGCCGAGCGGGCCGCACCCCGGCTGGCCTGGGCGAGCTCACGGGCCTCGAAGGCCGCGACGAGGGAGTCGGTGTCCACGGCGGAGTCCGGGGAGGAGACGCCGGCATCGGCGGCGACCGGCTGGACGGTCCCGCCCCCGGTGCCCGGGAACGGCCCGACGGCACCGAGGGAGAACGCGAGCACGGTCCCCCCGACGGCCGCCGCGGCGATCCCCGTGCCGCCCAGGACGAGCGGGCGCGGCAGGGGCCGCGGCAGCGGGCGCGACAGGCCCCGCGGCAGGGAGGGCAGGGATCGCAGCGGTGGCAGGGATCGCAGCAGGGGTCGCCGGACGGGCTCGGCGGCGTGACGGCCTTTGGGCACGAGCGATCTTCCTGGTCGGGTGCGACGGACGCGGCATCGTAACCGCACCGTGACCAAACTGGGGGAACCGGCTGGCCGACCTGCCGTCGACGAGCCCCTGGCACCGGACGGCGATCACCCCCATCCGGGGTGTATCACTCCAGCTCAGACATCCTGCGCCGGTACCTCCCGCGAGCCCTCCGGCGTGATGACGTGCACACCGAGCAGCCTCGGCCCGTCCGCGCAGGCCCGGACGGCGGCCCGCAGCCACGCCCGGCCCTCGGGGCGGATGCTGCGGCCCGAGCGCCGCGCCACGGCGACCAGCACGAGGGCCTCCTGCTCGCGACGGCCCGCCGCTCGACGCCGGCGGCCGGTCGGTGCCCGTCCGGGTGAACGACGGGACACCGACGGGCAAGATCCCCTCGCGACCTCCAGCGATGTCCGGTACGTGCCGATACTGGACAGCGGAACCCCTGGTCAGGGTTCCGGGAGCGAGGACGAGATGGTCGAGCACGCACCCCACGCCTCCGCCGCCATGTCGTCCGCCTCCGCGTACGCCGCCCTGCTCCGCCGCGAGAGCGCCGGGCTGAGCGACCTGGCCACCTGCCTGACGACGCGGCAGCGGCGGCTGATCCGGGAGGCCGCAGCCTGGGACGTCGGGGGGCGGGCGGAGGAGGCGGTGGCCCGGCTCCTGGTGCAGATGCCGGAGGCCGGGTGGCGCGTCCTGGCGGACCGGCGATGGCCGGGAACGCGGCGCGCCAACATCGACGTGATCGTCGTCGGCGCAGGCGGGGTGTTCGTCATCGACGTCAAGCACTGGCACGACGTGGTCGTCGAGGACGGCCGGCTCCGCCACGGTGACGCCGACGCCACCGACGACGTCCAAGCGGTCGCCGCCCAGGCCGACGCCGTGGCCGACCTGCTGTCCGGCACCGGCCTGGCGCCCACTGCGGTGCTGCCCCTGCTGGTCGTCACGGGACACCGTGGCCTGGCCGCACCGGTCCGCCGGGTGACCGTGCTGGGTGACGGGGACCTGCTCCGGTTCCTCCTGAGCCGCGGCCCACGACTGACGGGCGAGCAGGTGGCCGTGCTGGAGGCGGCGCTGGACGAGGGCTGTCCCGCCATGGACGTCGCCGCCCCCGCTCGGCCGCCTGCCGACCGCGGCCGGCGGCTCGACCCGGCGCAGCTGGCCCTGCTGGACGACGAGGACCTGTGGTCCGTCATCTACGCGCGCGCCCAGGAGGGACCCGTCGAGTCGTGGATGACGTGGCTCCACCCGGCGCAGGCCCGCCTGATCGCCCGGAGCTGGTCCGGCCCGGCGCGGATCCGCGGGGCCGCCGGTACCGGGAAGACGGTCGTCGCGCTGCATCGCGCCGGGCACCTGGCCGGCCGTGGGAAGCGGGTCCTCGTGACCTCCTACACCCGAAACCTCGCCCGGGTGCAGGAGTCGCTGTTCGCGAGGCTGCGGACGTCGGACTCCGGGTCGGTGCGCTTCTCGTCCGTGCACGCCCTGGCCTACGAGATCCTCACCGACCACGGCGTCCATCTCGACCCGGTCGATCCCCGGACGTTGCTCAACCGGGCCTGGGGCGGGGTCGGCCGGGACTCCCCGCTCGCCGACCTGGACACCGGCGTCGACTACTGGCACGACGAGGTGCTCCATGTCATCAAGGGCCGCGCGGTGCCGGACCTCGACACCTACCTCACGCTGCCCCGGGTGGGACGAGCCACTCCGCTCCAACCGGTGCACCGGCGGGCCGTGTGGCGACTGTACGAACACTACGAGCAGCTGAAGGCCGACCGCGGCGTCGTCGACTTCCACGACCTGCTGACGGCGGCCCTGGACCTGGTGCGTGAGGAACCGGCCGGCCACCGCGTCGACGCCGTCGTCGTCGACGAGGTCCAGGACATCAGCTGCGTGGGGCTGCGGCTGCTGCACGCACTGGTCGGAACCGCGCCGGACGGCCTGCTGCTCGTCGGGGACGGCCAGCAGGCGATCTATCGGGGAGGCTTCACGCTGGCCGAGGCCGGTCTCAGCGTGCAGGGGCGGTCGACGGTCCTCACCACCAACTACCGCAACCGCGAGGCGATCCTCCGGTACTCGTTGAACGTCGTGGTCCAGGACGCCTTCCACGACCTGGACGCCGAACGCGAGGTCGGCCTGCGCGCGGTGCAGGCGGAGCGCGCCGGCGGCGACGTGGTCGAGGCACGCCACGCCACCGCGGACGACCAGCGGGCGGGACTGCTCGCGCACCTGCGCCGGCTGCACGAGGGCGGCGTGCGCTGGGGGGACATGGCGGTGCTCACGGTCACCAACGCCTCCGCCGAACACTGGCGCGGCGTCCTCGCCGGTGGCGGCGTGCCGGTACTCAGGCTCGGCGGCTACGACGGCGTGCCGGTCGACCGGGTCAAGGTGGGGACCTTCCACCGGTCCAAGGGTCTGGAGTTCTCCCACGTGTGCATCCCGGACCGCGACCGCCTGCCCCGCCCCCGACGGGAGGGCGAGTCGGCCGAGGCCCACGCCGAACGGTGCGAGTACGAACGCCGGCTGCTCCACGTCGCCGTCTCCCGGGCCAGGGACGGCGTGTGGCTGGGGCTGCGGGACGCCTGATCCGGGTGCCCTTCGACGTCAGCGAGGAGACGCGGGCCGGGTACACCACGGGGTGGGACGACGTGGTGGCCGCTCTGGCCTGGCACGTGGACGCCCGACGCGGGCGTCCGGGATCCCGCCTCCCCGGGCGCTTCTCACGATGCGAGACGTTGGTGACGGTGTCTCCGGATCCTTGTCGACAGGCTGTGGACAACCGTCGCCCACATGTCACGGCAAGGATGACGTGGCCACCAGGAGCGCTCGTCCACAACGGATCCACAGCCGGATGCCCTTTCGCGCACAGGGCGGGGCCCGAACCGGAGGACAGCGCTGGTCGACGGCCTGCCGGGAATCGCTTGCGGCGCCCTCGCGGGGGGAGCAGAGTCCTCCTCACACCGAGACAGGCGGTGGGGAGGCGGAGACCCGAGAGATCGGCTCCAAGACCTTCACCGCAGGTCGGAGTGGACGGTCCGAGGACGCAGCGGTCCACACCCCCCGGTTCGCCGGGAGGCGCCATCCGTGACGGGGCGGCGGGAGCGCGTGCACTCTGCACCGGGCGAGGCGTTCTTCGGGAAGACGACCGGTGGCTTCGGCCGCCGGCACCTCACCCGGGGAGCGGGCGTCACCCCGCTGGCCGCGCGGCCGGTTCGCCGGCCGACGGTCCGCGTCGCACAACGGGCAGGGTCCCTGCAGCTCGTATCTGCGGGGGCCCTGCCTCTGTGCCTGTCTAACAGCCCGAGATGTCCGGACGATGAACGCCACGCCGGACGACCGACGGAATGACCGTGGCCGGCTCTGCGGTTGTCGTCCCGGTGAGCGAGTTCAACGCCCGGGTGATCGAGGAGTTCCGTGCCAACGGCGGCCGGGTCGGCGGGCCCTTCGAGGGCGCGCGGATGATCCTGGTCCACCACGTCGGGGCCCGGACCGGCACCGAGCGCGTGACTCCCCTGGTCTGGCACCCCGACGGCGACCGACTCGTCATCGTGGCGTCGAAGGCCGGGGCACCCACCCACCCCGACTGGTACCGCAACCTCATGGCGCACCCGCGGGTGCGCGTCGAGGTCGGGACCGAGACGTTCACCGTGGACGTCGCCGAGGCGCAGGGCTCGGAGCGCGAGCGCCTGTGGTCCGAGATCACGGCAGCGATGCCCGGGTTCGCGGACTACGAGCGCCGCACCGACCGGATCATCCCCGTCCTCGTCCTCACCCGCGCCGAGTCGTCGGGGGCCTGACCGGGCGCGGCCCTGGGACCGGCCGGTCCACGGAACTCCACCATCCGCATGATCGCCAGAGGAGCGACCGTGCGGATGGTGGAGTTCCGCGGGTAGCGGGTCAGCGGCGAGGGCTCAGCGGCGGGTCTCGAAACGGTCGAGCATCATGACCTTGTCCCAGGCGGCGACGAAGTCGCGGACGAACTTCGGCTCGGCGTTGCCGCTGGAGTAGACCTCGGCCAGGGCGCGCAACTGCGAGTGCGCCCCGAAGATCAGGTCGGCCCGGGTCGCGGTCCAGCGCACCGCACCGGACGCGTCGCGGCCCTCGAAGACCTCCTCGCCCTCCGACACCGGCTGCCAGGCGGTGCTGAAGTCCAGCACGTTGACGAAGAAGTCGTTCGTCAGCACGCCGGGCCGGTCGGTCAGCACGCCGTGCTGCGACCGCTGGGTGTTGGCGTCCAGCACCCGCAGCCCGCCCAGCAGCACGGTGAGCTCCGGCGCCGTCAGGGTGAGGAACTCGGCCCGGTCGACGAGCAGCTGCTCCGTCGGCCGGTCCGCGCCCTTGCCCAGGTAGTTCCGGAACCCGTCGGCGACCGGCTCCAGCCACTGGAACGACTCGGCGTCCGTCGTCTCCGACGTGGCGTCGGTCCGGCCCGGCGTGAACGGGACCGTGACGTCGTGGCCGGCGTCGCGGGCCGCCTTCTCGACCGCCGCGCAGCCGCCCAACACGATGAGGTCCGCCAGCGAGATCCGCTTGCCGTCGGTGCGGCCGGCGTCGAATCGCTGCCGGACGCCCTCGAGCACCGACAGCACCCGCTCCAGGCGGGCCGGGTCGTTGACGTCCCACTGCCGCTGCGGCTCCAGGCGGATCCGGGCGCCGTTGGCGCCGCCGCGGCGGTCGGTGCCCCGGAACGTCGACGCCGACGCCCACGCCGTGAAGACCAGGTCGGACACCGACAACTCCGTCGCGAGGACAGCGTCCTTGAGTTCCGCGATCTCGGCGTCACCGACCAGGTCGTGCGTCACCGGCGGGACCGGGTCCTGCCAGATCAGCTGCTCGGTCGGCACCCACGGTCCGCGATAGCGGGCGATCGGCCCCATGTCGCGGTGGGTGAGCTTGAACCAGGCCCGGGCGAAGGCGTCGGCGAACTCCTCGGGGTTCGCGTGGAACCGGCGGGAGATCTTCTCGTAGACCGGGTCGTACCGCAGCGCCAGGTCCGTCGTCGCCATCATCGGCGCGTGCCGCCTGCCCGGGACGTGGGCGTCCGGCACGAGTTCGGCCGCCGCCGGGTCGGTCGGCTTCCACTGCTTGGCGCCGGCGGGGCTCTCGGTGAGCTCCCACTCGTAGCCGAACAGCATGTCGAAGTACGTCATGTCCCACTGGGTCGGCGTCGGCGTCCAGGCGCCCTCGAGCCCGCTGGTGATGGTGTCGGCGCCCATGCCCGTGCCGTGCGTGCTCTGCCAGCCCCGGCCCATGGCGTGGATGGGGGCGCCCTCCGGCTCGCGGCCGAGCGCGCTGTCGGGCGCCGCGCCGTGGGTCTTGCCGAAGGTGTGGCCGCCGGCGACGAGGGCGACGGTCTCCTCGTCGTTCATCGCCATCCGGGCGAACGTCTCGCGGATGTCCCGGGCCGAGGCGACCGGGTCGGGGCGGCCGTTGGGGCCCTCGGGGTTGACGTAGATGAGGCCCATCTGGACCGCCGCCAGCGGGTTGGCCAGGGCCCGGTCCCCGCTGTAACGGGTGTCGCCCAGCCACTCGGCCTCGGCGCCCCAGTTGACCTCCTGCGGCTCCCAGGCGTCCTCGCGCCCGCCGCCGAACCCGAACGTCCGGAACCCCATCGACTCCAGCGCCGCGTTCCCGGCGAGGATCATGAGGTCGCCCCACGACAGCTTCTCGCCGTACTTCTTCTTGACCGGCCACAGCAGCAGCCGCGCCTTGTCGAGGTTCGTGTTGTCCGGCCAGCTGTTGAGGGGGGCGAACCGCTGCTGGCCGGTGCCGCCGCCGCCACGGCCGTCGTGCACCCGGTAGGTGCCGGCGCTGTGCCAGGCCATCCGGATGAACAGCGGGCCGTAGTGGCCGTAGTCGGCGGGCCACCAGTCCTGAGAGGTCGTCATGACCTCCTCGATGTCCCGCATCACCGCCTCGAGGTCGAGGGTCTCGAAGTCGGCGCCGTACTCGTAGTCGGAGCCCATCGGGTTCCCGGCGGCCGGATTGCGGTGCAGGACGCTCACGTCCACCGCGTTCGGCCACCAGTCGCGGTTGGCGCGCGCGGCGGGGCCGGTCTGGGCGACGGGGCACCCGCCCTGGCTCTGCTGGTCCTGTCCCGGGGGTGCGGAGGTGTCGGTCACGCGATCCTCTCCTTCGTGGGTGCTGGTGACGTCAGGGGCGAGCAGCAGCGCTGCCGACAGCAGCGCCGACGGTGCAGGTGGGGCAGGTGCCCCAGTAGACGACCTCGGCCTCGTCGACGGCGAAGCCGTGGTCGGCGGCAGCGGTCAGGCAGGGGGCGGCCCCGGTCGCGCAGTCGACGTCGACGATCGACCCGCACGACCGGCAGACCAGGTGGTGGTGGTTGTCCCCCACCCGCGACTCGTAGCGGGCGACGGACCCCGCCGGCACGATGCGCCGGGCCAGGCCGGCCGCGGTGAGCACCCGGAGCACGTCGTAGACGGCCTGGTGCGAGACCTCGCCGAGGTCCTCGCGCACCAGCCGGATGATCGTGTCGGTGTCGGAGTGCGGGTGCCGGTGGACGGCGCCGAGCACGGCGAGCCGGGGCCGGGTGACACGCAGCCCCGCCCCGCGGAGCAGGGCCTCGGCGTCGAACCCGCCGGCGTCCGGGGCTTCGAGCACGAGCCGAGTCTTCCTCGCGAATCTGGAATCAGTCAAGAAGAAGGCGGCGGGTCGCCCGCTCCCGGCGCCGATCCGCTTCCTCCCGGGGGACGTCGTGGCGAAAACCTCGACACGTGACCCAGACCCGGCGGCCCGCTCGCCTGGACCTGACGGGCGGTCGGTGGTGTGCTGTGCACGTGCCGGACACGGAGCGGGCACGGGTGGAACGGATTCCGCTGACCTCCTCGGTCGTCGCAGCCGTCGCCTACGACGCCGCGACCAGGGACCTCGACGTCGAGTTCGTCGGGGTGCGCTGTACCGGTACCGCGAGGTGCCGTACGAGGAGGTGGACGGCCTGCTCGAGGCGGGCAGCCCGGGCCGGTATCTCAACACGAGGATCATCCCCCACTACGCCTGCGTCTGGTTGCGCGGCTGAACCGGTGGGGCGCCGCCGCGGGACCGCTCATCCGGTGATCGAGCGGAGCAGGTCCCACAGCGCGCGGGGCCGGCCCCATTCGGGGTCGACGACGAGCACCTTCCAGGCATCCCGCCAGTCGACCACCTCCGGCGACACCACCTCGACCACGTCGTGCGCCCGCTCGACGTCCCCCCAGGTGTGGTTGCCCGCCGCCCCGCGGGAGACCGCCACCGAGATCGCGGCGTCCTGCATCACCGGCAGCGCCATGGCCATGAGGTCCGTGCCCGCCGCGACGTCCACGATCATGCGGGCGAGGGGGAAGTCGGCGACGCCGTCCACGTAGGCCCGCTGCTCGACGTGCAGGCCGTGGAACTCGCCCCGCATCCCCGGCTGGGACGACAGGGTCGCCAGTCCCGCCTCGTTGATCCGGATCAGGTCCTCCACCAGGGGCCACGTCTCGGGGTCGGGCGGGCCGAGGTTCCACGGCGTCCCGCTCCGCTCGCCCCGCAGCCACTGCAGGGTGGTCGCGGCAATGGCGTCGGTCGCACGTCGAACGGTCGTCCTCTGGGTCCCGGCGGTCATGGCCCGGGAGGATGGCGCGGGGGTCGGACACGGCCGGCACGGGCCGACCGCGACGCGGCCGCAGCCCGCTGATGGATGGCATCGTGGGGACCGTGACCGCGACCGACGCGACCGACGCGACCGACGCGATGGCCGGGGTCCCGGCGGGGCTGCGACGACTCCGCGCCGCCGCGGAGTCGGGGGAACTGGGTGAGTTCTGCCGTCGCCATGGGATCCGGGTCCTCACGGTGTTCGGCAGTGCCGCCCGGGGCGAGACCGACGCCCATGACCTGGACGTCGGCATCGTCCTCGACGCGACGACGCAACCGGATCCCGTCGGCCTCCTCGGCGACCTCGTCGAACTCGCCGGGACCGAGGCGGTGGACCCGGCGTTCCTCAACCGGGGAGGTCCGGTCATCCGCGAGCGTGCCCTCGTCGGGTCGGTCGGTCTCTACGAGAGCGAGCCGGGTGCTCTGACCCGGGCCGCCATGGCCGCGACGCTGGAACGGATGGACACCAGGTGGATGCGGGACCTCGACCTGGAGCTCATGGCGGCGGGCCGGTGAGTCCGAAGCGCCTGGACGACGAGACGGTGGAAGCGAAGATCGCTCTCATCCGGGAGCGCCTGGACCTCCTCGAAGGCCTGGGCGCGATCGACGCCGCCCGCCTGGAGTCGGACCTGGCGACGCGCCTCGTCGTCGAGCGCGCGCTCACCCATGTCGTCGAGCTGGCCGCAGCGGTCAACAGTCACGTCGCCGCCACGACGCTCGGGCGATCTCCCCGGGACTACCGGCAGTCGTTCGCCCTCGCCGCCGAGTCCGGCCTCGTCGACCACGAGCTGGGACGAGCGCTGGCCCCGTCGGCGGGCCTGCGCAACGTGGTCGTCCACGAGTACCTGGCCATCGACTTCGAGATCCTCGCCGCAGCAGTGCCACGAGCCCTCGAGGGATACCGGGCGTACGTCACCGCGGTGGCGCGCTGGCTCCTCGCCCGCCGCGACCGGGACTGACCACCCAGCAGCCGCCCAGCCGTGGCGACGGCGGAGCCGGCATGACCGGGGTGCGGCACGACGGATGACGCAGGGTGGGCCGATCGGAGTCGGGGATCCCGTGGAGTACGACACGCTCGTCGGTGGAGGCGTCGTTCTTCCAGGACCGTCCGGCTTCCAGGACCGTCCGGCTGACGCGGTGTTCAGGTCACCTGGGTGGAGCGATACGACGTCCAGAGGTCGAGAGTCGGGCGGCCGACAGCGACGCGGTCCCGCACCGCGTTCGTCCTGAGCCGCGGCGCCGACCAGGTCGACGAGCGCCTCGCCGGCGTCCGCACCGGGTACGCGGGGGGCCTGCACCGCAGGCGCCGGCTGCCGGGGCTGGAGACGGGCGCCCGCCAGACTGCCGTGATGTGACCGGTCGCGCGTGGGACGTCGTCGCCGGCCCGTACGACCTGCTGCAACGGGCGCTCGACCCGCGCGTCCTGCGGGGCACGCGGCGCTGGCTCGCAGGGCGCGCGATCGGACGCACGCTCGAGGTCGCCATCGGGTCCGGGCTCACCCTCCCCCACTACCGGCCGGAGGTCCGCCTCGCGGCCCTCGACCTGAGCACCCGGATGCTGGCCGTCACCGGCCGCCGGGCCGGCGCGCTCGGCCGCGAGGTGGACCTGCGCCGGGGCGACGCGCGACGGCTCCCCTGGCCCGACGCGAGCGTCGACACGGTCCTCTGCGTCTTCGGACTCTGCGTCGTGCCGGACCAGCGGCAGGCTCTGACGGAGATGGGCCGCGTCCTGCGGCCGGGCGGCACGCTCCTGCTCGCCGACCACGTCGTGGCGACGCGACGGTGGGTCCGCGGCCTGCAGGCCGTGCTGGACGCGACGCACCTCCCGCTGCCCGGGGAGCACTGGCGCCGCCGGCCGCTGCCCGACGTCCTCGACCTCGGTTTCGAGATCGAGGCGCACGAGCGGTTCCTCGCGGGCGTCGTCGAGCGCCTCGCCGCACGCCGACCGACCGACGATCCCCTCACGCCCCCCGCAGCAGCCGGCCGTGGTGGTGCCGGGTGATCGACACCGCCTGCTCCCGGACCCACCGGGGCAGCTCGGTGACGGACGCGAGCCGCCCGGCGAGCGCGTCCTGTGGTCCCGGTCAGGCCGGTGAGCGAGCCGGCAACCAGGTGTACATCGGACAGGTCACGTCATGTACGGTTGCCTCCGTGGACATCGCCATCAGCGCCCTCAGGGCATCGCTGGCCGACTACGTGCATCGGGCTCGTGACGGCGAGGAGATCGTGGTCACGGACCGTGGCGTTCCGGTGGCACGGCTCCTCGGCATCGAGACCGCGCCCGCCATCGAGCGGATGTATCACGACGGCATACTGGTGCGCCCCTCCTCGGCATCGCGCCCGCGGGCCACGGGCGCGCGACGTGCCCGTGCCACCGGTGGGTCCGTGGCGGACCTGGTGTCCGTTCAGCGGGACTGACCCGAGATGCCGATCCTCTACTTCGATGCCAGCGCGCTCGTGAAGCTGCTGGTCGATGAGACCGGGAGCGAGACGGCCGCGGGCCTGTGGGACGCAGCCGACCTCGTCGCGTGCAGCCTGCTCGGGCACGTCGAGGTGCGCGCCGCCCTGGCGGCCGCACACAGGGCGGGCCGGTTGACCGACTCGGACCACCGCGAGCAGGTCCGGGCCTGGACCGAGGACTACTGGCCGGCGATCGCCCAGGTGCCGTTGACGCCACCCACGGCTGACCGGGCGGGCGAGATCGCAAGCGAGCGGACACTCCGCGGTGCCGACGCCGTGCACGTGGCCAGTGCCGGGGCGTTGCCGGACGCGATCGTGGTCGCCTGGGACCGTCGACTCCGGGAGGGCGCTGCCACCCATGGCCTGGAGGTCGCCCCGCGTCACGTCTGATCGCGCCCCCGCAGCAGCCGGCCGTGGCGGTGCCGGGTGATCGACACGGCCTGCTCCCGGACCCACCGGGGCAGCTCGACCCGTCCCAGCCGGACGACCGGGGCCCGGTCGACCGCCACGCCCGCCGCGTGCGCGGCGGAGAGCAGCGCGTCCGACGCCGGCGCCAGCAAGCGCAGCCGCGTCGCCCCGCGCCGCCCGGTGACGGACGCGAGCCGCCCGGCGAGCGCGTCCTCCGCCTCCTCGCCGAGGACCGACAGCTCGAGGGGGACCCCGGTCGCTCGCGACGCCGCCCGCAGCAGCGCCACCTGCGGGTCGTCCGTCGTGGCCACCCGGGCGACGACGCGGTCCAGCGGACGGTGCCGCAGCTCGTTCCGCTCGCTCACCAGGCCCGTGGCGTCGTGCGGGCGCGACAGCTCGGCCCACGCGGCCGCGAAGTCGTCGGACCCGGGCGGCAGCCACCCCGCCCTCCACGTCCCGTACAGCCCGAGGTGGTGCGGCCCGCCCGGCTTCCACCCCGGTCCGACCGAGGAGTCCTTCCACCCGCCGAACGGCTGCCGCCGCACGATCGCCCCCGTGACGTGCCGGTTGACGTAGGCGTTGCCGACCTCGACCCGGGCCAGCCAGCGGTCCACCTCGACCGGGTCCAGGGACTGGATGCCTCCGGTCAGCCCGTACGCGGGAGCGTTCTGCAGCTCGATCGCGTGGTCGAGGTCCCGGGCCCGCAGCAGCCCCAGCACCGGGCCGAAGCACTCGGTGAGGTGGAACCAGGAGCCGGGCGCCACGTCCCGCCGCACCCCCGGCGACCACCGGTGGCCGCCGAGGTGGCGGGGCTCCACGAGCCACGACTCCCCCGGCTCCAGACGGGTGAGCGCCCGCTCCAGCGGTCCCCGCGGCGGCCCGACCAGGGGTCCCACCACCGAGCGCAGGTCGCTCGCCTCACCCACGGGCAGGCTCCTGGTCGCGTCCGCCACCCGCTCGTGGAACGCCGGATCGTCGTACAGCGACGCCTCGACGACCGCCAGGCTCGCCGCCGAGCACTTCTGCCCGGCGTGGCCGAACGCGGACCGGACGAGGTCCTTGATCGCCTGGTCGACGTCCGCCGCGGCCGTGATGACCATGGCGTTCTTGCCGCTGGTCTCGGCGACCAGCGGCAGGTCGGGCCGCCACGACAGGAACAGCCGCGCGGTGTCGAGGCTCCCGGTGAGCACGACGAGGCCGACGGCCTCGTGGGTGACGAGGTGCCGCCCCACCTCGTCGTCCGGGGTCGGCGCCAGCTGGACGAGGCCGGCCGGCATGCCCGCGGCCTCACCGGCCGCCCGGACCTGCTCGACCAGCAGCGCCGCCACCGCGCGGGCCTCCGGCGCCGGCTTGAGGAGCACCGCCGCCCCGGCGGCGACGGCATGCAGCACCCCCGACGCCGGGATGGCGTACGGGAAGTTCCAGGGCCCGGCCACGACCACGAGGCGGTGCGGCTCCCACCGGGCACCCGCCCGCTCGGCCGCCTCGTGGTCGCGGGTGAGGGCCGCCGCCCAGCGGGCGAAGTCGACGGCCTCGCTCACCTCGGGGTCACCCTCGCGGACGGTCTTGCCGGTGGTGGCGGCCATCGCCGCGACGGTCCGGCCGCGCTCGGACTCCATCCGGTGGGCGACGGCGGCGAGCACCTCGCGGCGCTGCGACCAGGACGTCCCGCGCCACGCCGCCTGGGCGTGTCGCGCGCGGGTGACCAGGGCGTCGATCCCGGCGACCGACCGCAGGAGGGTGGGCTCGGCGGGCGGCGGCAGGGCGAGGCAGCTCTCGATCCACCGCCGGTTCGCCGCCACGGTGAAGTCGGTGTCCGCGACGTTGGCGAAGGAGCCGTCGGCCGGGAACGGCGGGACCGGCGCCGTCCGGTCCTGGCTGCGCCGCGACGCGGTCGCCACGGTCCGCCGCGCGGCCGCCGACGCGCGGAAGCGGGCGCGCTCGGCCTCCCAGGCCGGCGACCCGGGCGTGAGGGCGAACAGCGACCGGAGGAAGTTCTCCGGCCCGGAGTTCTCGTCCAGGCGCCGGCTGAGGTAGGCGATCGAGGCGTCCCGCTCCCGCGCCCGGACCACCGGCGCGTACAGCAGCAGCCCGCCGGCGTCGTCCCGGACCGCCCGGGCCTGCGGCGGGGCCATCCCCTCGAGCATCTCGATCTCGACCCGGTCGGCCGCTCCCAGCGCGTCGCGCACGGTCAGCGCCCAGCCGACCTCGAAGAGGTTGTGGCTGGCGACGCCGAGCCGGACCGCTGCGGGCTCGCCGTGGACGAGGGCCGCCTCGAGCAAGGCCTTGAGCGAGGCGTCCACGTCCGCCTTGGCGGGGTACGGCGCGCACGGCCAGCCGTGCAGTTCGGCCTCGACGGTCTCCATCGCGAGGTTGGCGCCCTTGACGAGCCGGACCCGGATGCCGGCCCCGCCGCGGGCGCGCCGGGCGTTCGCCCACCCGCAGAGCCGGTGCAGCGCGGCGTGGGAGTCCGGCAGGTACGCCTGGAGCACGATCCCGGCCTCGAGGCCGGCGAACTCCGGGCGGTCCAGGGTCGCGGTGAAGGCGCGCAGCGAGAGTTCGAGGTCGCGGTACTCCTCCATGTCGAGGGTGACGAAGACGCCGGCGTCGCGGGCGGCCCGGTACAGCTCCGCGAGGCGGTCGCAGATCCGGGCGACGGAGTCCTCCTCGGCGAGGACGTCCAGGTTCGCGCAGATCGCCGAGATCTTCACCGAGACGTGGGTGACGTCGGGGCGGCGCACCCGGTCGAGCACGGCGGCCAGCCGCCGGGCCGCCTCGCCGTCGCCGAGGATCGCCTCGCCGAGGACGTTGACGTTGACCCGGAATCCCTCGGCGGTGCGCCGGCGCACGTAGGCCCGGAAGCCGGGGTCGTCGAACGGCAGGATCACCCCCGCGACGTCGCCGGCGACCCGCCAGTCGACGAGACGGCGGACCAGCCGGGGCGCCACCGGCGCCAGTCGGCGCAGCACGCGCAGCCCGAGCCGGTCCACCGGGCCGAGCGACGGCGGCAGGCCGCGGGCGACGAGGTGGGCGAGGGTGCCGGCGGAGCGGCGGGGGTCCCGGATCCGGACCACCCGGTCGGTGAGGTCGAGGAGCAGGTCCCGGCCCGCCTCGTCGGCCACCAGGCGCCCCAGCCGGGCGGCGGCGCGGCGCTCGGCGGGCGCGGTGTCGGCGAGGGACCGGGTCAGCAGGGCGAGCGCGCGGGCCTGGGCGCGGCGGACGAGCTCGTCGTCGGACGGGAGTGCCACGGGTCCATGTCACCACCTCGCGGTGTCGCCGGCGCGTCCCGCCCCGGCCGCCCCGGTGTCCGGTCGGGCGAGCGGGTCGTCGTCACCGACCGCGGACGCCCGGTGGCGGTGCTGTCAGGCCTGTCGCCCGTCGAAGACCACCTCGTCCAGCTCCTCGCACGAGGCCTCGTGCGACCACCCGTGTCGTCGGCCCGGGTGACGCCACGACCGATCGACGTCGGTGCAACCGTCAGCGACCTCGCGGCGGATCAGCGCCGATGATGACCTACGTCGACACGTCGGCCCTGATCGAGCTCATCATCACCGAGCCGGGCACCGAACGGGCGGTGTCGGTGTGGAACGCCAGCGATCTCACCTCGTCCTCGGCCCTCGTCGAGGTGGAGGCTGCGGCGGCGCTGGCTGCCGCCCGCCGGGGCGGACGCCTCTCCGCCGGCGACCTGCGGGACGCGGGGGAACGCCTGGACGAGTTGCTCGACGCCTTGACGCTCGTCGGGGTCACCCCACGGATCGTCACGACGGCTCGGCACCTCGCGGGAGGGGAGGCGCTGCGCGGCTACGACGCCGTACACCTCGCCGCGGCCCTCACCCTGCGGGCCGACGTCCTCGCGAGCGCGGACCGCGACGTCTGCGCGGCGGCGCGACGCAACGGCCTGCACGCCGCGAACCCGCTCGACACCTGATCAGGGCGGCGCCGGTCGCCGACCACCTCTGGTCGACCCGCCGCTGCACGAGGCCGGGGGAGTCGAAGCCCAGCGACCTCCTCGGACGTCACGACCGGGCGGATCAGCGCGGTCGGCATGACCGGCGCGAGCCCGGCCACCCGCGGACCTCGGGAGAGGGCACTCGGGCGCTCACCTTCGCCCTGCCAGCACGGCCGGCCGCTCGCCGTGCGTCCACCAGCGCAGCAGCAGCTCCAGCGGGCCCTGGCGGAACACCCGTGACCAGACGTGGGCCGCGATGTCGAGCACCAGCCAGGCGGCCACGCCGACCCCCAGCACGGCCCACGGGTCGAGCCGGCCGAACAGCCCGAGCCCCCAGCCGCAGAACACGGCGGCGAGCAGCACGGACTCCCCGATGTAGAGCGACAGCGACATCCGCCCGGCCGGCGCGAACACCGCCAGCGCGCGCGGGCGCCGCGCAGCGAGCGCGGCCAGCGCCCCGACGTAGCCGGCCGACAGCGCGGGCGCGGTGAGGAACCCCAGGAGGACTCCCGCCAGGTAGCGCGCGCTCTCCTGGTGGGCCGCCGCCGCGGCCGGGTCCGCCGGACCTGCCACCAGGACGCCGGCCACGACCGCGCCGGGCACGCCGACCAGCAGTCCCCACCGGCGGGCCGATCGCCGCAGCCGGGGGTGGGCGCCCGGGTCGGCGAGCAGCCGGCGCCGCCCGGCGACGAACCCGGCGAGCACGGCCACCAGGCTGAGCCCGCCGTTGAGGACCAGGCCGAGCGCGACCAGCACCTCCGGGTACACCGCCCGGCGACCGGCCACCGTCTCCGCGAAGCCGCCGCGCATCGCGGCGTCGTAGGCCGAGGTGGAGAGGACCTCCCCGCCGCCCGCTGGCGCGACGGCGGCGAGCGCCACCAGCGCCGCGAACCACGCCGCGGTGAGCCCTGCGGCGACCGCGGCGAGGCCGAGCAGGACCCGGTCCCGCCGGCGGTGCACGACGAGCAGGACGACGCCGAGGACGGCGTACAGGACGAGGATGTCGCCGACGAAGAAGAGCAGGGCGTGCCCCACGCCGACGACCGCCAGGCCGACCAGGCGCCGGGCCCAGCGTCGTCGCGACCGGCGGACCGTCGCGAGGTCCCCGGTCCGGAGCATGAACGTCGCCGAGTAGCCGAGGAGGAAGGCGAAGATCAGGTAGAACTTGCCCTGGGCGAGCACCGTGACGGCGACCTCGGCGGTCTGCGCCGAGACCCCTCCCAGGGCTCCGAAGCCGCCGAGCGAGGCGCCGAGGAACGGGGCGTTGACCAGGACGATCCCCAGCAGCGCGAGGCCTCGGAGCTGGTCGGGGAACGCCTGGCGGTCCCGGTCGCCGGCGGTGCGGGCCGTGGCGGCGGCCGACGGCGCCGCGCTCATGCCGCCCCACCCGCCTCGACGAGGGACCGGGCGACGGCCCCCGCCAGCTCGGACCAGTCGTCCTCCCAGCGCCCGTGGATCGCGCACCGGGCGGCGATCCCGTCGACGACCGTCGCGAGCAGCTCGACGGCCGCCTCCGGGGAGGCGGCCGCGGGGCTGCCGGGCGCCGCGGCCGCGGCGAGGGTGTCGCGGGCCACCGCGGAGATCCGGTCGTCGTGGTCGGTGGCGGCCCGGGCGATCTCGGGGTCCCGGGCCGCCACGGCGACGATCTCGGCCCGGACGACGGCCACGGCCCGGTCCCGCAGCGGGCCGAGCTGCGCGTCGACGAGGGCGGACACCGCGTCCGCGGGCGAGCCCGCGGCGGTCACGGCCGCGGTGACGCGGGCGGCGGTCTCCTCCGCGTCCCGCGCCACCAGGGCGATGACGATCTCCCGCTTGCTGCGGAAGTGGCGGTAGAGCCCCCCGGCACTGAGGCCGGCGGCCCGGCGGATGTCATCGACGGAGGTGGCATGGAATCCGCGCTCGGCGGCGAGCGCGGCGGTGGCGTCGAGGACGAGCGCGCGGCGCTCGGCGGCTGCGAGGTACGGGCGCGTCATGATCTCTCCCGAAGCGAAGGGTCTCTCGCATCATGAAGCGAGGGAACATTCGCTTGCAAGTCACCGGCGGCCCTGCCGCCCACCGTCCCGATCTCACCGGGCACCCTGACCGCGTGACCGATGAGCCGGTGCCCCCGCCGCGGCTGCTGGCCGTCAGCGACCTCCACGTCGGGTACGCGGACAACCGGCCCCACGTGGACGCGCTGCGCCCCGCCTCGCCCGGCGACTGGCTGATCGTCGCCGGGGACGTCTGCGAGACGGTCGAGGACCTCCGGCGCACCCTGGGCGGGCTGCGCGAGCGATTCGCCACGGTGGTGTGGACGCCCGGCAACCACGAGCTGTGGACCCACCCCTCGGACCCGGTGACCCTGCGCGGGGTCGAGCGCTACGAGCACCTGATCGAGGCGGCGCGCGCCCTCGGGGTCGTGACGCCGGAGGACCCGTACCCGGTCTTCACCGGCCCCGGCGGACCGGTCCGGGTGGCCCCGCTCATGCTCCTGTACGACTACTCGTTCCGGGCGCCCGGCACCACGACGACCGAGCAGTCGCTGGCGGTGGCACGCGCGGCGGGGGTGTACGCCCGAGACGAGTTCCTCCTCCATCCGGACCCGTACGCCGGCCGGTCGGAGTGGTGCCGGGCCCGGGTCAGGGCCACCGAGGTGCGCCTGGCGGG
This sequence comes from Kineosporiaceae bacterium, assembly GCA_050329835.1. GTDB lineage: Bacteria > Actinomycetota > Actinomycetes > Actinomycetales > JBBAYJ01 > JANNOG01. Next base: position 22,265 of record JBHJOJ010000022.1, on the reverse strand, counting down.
GTGCGACCCGGACGTCCCGCTCGTGCTCGTCAACCACTGGCCGCTGCTGCGCGCCCCGACCCGGATCCTGCGCCACCAGGAGTTCGCCCAGTGGTGCGGCACCGAGCTCACCGCCGACTGGCACGTGCGGTTCCGCACCGCCGCCGCGGTCTACGGCCACCTGCACGTCCCGCGCACCACGGTGCACGACGGGGTGCCGTTCCACGAGGTGTCACTCGGCTACCCCCGCGAATGGCGCCGGCGCGGAGCGACGGCCTACCGGCCGAGGGACGTCCTCGGCGCGACCTGACGCGTCCGGCGGCCCCGGCGGCGTCCGGCGGCCGCCCGGCGGCCCGGCGCGATCGGGCGCGAGAGCTCGTCCACAACTGCCGTCCGGTCCTTCGGTCCACAGGCGAGGTCCGCGCCGGCGCCGGACGCCCGCGCAGGTCGCCAGTCTCCTCGCCATGACACCCGCGGCTCGCCTTCTCGCCCCGTACCGGCGGCCGACGGCCCCGCCCGGGCGCCCCCCGCCGGGGGCCGCCCAGGCGGGCTGGCGGTTCCACGACGCCCCGCCCGGGGTCGTCGCCTGTGCCCTCACCCTGTCGGAGGCGGAGCTCCCGCGGCGCCCGCCGGACGGGCGACCGCCGCCCCGGTGGCTGGTCGGCGTCGCGGATCGGCTCGGGGGGCGGCTCGCGGGTTTCGTGACCGAGCACGGGCCCGGGCTCCTGCGGGTGGACGGACTCGTGGTGCGACGTGCCCGCCGCCACGACCTGCTGCGTGTGGTCTCCGCCGGGTGGCGGGACCCGGACGACGGATCCCCCGGCGACCCCGGCGCCCTCGGCACCGCGATCGGCGAGGTGTACGACTCGGGCGAGTCGCCCGACGTCACGTGGAAGGGACCGGGGCGCGCCCTGGCCGGGCGGATCTCCCGGGGGGAGCTGGTGGGGTTGTGGTGGCCGTGATCCGCCGGGATGCCCTGATCGTCCGTTCGCGCCAGACTCCTCCCCGCACCGGCGTCACGACGCATCCACGGCGTGGTGGGCGACCGGCCGCCTCATCGACAGGAGGACCGGACATGTTCAAGCGGCGGCGGGGCATCTCCCTCGGACTTGCCCTCTGGCTCGTGGTGGGCGTCGTGATGGCCATCGTGCGGGGCTACGTCACGTCCGACCTGCTGGCCTCCGTGGGATCCGCAGTGCTGGCGATCCTGCTGTGGCCGCTGCTGTTCCTCGGCATCGACCTGCGGATCGGCTGACCGGCCGGACCCGGGGCCGGGATCCCTCGTGGCCGGCGGACCGCGGGCCGGGCCGGGCCGGGCCGGTGCGGGCCGGTGCGAGGCTGTCGGTCGTGACCGACGGCGGCGGGGCGACCCTGGCCGGGCTGCTGGAACGCCCAGCCGCCCGCGCGGTGGCTGGCGGCCCGGGCTGGCGGCACCACCCTGCTGGAGGTCTCGCCACCGGGAGAGGTCGTCGGTCTCTGGTGGGACTGACGCGATCGCGGTCGGGCCGCACGGGAGGTGTCTGGCGCCCCCGCCCGCCCCGCGAGAACCGTCGCCGTCGGCGGAACCCGCGGGGCGGAGCGCGGGGGCGAGGACGACGCTAAGCCCTCCGCGGCCGGTATGCACCAGTCGAACGGTCACTTTCTGCGTGTACTTCCAGACATTACGTGAGGAACGTCCACGAAGTGGACAGGCGTCTCCGCCGCTGCCGGGGAAGACCGTCACGGCCGCGCCGATCGGACCCCGGCGGCGTACCGACAGCGGTCGGGTGCGCCGCCTACGCTGCATCGCGTGCTGCGTGCCGAGACGGGCGACCTCCTCGAGTTCCTCGCCGAAGGGGACGGGCCCGCGGCCGGCGCCGGCCCGGCGGCGCCGGCCCCGGACCTCACGTCGCTGCCGGTGCCGGAGCTGCTCGACCACGTCGCGGGCGCCCCCGCCGCCACCCCCGCCGACCGCGACCGGCTGTCCCGCTCGCTGGACCGCACAGGGCTCGGGGTGCCCGCCGCCGCAGCGGCCGCCGCCCTGGACCTCGCGGCCTGGCCCCAGCCGGACGAGGTGACCGCGGCCCTCGCCGAACCCCTGGTCACAGCCGCCGCCGTCGCCCGACTCGCGGACCGGGTGCTGGGCGCCACGGCGGCGGCCGCCGCCGGCTCCGGACGCCCCGACGTCGCCTGGGTGCTCGCCCTGGCCCCGCGCCCGGTGCCGTTCTACGTGCGGCTCGGGGCCGGGCTCGCCGCCGATCCGGACCTGGACGCGAGACTGCGGGAGGTCCTCGGGTCGCTGGCGGGAGCGCTGGGCGGCGCGACGGGCACGTCCGCCCCGGTGGATCCGGTCGCGGTCGCCGCCCAGTTCGCCCACCGCGTCCCCGCCGCCACCGTGAGCCCTCCCACGCTGGACCTGGTGGTCGAGCTCCTGGTGGCGGGACGGCGACGCGGCTCGCAGGCCCGGGGGCTCGTGGAGGCGACTGTGGGCCTGCTGGCGCGCCTCGACCGGGCTGCCGCCCCGGCCGGGGGCTGCCGCAGCTGCGGGGGCGCGGTCCTGCCGGCCGACGCTCCCGACCCTGTCCCCCTCGGCACCGCCCGGATCGACACCGCCCGGATCGACACCACCCGGATCGACACCACCCGGATCGCCGAGGCGCGCCACCGCCAGGCCCGGATCGACGGCACCCGCACCGCCGTCGCCCTGCTCACGGAGTTGCAGTCCTACCCGCCGCCGCCCCGGGACCCCCGCGGGATCTGGCGCGACCTGGCGGACGTGGCCCGGGGTCACGGGGTCGGGCCCATCGGCGAGCACGGCGAGGAGGTGCTCCTCGACCCGGAGCGCCACGAGCTGCTCGACGACGACCTCGACGACGACCTCGACGACAAGTCGGAACCCAGCGGCGGTTCGGGCGAACCGGACGGGCCGGACGGACCGGACGCCCGGACGGCTCGGCCGGCGGAACTCGCCGACCGACCCGTCCGCATCGTCCGGTCCGGCTATACATGGGCCCATGGCGAGGAAGTCGTCGTCCTCCAGCGAGCGCTGGTCCGGCTCGTCAACCGTGGGTGAGGACGGCCCCGACCCCGGGCGGCCGTCGGCCACGGTCGGGGTGGACTTCGGCACATCCACCACGGTCGTCGCGGTCCGCGACGGGTCCGGCGACCCGGGGATCCTTCCGATCGGCGCCACGACGGCGGAGATGCCGAGCGTGGCCGGCTACAGCCCGCGCGGCCGGCTGCTGACCGGGGAGCGCGCCGACCGCCTCCCCGCTGCCCGGACGATCCGGTCGGTCAAGCGCCAGATCAGTGCCCGGAAGGACACGGTCTGGGTGCGCCGCGGGGACGAACGGGTCGAGGTGGGGGTCGAGGAGGTCGTCGGGACCCTGCTCCGGGAGACCGGGGAGCGCGCCGCCCGCCACGGGGTGGACCTCGACGCGGTCGGGACCCTGCGCCTCGGATGTCCCGCCCAGTGGGACGCCGCACAGCGGCGGACGCTGCGGACCATCGCCGCGGGCGCCGGGCTGGGCAACGCCTCCCCGGAGCTCGTCGACGAGCCGGTCGCCGCCGGGGTGGGCTGGGTCGCCGCCCGGGAGGCCGCCGGCCGGCCGGTCGAGGGGCGGGTCCTCGTCTTCGACTACGGCGGCGGCACCCTCGACGTCGCGGTGCTGGACGTCCGCGACGTCGATGGCCGCACCGCCGTCAGCGTGCTGTCCGCGGTGGGGCTGCACCGGGCCGGCGACGCCCTGGACGCCGCGATCGTGGCCGACCTGGCCGACGACTGGCGCCGGGCAGGCGCCGACCTTGCGGCGGCCCCGCGCCCGGAGACCGCCCAGGCGCTCGCCGAGCGCGCGGCCCGCCAGGCCAAGATCCGGCTCTCGACGGTGGAGGCGGTCCCGGTCAGGGTGGGGGACGACGACTGGTGGCTGCCCGAGGTGGTCTACACCCGGGCGCGCCTGGAGGAGCGGTTCGGCCCGCAGCTCGACGAGGCGATGCGCGTCGTCGACGCGGCCGTGCGGGCCGCGGACCTGCGCGAGTCCGAGAGCGCTGCGCCCGGCGGGATCGGTGCGGTCCTGCTCGCGGGCGGGCTGTCGCAGGTGCCCGCCGTCCGCCGCCGGTTCGCGGAGACGTTCGGGGACGCCGAGGTGACCACCGACCCGGCGGTGACCTCCCCTGCGTACTCGGTCGCCCACGGCCTGGCGTCCTCCCCGGACGAGCACGGGCTGACCCTGCACCGGCCGGGCTTCGACGTGGTCCTCGAGTGGGTGGACGCGGCCGGCGCCAGCCACCGCCACACCCTGTACCGGGCCCAGACCCCCCTGTACGAGTGGCAGCAGGTGATGGCGGGCCATCGCCGGCTCGGGTTCGAGGCCACCACGCGGGACGTGCCGGTCCGGGCCGAGGGCCCCGCGGCGGTCCGCCTGGTCGGGCTCGACGGATCCGACGTCCCGCTGCGGGTGGGGGGCCAGGACCGGGAGTCCCTGCCGGTGACGGTGACCTCCCAGCGGCCGATGGAGATGTCGCTCTCGCTCGACGGCCGGCTGCGGCTGCAGGGCAGCGACGGCCGGCGGCAGGTGCTGCGGGTGGGCCGGTGGCCGGCCTTCCGCCGGGGCGCGCCGCCCGTGCTGGAGATGGAGATGCTGAGCGCCGACCTCGACCACGTGCCGGCCGAGCGTTCGGCGGCCGCCGGCGGGTGAGCAGCGCCCGCGGGGTGCCTTGACCGGCGGGGCGGCGTCGTCGAGGGTGACGCGGGTGGACGCCGACGCCGTGGTGGTGGGGGCCGGCCTCGCTGGTCTCGTGGCGACGGCCGAGCTGGCCGCGGCGGGACGGCGGGTCGTCGTCGTCGACCAGCAGGGCGAGCAGGACCTCGGCGGCCAGGCATGGTGGTCCTTCGGGGGCCTCTTCCTCGTCGACTCCCCGGAGCAGCGCCGGCTGCGGGTCCGGGACTCCGTCGACCTCGCCTGGCAGGACTGGGAGGGCACGGCCGGCTTCGACCGTGACCCGGACGACCGGTGGCCCGCCCGCTGGGCCCGGGCGTACGTCGAGTTCGCGGCGGGTGAGAAGCGGGCGTGGCTGCACGGGCTCGGGATGCGGTGGTTCCCGGTGGTGGGGTGGGCCGAGCGGGGCGGCGGGGCGGCGGGCGGCCCCGGCAACTCCGTCCCCCGCTTCCACATCACGTGGGGCACCGGCCCGGGCGTCGTGGAGCCGTTCGAGCGCCTGGTCCGCCGCGCCGTCGCCGAGGGCCGGGTCGAGCTGCGGTTCCGACACCGGGTCGACGGGCTCACCACCACCGCCGGAGCCGTGGACGGCGTGCACGGCAGCGTGCTCGCCCCGACCACCGCCACCCGCGGGGCCCCGACCAGCTCCGAGGCCGCCGGATCGTTCGAGATCCGCGCCCAGGCCGTGGTCGTCGCGGCCGGCGGGCTCGGCGGCGACCCGGACCTCGTGGCCGCCCGGTGGCCGCAGCGCCTCGGGTCGCCGCCGCGGGACATGCTGTCCGGGGTCCCGGCCCACGTCGACGGGCGGATGCTGGGGATCGTCGAGGCCGCCGGCGGCCGGCTGGTCAACGGCGACCGGATGTGGCACTACACCGAGGGGGTCGCCAACCACTCCCCGGTGTGGCCGCGGCACGGGATCCGGATCCTGCCGGGCCCGTCGGCCCTGTGGCTGGACGCCACCGGCCGGCGGCTGCCCCCGCCGCTGTTCCCTGGCTTCGACACCCTGGCGACGCTGGCGCACCTGCAGGGCAGCGGGCACTCGCACTCGTGGTTCGTCATGACCCGGGAGATCGCCGAGAAGGAGATCGCCCTGTCGGGGTCCGAGCAGAACCCCGACCTGACCGGCCGGGACGTCCGGGGCGTGCTGTCGCGGGTGCGCGCCGGCGCGCCGGCCCCGGTCCGGGCCTTCCTCGACCGGGGCGAGGACTTCGTCACCGCCGGCACCGTCCGGGAACTCGTCGCCGGGATGAACGCGGTGACGGGCGGGGTGCCGCCGCTCGACCCGGACGCCGTCGCGCGGCAGATCCATGGCCGCGACCGCGCCCTGGCCAACCCCTTCGGGAAGGACGCCCAGCTCACCGCGATCCGGGGGGCCCGGCGCTACCTGGGCGACCGGCTGATCCGGGTGGCCCGGCCGCACCGCCTGCTGGACCCGGGCGCCGGTCCGCTGGTCGCGGTCCGGCTGCGCCCGCTGTCGCGCAAGACCCTGGGCGGGCTCGAGACCGACCTCTCCGGGCGCGTCCTCACCGTCGCCGGCGACCCGCTGCCCGGGCTGTTCGCCGCCGGCGAGGCGGCGGGCTTCGGCGGGGGCGGGATGCACGGGTACCGGTCACTGGAGGGCACGTTCCTCGGCGGCTGCCTGTTCTCCGGCCGGGTCGCCGGCCGGGCCGCCGCGGCGGCGACATCGTGAGGCGAGGAGATCCGTCATGGACCTGACGAGCGCGACGACCGGGCCGGGCACCGCAGGGGCCGCCGACCGCGACCACCGGGGACTCGTCATGGGCCTCGGCATGGCGGTGGCGGTGATGGCGGCGGCGACGTCCGCCGCCGGGCTGTCGTCCTGGGACGCCGGGGTGGCCGGCATCGGCGCGACGAGCGTCCGGGGTGAGGCGGTCTCCCTCGTCGGCGAGGGCCTGTACGGGTCCGACACGCCCTTCGCGGCGGGGACACAGCTCGGCACCGACCTCGTCGTGCTCGTCCTCGGCGTGCCCCTGCTGCTGGTGGCGACGGCGATGCACCGGCGCGGCAGCCGTCTCGGCCACCTGCTGGTGACCGGGATGCTGGCCGTGTTCACGTACGTGTTCGGCGGCGTGGCGCTGGGCACGATCGCCTACAACGCCCTGTACCCGGTGTACGTGGCGACGTTCGCCGCGGCGCTGTGGGCGCTCGTCCTCACGGTGTCGACCCTCCCGGTGTCGACGCTGCCGCTGGACCGGCTGCCGCGGCGGGCGGCGGCACTGCTGACGCTGGCCGGGGCCGGCGTCCTGGTCGCGATGTGGGGCGCCGACCTGGTGGCGGCGCTGGTGACGGGCGACGTGCCGGGCCGGCTCGACGTGTACACCACCCCGGTCACCCACACCCTGGACCTGGCGGTGGTCACGCCGGCGGCCGCCGCGGCCGGCGTCCTCCTGCTCCGGGGGTCACCGGCCGGGTACGCGGCGGCCGTGCCGGTGCTGACGCTCGCGACGGCCCTCGCGCCGCTGTCGGCCGCCCGGACGGTCGGGCAGGCGGTCGCGGGCGGGCGGCTGACGGCGGGGGAGGTCGTAGGGCCGCTCGCGGCGTTCCTCGTGCTGTCGGTCGCCGCCGGTGCCGTGCTCGCCCGGCTGCTGCGTGAGGTCAGCCGGGACCCGGATCCTCGCCCAGTTCCTGGAACAGGGTGATCTGCAGGCCGGCGGGCGCCTCGAGCCGGCTGTTGAGGGAGTGCCACGGGGTCCGGGTCGGAGGTGCGACGAGCGCCGCCCCGCCCCGCTCGGCCGCCGCGGTGGCGGCCGCCGCGTCCGGGACCTCGAAGGCGACCCGCAGCCGGGGGGCGACGCCCCGGCGGCCCACCTCGACCTCGTCGATCATGTCGATCTGGGCCGGGTTCGAGAGCTCCACGGTCGCCCGGCCCGCATCGAGGATCGCCACCCGGGCCCCGCCGTCGCCGGCGTAGGACTCCTCCTCCGGCATGCCGAGGACATCGCGGAAGAACTGCAGCGCCGCGTCGTAGTCCTCGGCGTGGACCACCAGCCGCAGCTGCCGCACCGCCCGGTCGCCGTTCCCCTTGCTCACCCCGCGACGCTACTCCCGCCCCGCGCACCTCCCCCGTGCGCAAGTACCCATACGCACTCGACACGCCGGGTGGAGGCGGGCGGTTGTGCCCTTGCGGACGGGGTAGGAGGGCGTCGGCGGACGCTTGTGCCCTTGCGACCGGGGCGGGAGGGCGACCGGTCACCTCGGCCGGCGGCTGCGGGCGGGGCTCGGCGCGGTGGACGCGCTGCGCGCCTGCTTCCCCGGCGGGTCGATGACCGGTGCCCCCGAGCACCGGACCCTGGAGATCCTCGACGAGATCGAGGGCCGGGCGCGGGGGATCTACTCCGGGGTGCTCGGCCGGCTGGGGTTCGACGGCGCCGAGGACCTGGCGATCGTCATCCGCTCCGCCGTGCGGCACGGCGGGACGTGGCGGGTCGGGGCCGGAGGCGGGATCGTCCTCGACTCGGACCCGGCGGCGGAGTACGAGGAGATGCTGCTCAAGGCCGCGGTGCCGCTGCGGGCACTGCTGCCGGCACCGGTCGCGCCGCCGGGGGCTCGTCCCCGAGGGCGACCGGTGCGAGCAGCGCGGTGAGGTCCGGCCGGGTCGCGACCGGCCGGCCGTCGAGGGTGTGGACCGGCGTCACGCCCCGGACGCTGGAGGCCAGCCACACCGCGTCCGCGGCCGCCAGCTCGTCGACCGACACGGTGTCGTAGCCGGTCGTCAGGCCGGCCCCCGCGGCCGCGGCGAACAGCGACTGCTGGGTCGTCCCGGGGAGCACGCCCGTGCCGGCGACCGGGGTCGTGGCCAGGTGGTCCCCGGCCCACCACAGCACGGTGGCGGTCGGCGCCTCGAGCACGGTGCCGTCGGCGGCGAGCAGGACCGCGTCGTCGGCCCCGCGGCGGGCGGCCTCGCGCAGGGCCGCCATGTTGACCGCGTACGAGAGCGTCTTCACCCCGCCGAGCAGCCACGGCGCGACCGCGTGCACGCCGGGGACGGTGCCGACGGTGAGCCCGACGACGGACAGGCCGGTCCCCCGCTGGCGGATGATCGCGGGCAGGACCGGTCCGAGGGTGACGAGGCCGGTGCCCGGGTCTCCGGGCGGGGCGCCGGACTCGCCGCGGGTCAGCAGGAGCTTGAGGATCGCCTCGTCCGCGACCAGGTCCCGGCCGGCGGCGAGGACCTCGGCGACCAGGTCGCGCCAGGCGGCCTCGTCGACCGGCGGCAGGTCCAGCGCCGCCGCCGAGCGGGCGAGGCGGGCCAGGTGCGCGTCGAGGTGCACGGCGCGCAGGCCGCCGCCCGGGTCGCCGCCCGCGGGCTCGGCGGGGACGTGCGGGCGGACCAGCACGGTCTCGAAGCACCCGTCCCCGCGCTGCAGCCCGAGGTCGTCGACGCGAAGCAGCGGGGCGGCCGGATCGGCCAGGCCGGAGCCGAGGACTCCCACCACCCACGTGCTGACCCCGGGCACCCGCGCACGCTACCGCTCCGGCGCTCGGGCCTCACGGTTGCCAGAGCTGGAAGGGAGTCCCCTGGTCGTCCTCGCAGGACACCAGCGTCCCGTACGGCTTGGCCTCGGGGTCCTCGGCGCGCCCGCCCGCAGCGCGCACCCGTTCCACGGCGGCGGTCACGTCGTCGACCCGGTAGCAGAGGACCCCGCGGGCACGGTCCTGGCCGCCGGCGAGGCCGACCGGTGGCTGGGGGCCCACGACCTGGACCCCCTCGGCGACGCTGCCGGGCGCGAACCGCCAGCCGAGGACCGCCCCGTAGAAGGCCTGCGACCGGCGGGCGTCGGGCACCTCCAGGGTCACGTAGCCGACGTCGCCGTGCCGTGGCTCGCGCGGCGGGCGCTCCGTGGGGACGAGCGGCGCCGAGATCATCCAGCGGTGCCCGAACGGGTCGACGACGACGCCGCGGCGATCACCGTGGGACTCCTCGATCGGCCTCTCCAGGCGACCGTCCCGGGCGACCGCGCGCTCGACCGCGGCATCGACGTCGTCGACGTAGACGAGCAGGGAGAACCCGGCTCCCCCGAGCGTCGTGGGTGAGCGGACCCCGATCGCGGGGAACTCCTCGGACAGCATGAGGACGGAGTCCCCGACGGTGAGCTCGGCGTGGCCGAGACGGCCGTCGGGCATCCACACCGGCTCGCCGCGCGGGCGCGCCCCGAGCACGGCCACGTACCAGTCGAGCGCGCCGCGGCCGTCCGACACCGTGAGGTAGGCGTTGAGGCTGTGGTACCCGCGCTGGACAGGGGCGGGCTCGGGGACGGTGTCGGCGACGGGCCGGGTGTCGGTGACGTCGGTCATGGTGTCTCCTCCGGTGGCGGGGTCGAGGGGGTCGTCGAGGCCGAGGGCGCGGCGCAGCCGGTCCCGCAGCCGGGCCGCGAAGGCCGGGTCGGGGACGGCCGGGGTGGGCCGGGCGGCACGCAGGGCCTCGAGCGGATCAGCCACGGTGGTCCTCCTTCCCGTTCTCGGCCGGGTCGTCGCTGGCCCGGTACGCGGTGCGGAACGCGGCCCGCGCCCGGACGAGCAGGGCTTCGGTCGCGTGCACGCTGCGTCCCAGCACGCCGGCGACCTGCGGGACGGGCAGCCCGTCGACGTAGCGGAGCACCAGCGCCACCCGGTGGTGCGGGCCCAACCCGGCCAGCACCTCGCGGGCGCGCAGGACGTCGAGGCGGGCCTCCCAGGGGTCCTCGGGCGGCTGCGGCTCGGCAGCGACCGCGGCCAGGCGGCGCTGCTCGCGATCCCGGTACCGCCAGTGGTCGGCGAGCTTGTGCCGGGCGGTGCCGATGAGCCAGCCGACGGTCGGCTCGACGGCCGCGGGGCCGCGGGCGGCCGCGACGGCGGCGAGGAACGTCTCGGCGGTGAGGTCCTCGGCGAGCGGGACGTCCCCGCAGCGGTGCAGCAGGTAACCGTAGACCTCGGGCAGCGCCCGGTCGTACAGGGCGAGGAGCGCCTCCCCCGCCTCCCGGGATGCCGCCGGCCGCGTCACACCCCTCCCGTCGTGCTGCGGCCCGGGACTCCGACGGGCGTCACGGCGTGTCGTGTGTCACAGGCGTCAGCCGCTCCCCACGGTGTAACTGCGGCCGGGCCAATAGGCCCACTCCTCGAAGTCGGCCACCCGCCCGTCGGCGGCGAACCGCAGCAGCCACAGGTCGGAGTACTCCTGCTGCTCCGGCGCGGTGTACCGGACGAGCAACCGCACCACCGCGACCCGGCCCTCGACGGCCACCGGGCGGGCCTCGACGGTGAAGGCGTGCCCGACGTCCTCGGCCCAGAACGCCCGGACCGCGTCGAGGCCGACCTCGGCCGGTTCGTACGGCGAGCGACGGTAGTGGACGTCCTCGGTGAACAGCCGGGGCACCGCGTCGACGTCGGCGGCCCGCCAGGCGTCCTCGTACGCGCGGACCCAGACCAGGACGGTGTCGTGGTCCATGCGCGAAGCCTGTCAGGAAGGGTCTCCGAGCCCGTGGCACGGCGAGTCGTCGATCCGGCTGTCCCCGCCGTGCCCCGCCCTCCCGGCCACGTCCGGCGGCGCCGCAGGGACCTGGGCCCGCCGACCGGCCCGGACCGGGAGCACGGCGAAGGCGTCCGGCCACAGCGACAGCCGCACCCGGTCACCCTCGACGGCGACGATCTCGTGGAGGCGGGTGCGCCGACCGGTGTCGAGGACGAGAACCGCGTCGTCCCGGTCCGCCGGGCCCGCGGCCAGCCAGCGCCGGAACCCGCCGGGATCGCCGTGCCCGGCGGCGAAGTACCGGGCGAGGCGGCGGTACAGCTTGGGCCACATGACGAGGTCGGGCAGCGCGGCGGCCCCCCGCGCGAGGTCGGCGGCGGAGTCGGGGTCGGCGGTGGCCCGCGCCCAGACGCCGCGGCGGGCGGCGCGGGCGGCGCCCGCGACCTCTCGGCAGAGGTTCCGCAGCTCGCCGGCGAGGCTGGTGTAGAGCATGGGGTAGACGAGGCCCTCGGCCAGCATCCGGAGGTTCGCGCTGGCCCGGAACACGGTCTCGTCCACGGCCACCGGCGAGCCGTCGGCCAGCGGCGGCCTGCCCGGGAAGGCGAAGGCGACGAGGCGGCCGTTCTGCTCGACGCCGTCGGCGAGCACCCAGCCGGGCATCTCGTCGGCGTCGGCGGCGGCCGCCTGGGCGGGACGGGCGCGGTCCCACACGACGTCGCGGAACCCGAGGTGGGCGAGCAGGCCGTCCCGGGCGGCGCGGGCGAGGGTGGCCTCCTGCCGGGAGCCCTCGAAATGGAGCTCCAGGGCGTCGACGGCCTCCAGGCGCAGGCTGATCCGCTGCTGGGCGGACAGGGCAGGTTCGACGCCCGAGGCCAGGCCGAGCTCCTCGACCAGGGCCGGGGCGTCTGGCCGGAACTTCAGGGTGTCGCCGTCGGGGGTGGGGCCGGAGCCGGGGCTCTCGGCGTAGCGGAGGACGAACCGGCCGGTCAGCAGGCGGTAGGCCACGTCCGCGGACCCTAGCGCCGGGGCTCAGGAGCACGACCGCGGATCGGCAGAACGACCAGCTACCTGGCGGCAGAACGTCCAGCACAGTAGCGGCAGGATGTCCGGCGACACAGCGGCAGACTGCCCACGTCCGACTTCGTTCCGTGACAACATGAGGCCTGTGAGCAGCATGGACACCCCCCTGGGGCAGGTGATTCCACGGCGGGCCGCTGCCCGATGCGCTTCCGGGTCGCACCGAGACCATCGAGCTCTGGCCGTTCTCTCAGGGTGAGATCGACGGTGCCCCCGATGGCTTCGTCGACGCTGCGTTCATGCTGGGGCCCCGACTGGACGTCACGTCGGGTCTCACCCGCACCGACTACGCCGCACGCATCGTCCGTGGTGGCTTCCCTCAAGCAGTGGCCCGTGACGATCACCGACGCCGTCAGCGGTTCCTGAATTCGTACGTCAACGACATCATCACTCGGGACGTGGCCCAGCTGTCGGAGATCGAGCGGACCCCCGAGATGCGGACCCTGCTGCGGCTGGTTGCGGCTCGCTCCGGGCAACCTCTCGTCGAGAACGCGCTGGCGAGCGACACCCGACTGGCGCGACAGACGATCGGGCGGTACCTCCACCTCCTCGAGGAGGTCTTCCTCATCAAGCGCATACCCGCGTGGTCGCGAAACCTCAGCTCGCGTGCGGTCGGGATGCCCAAGGTCGCCGTCGTGCACTCCGGCGTGGCCGCGACACTGCTCGCCGCCGACTCCGGCTGGCTGGCGCGGCCGGACGGGCCCCTGGGAGGCCTCCTCGAAGGTTTCGTGCTCATGGAGCTGGCGCGGCAGATCACCTGGTCGGACACCATGGTGGACCTCTGGCACTACCGGACCCGGGACCAGCTCGAGGTCGACGCGGTGCTGGAGGACCGCAGGGGGCAGGTGGTCGCCGTCGAGGTCAAGGCAGGTGCCACCGTCCGAGGCGACGACTTCAGGGGGCTCCGGCACCTCGAGGCCCGGCTGGGTGACGACTTCCTGCTCGGGGTAGTTCTATACACCGGGCCGGACACGCTGCCCTTCGGGCCGAAGCTGCGGGCCATGCCCGTGAGCGCCCTGTGGCAGGCCTCAGCCTCGGAGTCCTGAGTCGCCGCCGCCGGTGCCAGCTCACCGGTCCGCGGCGTCGGCGGTGACGAAGTCGATGAGCTCCTCGACGCGGCCGGTCAGGGCGGGTTCGAGGTCGGTCCAGGCGGTCACCGTGGCCAGGATGCGCTGCCAGCCGCGGCCGACGTCGGCCGGGGAGTCGTGGGGCCACCCGAGGGCGGCGAGCACGCCCTCCTTCCAGGGACGCCCGCGGGGGATCTCCGGCCAGGCATCGAGTCCGAGGCGGGCCGGCACGACGGCCTGCCAGACGTCGACGTAGGGGTGGCCGACGACGAGGACGTGGTTGCGCAGCTGTGGTGAGGCCGTGACAGCGGTGGCCTGCCGCCATTCCTTCGTGCCGGCGACGAGGTGGTCGACGAGGACTCCGAGGCGCCGGCCGGGGCCGGGACGGAACGCGGCCAGGGACCGGGCGAGGTCGTCGACACCGTTCAGGGACTCGACGACGACCCCCTCGACCCGCAGGTCGTGGCCCCAGACCTGCTCGACCAGCTCGGCGTCGTGGCGGCCCTCGACCAGCAACCGAGAGGCACGGGCGGTGCGAGCGCGGTGACCGGTGACGGCGATCGACCCGCTGGCGGTGCGCGCCGGGCCACTCGGTCCGGGCTGGGGCCGCGGCCGGGTGAGGCACACCGGTCGGCCGTCGAGGAGGAACCCGGGGCCGAGGGGGAAGGTCCGGGTGCGCCCGTGGCGGTCCTCCAGCACCACGACGTGCACCCCGCCGCTGGCCTCGGTCCGCACCACCGCCCCGCACCAGCCGGTGGTCACGTCCTCCACCACCAGACCCGCCTCGGCGGGCTGGTCCCGGGTCCGCGGGCCTTGCCGCGGTGCCGGTCGCGACAGGACGTCCCGGCCGTAGCGGTCGTGGGGCACGACGCGACGCTACGGACCGGCGACGACCCCCGCCGACAGGCACGCCGCGGAGTCGACCGCCCGCGCGTTGCGCGGATGCGACGAGCCGGCGACGGCACCGGCGTCCGGCCGGGACGTCCCCGGGAGCGGTCAGGCCGCCGCGGAGAAGTAGGCGACGACGTTGCTGTCGTACCGGCCCGTGTCCGGGTCGATCTCACCGCCGCAGGTGATGAGCCCCAGCCGCTCCGGCACGTCGAACCGGAAGATGTCCTGGTAGGGCAGCACGGCCTTGCGGTAGGTGTCGACCTGCTCCAGCACGTACCGGGCCTGGCGCCCGTCCGGCCCGACGAGCACGGCCTCCGACCCGGGGGGCAGGTCCGCGAGGCGCTTGAGCACGCCGGGCACGCCCCGGTAGTCGACGTGGCTCACCAGCACGACGGACCCGCTGCCGTCACCGGGGCGGGCACCGTCCGACCACCGCCCGACGAGGCGGGCGTCCGGCGGCACCTCGAGCACCCGGTCCTCGCTGACGCCCACCTCGACCACCTCGGCCTCGCTGTCCAGGGCGGGCACGTCGAGCCGCTCGGCGTCGAAGGGGTCCGGCGCCGCGGCCGCCGACTGCGCCGGCGCGCCCTCGCGGAGCGCGACCGGCGCCGCGGACGACGTCCAGGTCGGGAGGGGGGCCGCGGAGGCGTCCCCGCACGCCGCGACGACCGTGGCGGCCGCCGCCCACAGCAGGAGCACGGCCGGGCCGCGCGCGACCCGGCGGGCACGGGGACCGCCGGCCGGGACCGGACCGGGCTCGGGCGCACGCATGGGGAACCTCCGGGGACGTCGGAACGCCGGTGGCCCAGGGGCCACCGGCGTTCCGACGAGGGAGCGGGCCGCCTCGGCGGCCGGACGGGCCGTCAGGCGCGGGAGCCGGACTTCCGGACGGCGAGGCCGACCGCGAGGGCCAGCACGCCGGCCAGCGTGAGGGCGATGAGCGCCGGCAGGGCCAGCGGGCCCGCCCAGCTCGAGGTGCCGTCACCGGCCGGGACGGCGGTCGGGATCGGGGCGGTCGTGGGCTCGTCCGTCGCCGACGGGGTGTCGGTCGGCGTCGGCTCGGCGTCGTCCGTGAGCGGGATGACGTCGACGATGAGGTCGAGGGTCTCGCCGTCGAGCGACCCCACGGCGTAGGCGATGACCGAGGATCCGGCCGGGAGTTCGACGTCGCCCGGGGTCAGCGGCTCGACGGTCGCACCGCCCGCCTGGACCTCGACGTCGTAGGTGCCGGCCGGGAGGTCCGCGCTCAGCTGCTCGCCGTTCGCCACGGTGCCGACTGAGGTCCCCTCGACGAGGATGTCGACCTCCGGCGCCGCCGCGGCATGGCGCACCGTGACGCGGCCCTCGCCCGCGGCGGGCTCGCTGAAGTCGTCGGCGTAGACACCCAGGGTGGGCGCTCCGGCCTCGTCGAGCTGCGCCACGACCGTGAAGGGGTCGGCGCCGACGCTGGCGTCGGTCTCGAGGATGGCGGGCTCCGCGGCCGGGTCGGCGGCGTCGGACGCCGTCGAGGCCTTCACCTGGACGTTGTAGTCGCCCGGCTCGAGCTCGGCGATGACGATGTTGGTGTACGAGAAGTCGTCAGCCGCCAGGACTCCGTCGACGAAGATGTCCACGACCAGGCCGTCGAGGCCGTGGACGATCGTCACGTCGGTGGTCTCGGCCGTGTCGGCCTGGGCGGCCACCGCTCCGATCGGGACCACCGCGACGGCCGCAGCGGCAGCTGCGGCAAGGGCGCGTACGCGCATGAAAGAACTCCTCGGCTCTGGGGTCGGGGCGCGGCTGGGAGGTCCGCAACGGCTCCGGAACCTACCGCAGGCGCGACAAGTCGGACCCGCCCCGTTCGGTGCACTTGGTCACAGTCCGGTAACGGGAGAACCGGGCGGATCGAACGCGCGCAGAGCGTGGATGACCGCCTACGAGGCGTACCCAAAGCCCGAGCGGACGGTCACGCCGCGCCGCGCACGCCGACGGTCTCGGCATGCCGCACCGGCCACAGCGCGCACGCCCGCTCCGCCTGCGCCGTGATCGTCAGCGACGGGTTGACACCGAGGTTCGCCGACACCGCCGACCCGTCGAGCACGTGCAGCCCCGGATGGCCCCACACCTGCTGCCGGGCGTCCAGCACGCTGGTCGCCGGGTCCGTCCCGATCGGGCACCCGCCCAGGAAGTGCGCCGTCATCGGCACGTTGACGGCGTCCGCGGCGGTGGCGAAGGCGTCGGCCGCCACCCCGGTCCGCCGCTGCAGCTGCCGGCGCAGCTCGCGCACCGCCTCGTGCCCGGCCGGGATCCACGACGGGTTGGGCTCGCCGTGGCCCTGGCGCGACGTCAGCCGCCACCCGGCCCACCGGCCGAGCAGCCCGCCGAACCGCCGCCGCGCGGACACCGTCAGCGAGTTGTCCCGGGTCTGCATGACGAGGGCGATGACCGTCCGCTCGCTCCACCGGTGCAGCCACCGGCTGCGCAGCGCCTCCCCCGGGTTCGTCACGACCCGGCCCACGGCCCGCAGCCAGCGCGGCCACCGCCCGCCCCCGTCGACCAGCAGCCCCACCAGCATGCCCATGGCGTTCGACCCCGGCCCGTACCGGACGTTCTCGACGTGGGTGTCGGCGTCGGGATGGAAGGACGACGTGATCGCCAGGCCGTGGGTCAGCCCCGCCGCCGTGTCCCCCGGCGGGACCCGCCGGGTCGCCACCCCGAGCAGCGCCTCGGAGTTCGTCCGGGTCAGCGTCCCGAGCGCGGGCGGCAGGTCCGGCAGCACCCCGTCCGCGCGCATCCGCTGCAGCAGGCCCGCGGTCCCCCACGCCCCGGCGGCGAGCACCACGTGGCGGGCCAGGACGGTCCGCTCGTCGCGCCGCCACGCCCCCGGCCCCGGCGCCCCCGTCCGCCGGTGGGTGACCCGCCAGCGCGGCGGGCCCCCCGGGTCCTCCCCGGCCCGGCCGGCCTCGCCCCCCTCGCCGGCACCGTCGCCGGTACCGCCGTCCAGCCGCTCCACCCGGGTCACCGTCCGCAGCGGGCGGATCTCGGCACCCCGGCGCTCCGCCAGGTACAGGTAGTTCTTCAGCAGGGTGTTCTTCGCCCCGACCCGGCAGCCGACCATGCAGTTCCCGCAGGCGGTGCAGGCGGTCCGGGCCGGCCCCTGCCCGCCCAGCAGGGGGTCGGGCACCGTCTCCCCCGGCGCCGCGCCGCCCTGCCCGGCCCGGGCGCCGAGGAACACCCCGACCGGGGTGCGCCGGAACGTGTGCCCGACCCCGAGCGCCTCGGCGGTGTCGCGCATCGCCCGCTCGGCGGTGCCGTCGAACGGGCTGGCGACGGCACCCAGCATCCGCTCGGCGGTGTCGTAGTGCGGGGCCAGCTCGGCCTCCCAGTCCGCCGCCGGCGCCCAGGACCCGGACCGGAAGAACGACGACGGCGGCCGGTACAGGGTGTTGGCGTAGTTGAGCGACCCGCCGCCGACACCCGCCCCCGCCAGGAGGACGACGTGCGGCAGCCGGTGGATCCGCTGGACGCCGTACCAGCCCAGCCACGGCACCCACAGGAACCGCGGCAGGTCCCACGACGTGCGGGCGTGGTCGGCGTCCGCCCACCGGCGGCCCGCCTCCAGCACGACCACGCGGTAGCCCTTCTCGGACAGCCGCAGCGCCGCCACCGAGCCGCCGAACCCGCTGCCGACGACGACGACGTCGACGACCTCCTGGTCCGGCGCCCCGGGGCCGGAACGCGCCCGGGCGGGCGTCACGGCCGGCGTCACGGCCATCGCAGCACCCGCAGCGCCCGGGCGGCCCCGAACAGCGCCGGGACCAGCCGCTCGGCCGGCACCTGCAGGGCCCGGCCGGGCAGCGACGAGTGCGACACCACGGTGACGTGCGCCCGGGTCACCTCGCGCAGCCCGTCGATCCCGAACCGCCGGCCGAGTCCCGACGCCCCGACCCCGCCCAGCGGCAGCGCCGGGGAGATCCACGCCATCAGGTAGGTCTCGTTGACGAGGACCGTCCCGGCACGCACCCGCTCGGCCAGCCGCCGCCCGCGCGCGGTGTCCCGGGTCCACACGGCGGCGGTCAGCCCGCCCTCGCCCTCCGACATCCGCGCGACCGCCTCGTCGTCGCCGGTGACCGGGTGCACCGAGACCACCGGGCCGAACGTCTCCTCCCGGGCCACCGCGGCGTCGCCGGGGACGTCGGCCAGCACCGTCGCCTCGTACGAGGTGGGCCCGACGTCGGGCCGGGCCCGGCCGCCGGCCAGCACGGCGGCGCCCCGGCCGACGGCGTCGCGGACGTGGCCGTCGACGTGCGCCAGGTGCCGCTCGGAGATCAGCGGCCCGAGGGCGGCGCCCGGCCCGGTCCCGGGCTCCAGCGCCCGCACCGCCGGCAGGAAGCGCTGGAGGAACGCCTCGTGCACCCCGGCCGCGACGTACAGCCGCTCGGTCGACGTGCAGGTCTGCCCGGCGCCGACGAAGCACTCCAGGGCGAGGGCGGCGGCCGCCCGGTCGAGGTCGGCGTCGGCGGCCACGTAGGCGGCGTTCTTGCCGCCCAGTTCGAGGGTCGCCCCGGTGAGGGAGCGCCCGGCCCGCTCGGCGACCAGCCGCCCGACCCGCGTGGACCCGGTGAACAGCACGTGGTCGACCGCGTCGACGAGCGCCTCGCCGAGCTCGGGCGCACCGCCCCGGACGCTGCCGACCAGCCCGGCGGGCAGCCCGGCGGCCACCGCGAGCGCCTCGACCGCGTCGGCGACCCCGTCGGACCGGGGGTCGGGCTTGAGCACGACGGCGTTGCCCGCGACCACGGCCGGCACGGTGTCGCCGAGCAGGAACAGCAGCGGGTAGTTCCAGGCCGCGATGTCGGCGACCACCCCGACCGGCACCCGGCGCACGATGCCCTCGGTGGCCAGCGGCACGGAGACCCCGGTGAGCCGGCGCCGGTGCGGGCGCAGCAGCGACGGCGCCCTCAGCCCGTAGTACCGCGTGACCGTGAGCGCGGCCAGCACCTCGGCGGCGGCGTCGCGGCGGCTCTTGCCGGTGGCCTCACGGACCGCCGAGGTCAGGTCCTCCCGCCGGTCCCAGGCGGCGTCGTGCAGCCGGAGCAGCGCCCGCGCCCGGTCCCGCACGCCCACCCGGGCCCACACCTCCTGGGCGGCCCGACCGGCGGCGACCGCGCGCGCCACCGCCTCCTGCGGCTCCGGGACCGGCGGATCGGTCCGGACGTCCCCGAGCGCCGTCGCCATCTCCGGAGGGTACGGGCGGGACTCAGCCCCCGACAAGGACCGCGACAGTCACCGCTGTCACGTGGGGACGACCTCCGGGGCCCCCAGCCGGGCGGCGTCGGCCGCCGCGTCGTCCGGGGCCAGGTTGCTCGCCCGCTCGGCCTCGACCCGCGCCTCGTACAGGCTCACCTCGCGGTCCACCGCGGCCGCGTCCCAGCCGAGCACCGGCGCCAGCAGCTCGGCCGCCGGCCGTGCCGCCGCGACGCCCCGGTCCCAGGCCTCGATGGAGATCCGGGTCCGCCTCGCCAGCACGTCGTCGAGGTGCCGGGCCCCCTCGTGGGTCGCGGCGTACACGATCTCCGCGCCCAAGTGGTCCTCGGCGCCCGCCAGCGGGTGCGCCAGCTCCGGGCGGGCCGCGACGAGCGCCAGCAGGTCGTGGACGTCGTCGCCGTACCGGCGCAGCAGGTGCTCGATCCGCGCCACGTGCAGCCCCGACTCCGCGGCCAGGCGCAGCCGGGAGTTCCACATCGCCCGGTAGCCCTCGGCCCCGACCAGCGGCACCTCGGCGGTGATGGACCCCGGCACCCGCTGCGGCAGGTTGCGCGCCGCCTCGTCGACGGCGTCCGCGGCCATCACCCGGTACGTCGTGTACTTGCCGCCGGCGACCACGACCAGCCCCGGCACCGGGGAGGCGACGACGTGCTCGCGCGACACCTTGCTGGTGAGCCCGGCCTCACCCGGTCCCGCCGAGATCAGCGGGCGCAGCCCCACGTAGACGCCCTCGACGTCGTCGCGGGTCACCGGGTCCGCGAGCACCCGGTTGACCTGCGACAGGACGTAGTCGATGTCGGTCGCCGAGGCCGCCGGGTGCGCCTTGTTGTAGGTGTACTCGGTGTCGGTGGTGCCGAGCACCCAGTGCCGGCCCCACGGGATGACGAACAGCACCGAGTGCTCGGTCCGCATGATCAGGCCGCTCGTCGAGCGGATCCGCTGTCGCGGCACGACGAGATGGATGCCCTTGGACGCCCGGATGCTGAAGGGCCCGCGCTCGCCCACGAGGGCCTGGACGTCGTCGGTCCACACCCCGGTGGCGTTGACGACCTGGCGGGCGCGGACCTCCAGGTCGGCGCCGGTCTCGACGTCGCGGGCCCGGACCCCCACGACGCGCTCGCCCTCACGGAGGAACTCCGCGACCTTGACCCGGTTGGCGCACAGCGCCCCGTACATGGCCGCGGTGCGGGCCAGGGCGAGGGTGTGCCGGGCGTCGTCCAGCTGGGCGTCGTAGTACTGGATGGCGCCGACCATGGCGTCGGGGCGCAGGCCGGGCGCCTTGTCGAGCACCTGCCGGTGACTGAGGTGGCGGTGCAGCGGCAACCCGCGGGCGTGGCCGCCCCCGAACGCCATGGCGTCGTAGAGGGCCACCCCCGCCCCGACGTAGGCCCGCTCCCACATCCGGTGCGTGATCGGGAACAGGAACGGCACCGGCCGGGCGAGATGCGGGGCGAGGCGGGTGAGGATGAGCCCGCGCTCCCGCAGCGCCTCCCGCACCAGGCCGAATTCCAGCATCTCGAGGTAGCGCAGGCCGCCGTGGATGAGCTTGGACGACCGGCTCGACGTCCCGGACGCCCAGTCGCGGGCCTCCAGCAGGGCCACCGAGAGGCCCCGGGTCGCCGCGTCGAGCGCGGCCCCGGTGCCCACCCCCCCCCCGCCGATGACGACGACATCGACCTCGTGCGCGGTCATGGCCGCGAGCGCTCGCTCGCGGTCGGCGGGCCCGAGGCGGCCGCGGGGACTCAGCTCGGGGGTCGGTCGCGGTCCGGACACGGTGCTCAGGGTACGGCGGACCGGAGGTGGCCGAGTGGTCGCCCTCCCTCGGGACCGGGTCCACCCCGATGTCCACCCCGATTCCGAGAGTTCCCACCGACGGGCCTGTCGATCGGGAGGATGTGCTCCGTCATCTGGGCGTCAGAACACCGACGGGCCCGAACCACCCGGCCCGGACAGCGGAAGGGAACACGACGATGGAGTTCGTCATCCTGATCTACGGCGACGAGAACGCCCCCGGCCCCACCCCCGGCTCCCCGGAGTTCGAGGAGTTCATGAGCACCTGGATGGGGTACAACGCGGCGCTCAAGGAATCCGGTCACTTCGTCTCGGGCGCCGGGCTGCAGCCGACGGCGACCGCGACGACCCTGCAGCGGACGTTCGGGGTGCCGGAGCCGACGGTCACCGACGGCCCGTTCGCGGAGACCAAGGAGCAGCTCGGCGGCTTCTACATGATCACTGCGGAGAACCTCGACGAGGCCCTGGAGTGGGCGCGGAAGCTCCCCCTCCCGGCCGGGTCCCTCGAGGTCCGCCCCGTCAGCATCCTGGCTTGACGCCGGGCCCGGTCGCGGAAACCCTGGTGGCCGCGGCGCGCGGGGAGGCGGGGCGCGTCCTCGCCCTCCTCGCGCGCCGGTACGGCGACGTCGACCTCGCCGAGGAGGCGGTGCAGGAGGCGCTGCTGGCGGCCTGGCGGACCTGGCCGCGGGACGGGGTGCCGGCGAACCCCGGCGGATGGCTGCTGGTCGCGGCCCGCCGGGCGGCCGTCGACCGGTTGCGGCACGAGGCCGGACAGCAGCGGCGCGCGGCGAGGGCGGCGACCGACCCGACGGTCGCCGGCGGCGACGCCGTGCGCGACCGGGGCGAGCTGTGGGGCGCCGACGACCTCGACCGGGCCCCCGACGAGCGGCTCCTCGACCCCGGCACGGCGATTCCCGACGAGCGGCTACGGCTCATGCTGCTGTGCTGCCACCCCGCGCTCGACCGCGACGCCCAGGTGGCCCTCACGCTCCGGCTGGTCCTCGGCCTCACCACCGCCGAGATCGCCGCCGCGTTCCTCGTGCCCGAGGC
>JBHJOJ010000021.1:0-10205 GCA_050329835.1 Kineosporiaceae bacterium | reverse complement strand
GTCGGGGTCGCCGGCGGCCCAGGCGGCCGCCCGGGCGAGGTCGGCGGCGAGGTCGGCGGCGAGGTCGGCGGCGGGGTCGGCGGCGGGGTCGGCGGCGGGGTCGGGGTGGTCGGTCACGGTGCCGTGGCGCGGGCGACCGCGTCGACCACGCCCGCGAGCAGGGGGCCGCAGCGCTCGGCAGCCGCGGCACCGGCCGCCAGCACCTCCTCGTGGTCGAGGGGCGCGTCGGTGGTGCCCGCCGCCAGGTTCGTCACCAGGGACATCCCGAGGACCTCCAGGCCCTCGGCCCCGGCGGCGATCGTCTCGACCGCGGTGGACATCCCCACCAGGTCGGCCCCGAGGATGCGGGCCATCCGCACCTCGGCGGGCGTCTCGTACTGGGGGCCGTGGAACTGGGCGTACACGCCCTCGGGCAGGGCGGGCTCGACCTCGCGGGCGGCGGCGCGCAGCCGGGCGGCGTAGGCGTCGGACATGTCGACGAACCGGGGCCCGCGCAGCGGCGTCGCCCCGGTGAGGTTGAGGTGGTCCCGCACCAGCACCACGGTGCCCGGCCCCCATTCCCGCACGGTGCTGCCGCACCCGTTGGTCAGCACCACCGCGCGGCACCCCGCGGCGGCGGCCGTGCGGACGCCGTGGGCCACCGCGTCGACGCCGTGGCCCTCGTACAGGTGGGTGCGGGCGCCGAGGACGAGCACCCGGGCGCCGTCGCCGGTGCGGACCAGGCGCAGCCGGCCGGCATGCCCGGCGACCGCCGCCGGCCGGAATCCGGGGACGTCGGTGGCGGGCAGGTCGGCAAGGACCTCGCCGAGCAGGTCGGCGGCCGGCTTCCACCCCGACCCGAGGACGACCGCGACGTCGGGGGC
Source organism: Kineosporiaceae bacterium (assembly GCA_050329835.1). Taxonomy (GTDB): domain Bacteria; phylum Actinomycetota; class Actinomycetes; order Actinomycetales; family JBBAYJ01; genus JANNOG01. The sequence goes on along the minus strand of JBHJOJ010000021.1, from coordinate 9,342 downwards.
CGCGGCGTCGGGGCCGGCGGCCGCGGCCACGGCGTCGGCGGCGTGGCGGGCCAGCTGGTCGGGGGACAGGCGCAGGTCCGCCGTGGCGCGTTCGGCGGCCTGGGAAGTGCTCGTCGTCACGTCCGGGAGGCTAGTGCTCGGCCCGGCCGGACGGGGCGTCACCATGGCCGCGATGCGATCACCCGAGACGGCACCGCGGCTCCTCGCCCCCGACCTGGTCCGGGGTGCCGCCCTGCTGGGGGTCGCGCTGGCGACGGTGCCGGCCTGGCTGTACGCCCGCCCCACCGGTCCGGGCGGGCGCCCGGTGGGCGGGCCGGTCACCGACCGGGTCGTCGACGCCGCCGGCATCGTGCTGGTCGACGCCCGGGTGTTCCCGGCGTTCGCCCTGCTGCTCGGGTGGGGGACGGCGCGGGCGCTGCGACGGGGCCCGTCGGGGGGCGGGTGGCGGCGGGTGGGCGTCCTGCTGGGGCTGGGCGCCGTGGTGGCGGTGCTGCTCGACGGGCGCAACGTGCTCGGCCTGTACGCCGTGTCGGCGGCGGTCGTGATCCTGCTGGCCCGGGCCCGGGCTGCGGTCGTCGGAGTGGCCGCGGTGCTCGTCGCGGGCCCCGGGCTCCTGACGGCCGGTCTCGGCCGGGGGACCGGCGGCGCCGAGGCCACGATCCCGGGGCCGGCGGCCTGGTACCCGCTGTCCGCGGCGGAGCGGCTGGCGGAGTGGGTGGTCGGGGTGACGCTGGCCCCCCTGGTGGCGGGCGCGTTCGTGGCGGCGGCGCTGGCGGGTGCGCTGGTCGCCCGCACCACGTGGCTGGACCGCCCGGACGGGCATCGGCGGCTGCTGGCGGTCGCCGGGCTCACGGGGCTGGCGCTCGGCGTCGCGGGTGGGGTGCCGCTCGCGGCCGCCGCGTGGCAGGCCGACTCGGGGCTGCCCGACCTGTCGGGTGCGGCCCCGGGGGTGCTCCACGCCGTCACCGGACTGGCCGGTGGTGCCGGGGCCGTCGCGGCACTGGCGTGGGTGGCGTCGTGGCGGCGAGTACCGGACGGACGTGGGCGGCGGCCGTCGCCGCCGGGGCGGGCCGCGGCTCTGCTGTCGGCCGCCGGGAGGTTGCCACTGACGTGCTACGTCGCCCAGCTGGCGGTGTTCGCGGCGGTCCTCGCACCGTGGGCGGGCGGGGTCGGGGCGTGGATCGGATCGGCGGGCGCGGCGGCGCTCGCCGTCGCCGTCTGGATGGTGACGTCGCTCGGGGCGTCGGCCTGGGTGCGGTCCGGCCTCGGCCGGGGCCCGCTGGAGCGACTGCTGCGCGGGCACCGAGGGCGTGATCGTGATCTGGCCCCCGATTCGATGATCGAACCATCGGGTGGATCATCGAACCGGGGGTGAAACGGCGATCAAGCCGGCAGCCCGGCGGCCGGGCTCGTACCAGCCCCGTCAGGTGTCAGGGGCCGACCGAGTCGCAGGGCCGCGACCGCAGCTCGGCGACGTAGTCGTCGGGGGCCCCGCCCGCCTCCGCCGCGTCGGCGATCATGCCGAGGTAGAGCGCGGTCGGCAGCCCGCCCTCGTAGGCGTTGAGCACGTAGGCGTGCGCGGCGACGTCGCCGTCCAGGGTCTCCACCCGGACCGTGATCTTGCGGAAGAGGTCCATCGAGACGCCCTCCCACTCGTCGAGGGTGTGCTCGTCCTCCGGCGCCAGCTCGTAGAGCACGACGTACACCTGGCTCGCCGGGTCCTCGACGATCGTGGCGAGCGCGCCGTCCCACGACACGTCCTCGCCCCCGAAGGTGAGCCGCCAGCCCGGCAGCCAGCCCGCGTCGCACAGCGGCGAGTGCGGGGCGCGTTCCGCCATCCGGTCGGGGTCCATGTTGCTGCCGTAGGCGGCGTAGAGCACGGCCGTCAGGCTAGCCCTCGCGGGCGCCGGTGGACCTGGGACAATCGCCCCCGTGCCGACCAGCGCCTCCGCCAGCCCGCGCGTCGTCGTCCTCGGGGGCGGCCCCGGCGGGTACGAGGCCGCCCTCGTCGCCGCCCAGCTGGGCGCCCGGACCACGGTGGTCGACGCCGACGGGCTCGGGGGCGCGGCGGTCCTCACCGACTGCGTGCCGAGCAAGACCCTCATCGCCACCAGCGACGTGATGACCGAGGTGGCCGAGGCGGGGCGGCTCGGCGTCGTGCTGCCGGTCGGGGGGTCCGAGCCGGCGGGCGGCGTCGGCACCAGGGTCGGCGTCGACATGAAGGCGGTCAACGCCCGGGTCAAGGAACTGGCCCGGACCCAGAGCGCCGACATCCACCGCAAGCTCGACCTCGCCGGCGTCGAGCTGGTCACCGGGCGGGGCCGGCTGGAGTCACCGCACCGGGTGGTGGCCGGGACGGCCGACGGCGAGCGGGTGCTCGACGCCGACGCGGTGCTGCTCGCCACCGGGGCGACGCCCCGGCGGCTGCCGTCCGCGGTGCCCGACGGCGAGCGCATCCTCGACTGGCGCCAGGTGTACGACCTCGACACCCTGCCCGAGCGGCTGGTCGTCGTGGGGTCGGGGGTCACCGGGGCGGAGTTCGCCGGGGCCTACCTGGCGCTGGGCAGCCGGGTGACCCTGGTCTCCAGCCGGGACCGGGTGCTGCCGGGGGAGGACGCCGACGCGGCGCTGGTGCTGGAGGAGGTGTTCCGCCGGCGCGGGATGGACGTGAGGTCGCGGTCGCGGGCGCAGTCGGTGACCCGGACCGCGGACGGCGTGGTCGTCACCCTCGGCGACGGCACCCGGGTCGAGGGCAGCCACTGCCTGCTGGCGGTCGGCTCCGTGCCGAACACCGCGGACCTCGGGCTGGAGGCGGCGGGCGTGCGCACCACGGAGTCCGGGCACGTCGAGGTCGACCGGGTGTCGCGGACCACCGCGCCCGGGGTGTACGCGGCCGGGGACTGCACGGGGGTGCTGGCGCTGGCGTCGGTGGCGGCGATGCAGGGCCGGATCGCCATGCGCCACGCGCTCGGTGACGCGGTGGTGCCGCTGTCGCTCAAGACGGTGGCGAGCAACATCTTCACCACCCCCGAGATCGCCACCGTCGGCTGGAGCCAGGCCGAGATCGACGCCGGGGCGGCCCAGGGCGTGGCGATCCACCTCCCGCTGGCGACGAACGCCCGGGCCAAGATGCAGGGCCTGCAGGAGGGGTTCGTCAAGCTGTTCAGCCGCACCGGGTCGGGCACCGTGATCGGCGGGGTGGTGGTGGCGCCGCGGGCCAGCGAGCTGATCTACCCGATCACGCTGGCCGTCGAGCACCGGCTGACCGTCGACCAGGTTGCCCGGGCCTTCACCGTGTACCCCAGCCTGTCCGGCACCATCGGCGAGGCCGCCCGCCAGCTCCACCCGGCCCCGCTGCTGTAGGGGCGGCCGGGCGGGTCAGGGGACGTCGACCTCGCGCAGTCCTGCCGTCTCGACGTCCCAGACGAACCCGCGGATCCAGCTGCGGTGCAGCAGGAACGGGTTCCCCCGCAACCGGCGCACGGACTGCCGGACCGACTCGTCGGGGTCCCGGATCGCGCGCGCGTACCAGTCGGGGCGGTGCCCGGCGACCGCCTCGATCTGGGCGGCGAACTCCTCGTCGGTGAATGTCCCCATACCGCACTCGGTGTGGTGCAGGACGACGACCTCCCGGGTGCCCAGCCGGTGCTGAGAGATCGCGACCGAGCGGACGACGTCGTCGGTGACGATGCCGCCGGCGTTGCGCAGGACGTGAGCGTCGCCCTCGTGCAGGTCGAAGACCAGGCCCGGCACGAACCGGGCGTCCATGCAGGTGACGAGCACCACCGGCTTGGTCGGGGCGTGGGTCCGCCCGCCGGTGTAGGACGCGGCGTAGCGCCGGGCGTTCGCGAGCAGGTCGTCGGTCACGGACACCGCGGGACGGTACCCGGCGTGCCGGGCATGACGCGGAGGGTGAGGCGGGTTCCAGGGGTTCTCGTCGGGTACGCCGGGTCCTATCGTTCGCTGCATGCGGCGTCGGTCGGTGACGTCGCGGACCGCGCCGGTCCTCGTCGCCCTCGTCGCCCTCGTCGTCGGGGTGCCGGTCGCGCCGGCGGTCGCGGAGCCGCCGCCCCGGGTCGAGGGCCGTGTGGCCGACCGGGCGGGCGTCCTGGACCGCGCCGAACAGGCCGAGGTCGAGACGGCGCTGGAGCGGCTCGAGACCGCCACGACGATGCGGCTGACCGTCGTGTTCGTGGCCGGGTTCGACCCGCCCGAACAGGAGGACGGGTTCGCCTTCCTCCTGACCGGGGAGTGGGCGGAGGAGACCGCGCGCCGCTCGGGTCTGGGACGGGACGACGTCCTGCTCGCGGTGGCGACGCGGGAGCGCGAGTACGAGTGGGACCTCGGGGACGGTGTCCCGCTCACCGGAGACCAGGTCGAGGCCATGATGGAGCGCGACGTCGTGCCGGTCCTCGCCGAGCAGCGGTGGGCCGACGCCGCCGTCGCCGCCGCCCGCGGGCTCGAGAACCCGGACGGCCCGTGGTGGCGCCGGGCCTGGGTCCGCTGGACGCTCGTCGTCGCGGCGGTCGTCGGCGTGGTCGTCCTCCTCAAGCGCGCGGGGGTGACCTTCTGGTCGGGGTCCTCGGCGTCCGGGTACGACCCCCATGACGACCATGACGACCACTCCCCGGGCCGGAGCCGGCGGAGCTCGTGGTCGGGGTCGTCGTCGTCCCGGCGGTCCGGCTCCCACCGCGGGCGCAGCGGGGGCGGCCGCTTCTGACCGGTGGCGGTCAGCCGGCCCCGAGCCGTGCCCCGACCGGCGCCGCCCGGCCGCTCTCCCGCAGCGGCCGCCCGGTGGCGCCCTCGACCAGTCCGGCCAGTGCCCGCAGCCGCGCGGCGACGAACGCCTCGGGGTCGTCCGTGCGCAGCGCCCACGGGTCGGCGCCGTGCGTGGCGACCCGGGCGTCGACCTCGTCCGGAGACAGCCCGCACCGCTCCGCGAGCTCCCGCAACCGCTCCGACGGCGCCCCGGACCCCCACAGCGCAGCGGTGCGCGCCGTCATCGGCACCTTGTTGACGATGCTGTCCCGCCGCCCCGACCCGATGCCGCGGGCGGCGCACCAGGCCCGGCCGAAGACCAGCCGCAGGTCGCCCTGTCCCTGCCGGAACGCCTCGCCGGTCAGCGGCGTCCCGTCCGCCCAGTCGACCGCCCCGGCCCGCAGCAGCAGCACCACCAGTCCCCGGTACACCGCCGACCCGCGCCCCTGGACGGTGGCGATCCGCGACGCCGGCAGCAGGCGCGCGGTCAGCGCATCGGGGTTCCGCGGCTCCGGTGAGTCGCCGGTCAGAGGCGCCAGCGCCCAGGCCGGGACCTGCTCGACGTCGCGGGCCAGGCGGGTCTCGACGGCACCGGCGTAGAGCTCGGCGAAGACGCCGCACCAGTACCAGCGGCTGACCCGCTCGCGCACCGGAGGGCGGTCGACGGTCGGGCCGACGAGGACCCGGACCACCGCGAGCGAGACCAGCTGGCTGCGGTAGGGCACGTACTCCGCGGCCGGGACGCGCTGGTCCGCCAGGAACCCGGCGACCCAGACCAGCGCCTCCCGCAGCGCCGGCGCCCACCGCAGGTAGTCGGCGAGGTCGAGGCCGAGGACGTCCTCGCGGCGAGCCGACACCGCCGGCGGGCGGCCGGGGCCCGCGTGGTCGCGGCGGGCCTGCGCGGTGGCGAGCAGCGTGACGGCCTGGAGGACGTCGGTGCGGCGGACGTCGCCGAGCACCGGGTGGGCGTCCAGGACGTCCTGCGTCAGCTGCCAGTCGTCGCCGAGGCGGAAGTCGGCGCCGAACTCCCGGTGGTACGAGGCGTCGGCGGCGAACGTGGCGGTCAGCAGCTCGAAGACGTCCAGCGGCAGGCCGCCGGTGTTGACCTTCTCGAACACGGTCGCCACGGACTCCCGGCTGGTCCCGGCGTCCAGCACGATCGCCGGGACCAGGTAGTCCAGCGCCGGGGTGACGACCCGCTCGACGACCCGGTCGGCCACCTCGAACCGGCCGTCGACCGCCTCCTCGCCGGCCGCCCACGCCCACCGGCGCAGCCACGTCCCGGCGCCCTCGGGGGAGAACAGCGCCGTCACCGGCATCAGCCCGGCACCGACCTGGCCGTCGAGGGTGGCGACCTCGTAGGCGGGGCGCTGGGCGTGGGCGGCGCGGACCACCCCGTCCCCGGGGACCGAGACGACGAGCGCGCGGGGGTCGCCGTCGGGGTCGGCGGCCGCCTCGATGTCGACGTAGTAGCGGCGGGTCACCGGCCGGCCGCGGCCGTCGACGGTCTCGACCACCCCGTCCCGGGTCAGCGAGCGGACCAGCGACGTGACCCGCTGCTGGCCGTCGAGGAGGAGGTACCGGGCGGCGCCGGCGGTCGTCGGGTCGACGCCGGCGAGCGGGGTGGGCTTGAACCGGACCGCCTCCCCGCCGGCCTCGAGCATCACGAGGACGCCGAGGGGGTGGCCGCGCACCACGGTGAGCAGCAGCTCCGTGATCCGGTCGTCGTCCCACTGGTACCGCCGCTGGAAGTCGGGCAGCTGCAGCGCCCCCGTCGTCGCGTCCCGGAGCAGCTCGCCGACGGTGCGCTGCGCCACCTGGAAGCCCACGTCCCACGTCCCCTCGCGGCCCGGGGTCGCGGCGACCGGGCCGCAGGACATCATCGGGGTCGACGCCTCGCCCGCGACGCAGACGCGTCGCCCGGCCTCCGGCGTGTCGCTAGCCCGCCCGGCGGTACCGGAGAGCCACCACGCCCGAGCCGAACGTCCGGGTCCCGACGAGCTCGAGATCGACCCGGCGCTCGGACCGCGGGAAGAACGGGATGCCGCCGCCGACCAGCACCGGGTAGACCCTCGGGCGGTACTCGTCGATGAGCCCAGCGGCGGCCGCCTCGGCGGCGAGGGTCGCGCCGCCGATCGCGACGTCGCCGTCGCCCGGCTCGGCCCGCAGGCGCTCGATCTCCTCGGCCACGCGGCCGGTGGCCAGGCGGGCCCGGCCCTGCACGTCCGACAGCGTGGTGGAGAACACCACCTTGGGCAGCGCCTTCCAGAGCGCGATCCACTCCAGCGTCGACTCCAGCGACATGCCGAACCGCGCCTCGGGCGACAGGTCCTGCTCGGCGGTCTCCCAGTAGAGCATCGACTCGTACAGCCGCCGCCCCAGCAGGTGGACGCCGACCCCCCGCACCTCGTCGATCGAGAAGCGGAACAGGTCCTCCTCGGGCGCCGTCCAGTCGAACCCGCCGTCCGGCCCGACGATGTAGCCGTCGAGCGACATGCCCATCGAGTACGTCACGCTGCGCATCAGAGTTCTCCTTCAGGACGGGTGGGCTTCGGCCCGTAGTCGTGACGTCCGCGACGGGACGCTCTCATCGGTGTGGGCAGAGAGGCCATCGGCGGGACGCGTTTCGCTCGCACATCGGTTGACTTCGCTCTGTATGTGAGCGATGGTTCACGAGTGGCGGTCATGGCTCCCCCTCTGCTGCCGATCTTCCGTTCACGGCTGCAGGGGGACCTGCTGGCGCTCGTGCTCGGGACCCCCGATCAGGAGTGGACGATCGAGGCCCTGGCCACCGCGACGGGCCACCCGTACCAGACGGTGAGCAACGAGTTGCGTCGCCTCGAAGCCGGGGGCCTGCTCGTCGGCCGGACCGTCGGCCGAGCGAAGTTCCTCCGGGCGGACACGACCAACCCGTACCTGCCTCCGCTCTCGCAACTCGTGCTCATGTCGTTCGGCCCGCCCCTGGTGCTGGCCGAGGAGTTCTCCGGGGTCGACGGCGTCGACGAGATCCTGCTGTTCGGGTCCTGGGCGGCGAGGTACTCGGGCGAGCCTGGACCGCCGCCGCGGGACGTCGACGTGCTCGTCATCGGCACACCCGACCGGGACGCGCTGCACGAGGCGGCTCGTCGGGCCGAGGGCCGCCTGCACCGCGAGGTCAATGTCACGCTCCGGTCCCGGGAGCGCTGGAAGAATGACGACGACGGCTTCACGCGGCAGTTGCGACGCTCTCCCCTCGTCCGTCTGACCGGTGGCAGTGACCCGGCGACGGCCGAGGTGACGCACCGGTGAGCGCGACTCAAGGGAGTGCTGTCGTGCAGGCCCTCCTCGGCGAGCGGAAACTCCAACGAGTCGTGGCCGACCCGCGGGCGGCGAGCCGGCTGATGCAGGCGGCGGAGCGCCATCTCGCCGCCGCCTCGGTGGCGGCCGAGGTCGACCGCGACGGCGCGTACAGCTTGGCCTACGACGCGGCACGGAAGAGCGCGGTCGCCCTCCTCGCTCAGCAGGGGTTGCGGCCCACCGCCCGCGGCGGGCACTACGCGGTGGTCCGTGTCATGGAGGCCCAGTTCCCCGGGGTCGAGGGACTGAGCTCGATGGACCGGCTGCGTCGCCGGCGCAACGAGGTGGAGTACCCGGATCTCGAGGCGTACGACGCGGTGGACGACAGCGAGGTCCAGGAGGCCATCGCCGTCGCGGGGCGATGCCTGGCGAGCGCCCGGCGGCTGCTGGACGAGGGTGGGCTGGTCCCGTTCCCGGACTGATCGGCACTCGTCCTCGGCGCGGAGAATCTCGTGAACTAGTCGATCTCGCAGAGGACGGTGCCGGCGGTGACGGTGGCGCCGACGGCCAGGGACAGGCCCTTGACCGTGCCCGCGCGGTGGGCGGTGAGGGGCTGCTCCATCTTCATGGCCTCGAGCACGACGACGAGGTCGCCCTCGGCCACGGTGTCGCCGTCGGCCACCGCCACCTTGACGACGGTGGCCTGCATCGGCGACACCAGCGCCGAGGTGGGGGCGGCCGCGGCCTGGTGGCGTCCCGTGCGTCGGGCCCCGCGGCGGCCCGCGGGGCGCGCCGGGTCCGAGGCGGCGGGCGCGAACAGCTCCCCGGGCAGCGAGACCTCCAGCCGGCGGCCGGACACCTCGACGACCACCGTGCGGCGGGGTGCCGGCGGGTCGTCGTCGATCGAGGCCGGAGCCGCAGCGACGGGCGCCAGGGCCGCGGCCGCCTCGGACCGCGTCCACTCGGTCTCGATCCAGCGGGTGTGGACCGTCATGGCGGAGCCGTCGGCCGGGGCGAACGCCGGGTCGTCGACGACAGCGCGGAAGAACGGCAGCGTCGTCGGCAGGCCCTCGACGGCGAACTCGGGGAGGGCGCGGCGCGACCGGGCGAGCGCCTCCTGTCTGGTCCGCCCGGTGACGATCAGCTTGGCCAGCAACGAGTCGAACGCCCCCGACACCACCGACCCGGCCTCGACCCCGGCGTCCAGCCGCACCCCCGGCCCGCCCGGCGGCACCCAGCGCTGGACCGCCCCGGGCGCCGGGAGGAAGTTCCGGGCCGGGTCCTCGCCGTTGACCCGCCACTCGATCG
>JBHJOJ010000020.1:0-7472 GCA_050329835.1 Kineosporiaceae bacterium | reverse complement strand
CCCGGAGACGCCGGCGGCTGCGGCGCCCGCGGCAGCCCCGGCGGCCCCGGCCGACGACCGGCGGGGACGCCGCACGGGCGTGCTGCCGGTGGCCGCCCGCGGCGGTGGCTGCTCGGAGTGCTCGCGGATCAGCATGGCGTGGGGGGTCGGCAGTCCGGGGGCGGAGGCGGACCCGGGCAGGGAGCGGCGCGGCCGCACCACGGGCCGGGCCCGGGTCGGGGGGTCGGGCTCGGGCCAGGACGACATCGTGTCGTCGAGGTCGAGCTCACCGCCGCGCTCGCGGTCGCGCCGGCGGCGGCGCTCGCCGATGGCGCGCTGCACCCCCGTGGCGGACACCCCGTGCGGGGCGGAGGGCGTGCGTGCGGTCATGCGGTCACCTCCGCGGCAGACGGCGACGGCGCGGGGTCCGCGTCGGCCGGGTCGTACAGCGAGTGCTTGGCGATGTACTGGACCACGCCGTCGGGGACGAGGTACCAGACCGGCTCGCCGCGGGCGACGCGCCCGCGGCAGTCCGTGGACGAGATGGCGAGCGCGGGGATCTCGACGAGGCTCACCTGGTCGGCGCGCAGCGTCCCGTTGGCCAGCCGGTGCCCGGGCCGGCTGACCCCGACGAGGTGGGCCAGGCCCGTGAGGGCGTCGAGGTCCTTCCAGGTCGCGATGGCGTGCAGCGCGTCCGCGCCGGTGATGAAGAACAGCTCGGCGTGGGGGTTCAGCGCCGCGAGGTCCCGCAGCGTGTCGACCGTGTAGGTCGGGCCGGGCCGGTCGATGTCGACGCGGCTCACGTCGAACCGCGGGTTGGAGGCGGTCGAGATGACGGTCATGAGGTAGCGGTGCTCGGCCGGGGTGACCGACGCCTGGACCTTCTGCCACGGGACACCGGTGGGGACGAACACGACCCGGTCCAGGTGGAACCGGTGGGCGACCTCGCTGGCCGCGACCAGGTGTCCGTGGTGGATGGGGTCGAACGTCCCGCCCATGACACCCAGCCGCATCCGACGCGGCGCCGATGACGTCACTGCCGGTGCGCCACCGTACGGAACGAGTAGACGATGCCCAGCAGCAGGAGGAAGACCACGAGGGCGAAGACGCCGAACCAGGGGGCGGGCACCGGCAGCTCGTTCTCCTCGAGCATGGACTCGCCCTCGCTCGCCAGGACGACGGCGTGGGTCTCGGTCAACGACATGAGGTCTCCTCCGGCTCTCGTCGGCGGCCAGTGTGACACGGGCGGCCCACCCGCCGACCCTGGCACGATGCTCGCGTGGTGGCGGACCTCGGTGCCCTCGGCGACGGCGGCCTGCCCTCCGTCGCGGTCCTCGGTCTCGGCCGGATGGGCTCGGCCCTGACGGCCGCGCTGGTCCGCCAGGGTTTCGACGTCACGGTCTGGGACCGCGACCCCGACCGCACCGCCGCCGTCGTGGCGGCGACCCGCTGCGCGGGCGAGAGCTCGGCCGGTCGGGCGGGACGCCACGCCGACGCCGTGCTCACCGTGCTCGCCGACGCCGACGCCACCCGGGGCCTGCTCCTCGTGGCGGACCCGGACCACCCGGACGGACCGGACCCGGTCGCCGCGCAGCTGCGACCGGACGCGATCGTCGTGGACGCCACCACGTCGAGCCCCCGCGCCGCCCGCGCCCTCGCCGACGGCCTCGCCGGCCTCGGGCTGCGGATGGTGGAGGCACCCCTCGTCGGCGGCCCGCGGGAGGCGGCCCGCGGGACGCTGACGACGCTCGCCGGCGGCGACCCGGCCACGGTGGACCTGGCCGTGCCCGTGCTCCAGGCGTGGAGCGCACCCGGCCGGGTCCTACCCACCGGGCCGGTGGGCTCGGCCGCCGCCGTCAAGCTCACCAGCGTGATCGCCACCGCCACGGCGCTGGAGGGCATCGGTGAGGCGCTGCGCCTCGGTCAGGACCTCGGGCTGGACCGGGCGCTGGTCGTCGAGACGCTGCGCGGCGGGCCGCTGGGCGAGCTGGTCGGCTCCCGGGAGCGGATGCTGACCGGGCTGGACACCGAGCGGGCGGAGTACCCCGTCGACATGCTCCTCGCCGAGATGTCGCTGGCCCTCTACGAGACGGGGTCGGCGCTGCCGGCGGCGGAGGCGGCCTTCCTCCAGGCCCGGCTGGCGGCCTCGCAGGGCCAGGGCGGCCACGACGCGGTCGAGGTGGCCCTGCGCCGGGAGGCCGCGGCCGCCCGCGAGACGGCGGGAGCCGGGTCGGGCCCGGGTCAGCCCGCGGGCTGACCCAAGTGGCGCTCCGGCGCGCCGGAGCGCCGCCCGGGCTCGACGACGAGGTCGTCGCGGTGGACGATCTCGCGGGCGTACGCCGACCCCAGCTCGGCCCGCAGGTCGTGGGTGGACCGCCCGAGCAGCGGCGGCAGCTCGGCGGCCGAGTACCCGACGATGCCGCGGGCCACCGGGCGGTCCGCGGGGTCGCGCAGCTCGACGACGTCCCCGACGGCGAACACCCCGTCCACCGCCGTGATCCCGGCCGGGAGCAGCGAGGCGCCGCGCCGCACCACGGCCGCCACGGCACCGGCGTCCAGTCGCAGCACCCCTCGGGGCGCGGCGACGTGGGCCAGCCACAGGGTGCGTGCCGGGGCGGGCGCCGGGTCCGCGCCGAACCAGGAGCCCACGTCCTCGCCACCGAAGGCACGGGCCACGGCCGCCGCCGCGGTGACGAGGGTGGGCACGCCGGCCGCCGCCGCCATCCGCGCGGCGACCACCTTGGTGCGCATCCCCCCGCTGCCCACGGCGGACCCCGCGGCGCCGATCTCGGCCTCGACCCGCCACGGGTCGGGCACCCAGGGGATGCGCCGGGCCCCGGGGCGCGAGGGCGGGCGGTCGTACAGCGCGTCCACGTCGGTGAGCAGGACGAGTGCCCGGGCCCCCACGAGGTGGGCGACGACGGCTCCCAGCCGGTCGTTGTCGCCGTAGCGCAACTCGTCGGTGGCCACCGCGTCGTTCTCGTTGACCACGGGCACGGCCCCGAGGGTCAGCAGCCGCCGCAGCGTGGCCCGGGCGTTGACGTAGTGGTCGCGCCGCACCAGGTCGTCGAGGTCGAACAGCACCTGCCCGACCGGCACCCCGTGGCGCGCGAACGATGCCGTCCAGCGCGCCAGCACCGCCGGCTGCCCGACGCTGGCGGCCGCCTGCAGCCCGGCCAGGTCGGCGGGACGGCGGGGCAGGCCCAGCGGACCGAGCCCTGCCGCCACCGCGCCGCTGCTCACGACCACCGCGCGGCGGTCCGGCCCGACCGCGGCCCGGGCGACGAGGACGTCGACGATGCGGTCGAGGACCCGGCCGGGTTCCGGGTCCGCCCCGGGCGCGGCCAGGGGGCTCGACCCCACCTTGACGACGACGACCCCCGGGCCGGTCAGGATCTCGGCGGGGTCGGGAGGCGCGGCGCTCACTCCCGCCCCGGAACGGGACCCGGGTCACCCGCCGCGGGCGGGGCGTCCGGGACGTCCGGGGCGGCACGGCGAGCCGCACGGCGCTCGGCGAGCTCGGCGCGGCGCTCGTCGCGGGTCGCGCGCCCCGGCCCGGCCTCCGTCACCCGGGCGTCCCGGCCCCGGGTGCCCGTGACCGCCGCGGCGGCCACCCCGGCGACGACGGTGGGGTCCCAGTCGAAGACGACGGCGTCGTCACCCGCTCCCACCACCACCTCGTCCGAGGGCCGGGCGCCCCGGCCGCGCAGGGCGTCCTCCACCCCGAGGCGGGCCAGCCGGTCCCCCAGGTAGCCCACGGCCTCGTCGTTGGCGAAGTCGGTCTGCCGCACCCACCGCTCGGGCCGTTCCCCGAGGATCCGCCAGATCACCCCGCCGTCGTCGCCCTCCTCGCGCACGACTCGGAATCCGGGGTCGTCGCGGGCGGCCGGGCGCAGCACGACGACGGGGGCCGGGGTGTCGCCGCGCTCGCGCCGGGCCCGGGCCACCAGCCGCGCCATGGCGAACGTGAGTCCGCGCAGGCCCTCGTGGGTGACGGCCGAGATCCGGTGCACCTCGAGGCCGCGCTCGCGCAGCACGGGCTCGACGAGGTCGGCGAGGTCCCGCGCCTCGGGGACGTCCATCTTGGCGAGCGCGACCAGCACCGGTCGGCGGGTGAGGTCGACCCCGCCCAGCCCGGCGGTGGGGCGGTAGCGGTCGAGCTCGGTGAGCAGGGCGTCGAGGTCGCTCACGGGGTCGCGACCGGGCTCCTCGGTCGCGCAGTCGAGGACGTGGACGAGCACCGAGCAGCGCTCGACGTGGCGGAGGAACTGCAGCCCCAGCCCGCGGCCCTCGCTGGCTCCCGGGATGAGGCCCGGGACGTCGGCGACGGTGAACCGGGTGTCGCCGGCCTCGACGACGCCCAGGTTCGGGGTGAGCGTGGTGAAGGGGTAGTCGGCGATCTTCGGCCGGGCCGCGGACAGCGCCGCCACGAGGCTGGACTTCCCGGCGCTGGGGAAGCCCACCAGCGCGACGTCGGCGACGAGCTTGAGCTCGAGGACGACGTCGCCGGACCACCCCGGCTCGCCGAGCAGCGCGAACCCGGGAGCCTTCCGGCGCGGCGAGGCCAGCGCCGCGTTGCCGAGACCGCCGCGGCCCCCGGCCCCGACGACGTGCCGGGCGCCCGCCCCCACGAGATCGGCCACGACCTCGCCGTCGGGCGTCAGCACCATCGTGCCCGCCGGCACCGGCAGGACGAGGTCGGCACCGTCGGCCCCGTGCCGGTGGCCGCCCCGGCCGGCAGTGCCGGCGCCGGCCCGGCGGTGGGGGCGCCGGTGGTAGTCGAGCAGCGTGGTGACCTGGGGGTCGACGACGAGGACCACGTCCCCGCCGCGCCCGCCGTTGCCGCCGTCCGGGCCGCCCAGCGGCTTGAACTTCTCGCGGTGGATCGAGGCGCACCCGTTCCCGCCACCGCCCGCGGCGACGTGGAGGACGACGCGGTCGACGAACTGCGTCACGCCTGCGCCCTCCGAACGGGCGGGTGCCGACCCGGTCGGGTCAGACCCCCGCGGTGGCCTGCTGGGGCGCCGCCACCGACTCGGGCAGCTCCGAGACGACGTTGACGACGCGGCGGCCCCGGCGGGTGCCGAACTGGACCGCGCCCGGCGCGAGCGCGAACAACGTGTCGTCGCCGCCGCGGCCGACGTTGTCGCCCGGGTGGAAGTGGGTGCCGCGCTGGCGGACGAGGATCTCGCCCGCCCCGACGACCTGGCCGCCGAAACGCTTCACCCCGAGCCGCTGGGCGGCGGAGTCCCGGCCGTTACGCGAGGAGCTCGCGCCCTTCTTGTGCGCCATGGTCCAGCCTCACTTACCGATCGAGTCGATCTTGATGCGGGTGAGCTCCTGCCGGTGGCCCTGGCGGCGGCGGTAGCCCGTCTTGTTCTTGAACTTCGTGATGTGGATCTTCGGGCCGCGGAGGGCGTCCACGATCTGGGCCCGCACGGTGATCGCCGCCAGCTCGTCCGCGGCGGACGTCACGGTGGCGCCGTCGACGACCAGCACCGGGCGCAGCGTCACGCTGTCCCCCGGCGCGCCCGCGAGCCGGTCCACCGTCAGCACGTCGCCGACGCTGACCTTCTCCTGCCGCCCGCCGGCGCGCACGATCGCGTACACGGCCTGCCTCGCTTCCTGGTGTCGCGCTGTCCCCACCGGCCGGCGGCCGGACGAGTGTCGATCGGGCCGGCGGGCGCGACGTGTCGCGGCCCCCTCACGGCCGACTCCCGAGGCTACGGTCCCCTGCTGCCCCGGTCAAACCACCGCCCTCCCCCATCCGGTTGTCCGTCCAAACCCGGCCTCCAGGGTCCCGGGCGACCCGGTTATCCGTCCAAACCCGGCCGCCGGGGGTCAGGGCGACCCGGCTGTCCGTCCGAACCGGGGCTCCCGGACAGCTCAGGCGGGCTGGTCGACGCGGCGGCCGCGGCGGCCGCGGTCCCGGCCGCCGTCGCCGTTGCCGGACTCGCCGCCCCGCCCGGCCGACTCCACCGGGTGGTCCTGGACGAGCACCCCGCGGCCGTGGCAGGTCTCGCACGGCGTGCTGAAGGCCTCGAGCAGCCCCTGCCCGACCCGCTTGCGGGTCATCTGGACCAGCCCCAGCGACGTCACCTCGGCGACCTGGTGCTTCGTCCGGTCCCGTCCGAGGCACTCGACGAGCCGGCGCAGCACGAGCTGGCGGTTGCTCTCCAGCACCATGTCGATGAAGTCGACGACGATGATCCCGCCGATGTCCCGCAGCCGCAGCTGGCGGACGATCTCCTCGGCGGCCTCCAGGTTGTTGCGGGTGACCGTCTCCTCGAGGTCGCCGCCCGAGCCGGTGAACTTCCCGGTGTTGACGTCGACCACGGTCATCGCCTCGGTCCGGTCGATGACCAGCGAGCCGCCGGACGGCAGCCAGACCTTGCGCTCCAGGCCCTTGGCGATCTGCTCGTCGACCCGGTGCGCCGCGAACAGGTCGTCCGGCCCGTCGGGCCGCGGCTCCCACCGCGAGACGCGGGGGACGAGGTCCGGCGCCACGTGGGCGACGTAGGCCTGGAGGGTGTCCCAGGCGTCGTCACCGGACACCACGAGCCGTCCGATGTCCTCGTTGAAGACGTCCCGGACGACCCGGATCGCCAGGTCCGGCTCGCTGTAGAGCAGGGCCGGGGCCGACACCGACGCGGACTTGCGCGTGATGTCGTCCCACTGGGCGGTGAGCCGGGCGACGTCGCGCTCGATGTCCTCCTCGGCGGCGCCCTCGGCGGCGGTCCGGACGATGACGCCGGCGTCCGCGGGCACCACGCGCTTGAGGATCCGCTTGAGGCGGTTGCGCTCGGTCTCGGGCAGCTTGCGCGAGATGCCGGTCATCGACCCGCCCGGGACGAGGACGACGAACCGCCCCGGCAGCGACACCTGCGAGCTGAGCCGGGCCCCCTTGTGGCCGATCGGGTCCTTGGTGACCTGGACCAGCACCGGGTCACCGGGCTTGAGGGCGGCCTCGATCCGACGGTCCGCCTTCGACGTGAGGTTGGCGGCGTCCCAGTTGACCTCGCCCGCGTACAGGACGGCGTTGCGGCCGCGGCCGATGTCGACGAAGGCCGCCTCCATGCTGGGCAGCACGTTCTGCACCTTGCCCAGGTGGACGTTGCCGATCATCGACTGCTGGCTGGCCCGGGTGACGTAGTGCTCGACGAGGACGTCGTCCTCGAGCACGGCGATCTGGGTGCGGCCGTCCCGCTCCCGGACCAGGAGCGTGCGGTCGACGCTCTCCCGGCGGGCCAGGAACTCGGCCTCGGTGATGACGGTGCGGCGCCGGTTCGAGTCGCGGCCGTCCCGGCGGCGCTGGCGCTTCGCCTCGAGCCGGGTCGACCCCCGGACGGACGCGACGTCGCCGCCGTCCGAGCCGTCCGCGGGCTCGTCCGCCGAGCGCCGGCGCCGGCGCCGGCGCCGGCGCGCGGACCGGCTGAGGGCGCCGTCCTCGGCCTCGTCGCCCTCGCCCTCCGGGCCGTCCTCGTCGTCGGACC
>JBHJOJ010000019.1:0-50184 GCA_050329835.1 Kineosporiaceae bacterium | reverse complement strand
GGCCGTCCGCGCCGAGCCGGTCCCGCCGCTCCGCCAGCACGCCGCGCTCGCCGCACTGGAGGGCTCGACCCGGCTGCGCTGGCGGCGCGGGCTGCGCGCCCGGGTCCTCGAGGACGGCGACGCCGTCGAGGTCCGCTCCCCGGAGGCGACCGTCCGCCTGCCGGCCGCCGCCGCGCCCGCGCTCCGGCGGCTGCTCGCCGGCGCGTCCGTGACCGCCCACGACCTCGACCCGGAGCTCGACGCCGCCGCCACCCTGCTCCGGCAGGCGCTGGCCGTGCCGGCCGGGCCCTGAACGGTCCCGCACCGGCGTTCCGGTGCTCCGACGCGGCCCGGGCCCGGGGTGACGACCCGGCCGGCACCGCCGTCCCCGCGGTCCGCCTCCTCCTCGTCGAGCTCCCGGGGCCGTGGCCGAGGGACCCGCGCACCCGGCTCGACCCGGCGGTCGTCGGCCCGCTGGAGGCGACGGCCAACGCGGCCGGCACCCGGCTGCTGCTCGTCCGCCGGCCGGGCCGGCACCCGGCGGACCGGGTCCGTCCCCACCGCTGGGCGCTGGCCGACACCCGGCCGGGGATCGAAGCCGTCCACTGGGGCGTCTGGCGGACCGACCGGGACCTCGCCGCCGTCGATCCGCGGGCCGCCGTCCTTCCCCGGGAGGCCCGGGCGACCGGGCCCCAGGAGGTCGCGCTCGTCTGCACCCACGGCAGCCGGGACGTCTGCTGCGCGGTCCGCGGCCGGCCCGTCGCCGCGGCCCTCGCGGGGCTCGCCGACCTGGACGTCTGGGAGTCCACCCACCTCGGCGGCTGCCGCTTCGCGGGCAACGCCGTCCTGCTGCCGACCGGGGACACCTTCGGCGGTCTCGACCCGGCGTCCGCCGCCGCCGTCGTCGTGCGATGGCGTGCGGGCCGGCTGGACGCTCGCCACTACCGCGGGCGGCTGGGCCGCCCGCCCGTCGCACAGGTGGTCTCGGCGCTCGCGGCTCGTGCCCTGGGCGACGACCGCCGGGACGCCGTGAGCGTGCGGTCCGTCTCCCCCGCCGGTGCCGACGGTCTGCGCCGGGCGGTCGTCGAGCACGACGGGCGCCACCACCGGGCGGTGTTCCGGCTGGATCCCCGGCCGGCAGCCCGGCTCACCTGCTCCGCCGCCCTGGCCGATCACCCTCGCCGACCCGTGCTCGTCACCCTCGAACCTCCTCGTGAGGACGCGGCCGCACCCTGACCCGGCTCGCCCCGTCCCGGAGGTCCCTTCGCCACCGCCCACGCGTCGGACGTGACCCGCCCCTCCCGTGACCGGGTGGACGAGGACTCCTCCCCCGAGAACCTTGCCGAGTGCAACGTGCACTGGGCACGCATTCCGCACGAGGGGTCCCGAGGGCTGCAGCCCTCGACCGGCACCCGGCGGCACGCGATCGTCCAGGACCGGTCAGGCGCGGCCGAGCAGCAGTCCCGGGACCACCAGCAGGACGGCCGCCAGGGACGGCATCGAGACCCGGACCAGCGGCGGGACGGCGGCGCCGGCCCGGGCGAGGGTGCGCAGCCGGGCGAGCGTGTCCGGCTGGGGCCGCCACTGCCCGGACGCCGGGGCGCACCGGCGGTACAGCGCCGAGGCGGTCGCGGCGGGGCCCGCCACCCGGGCGGCCACCCGGTCCGCGTCCACCTCGAGCAGGACGGCGACCGCGGCCTCGGCCGCCCGGGGGCCGGGCAGCGGGGCGAGCCGGCGCCAGGCGAGGAACCACGCCTGCATCAGGTGGTGGGCGCCCGTCGCGTGGGCGCGCTCGTGCGCGAGCACCGCCTCGCGCTCCGGCGGCGACAGCTCCTCCAGGCACGCCCGGGTGACGACGACCCGGCCCCGCCGCCACCCCGGCAGGGTGAACGCGAGCGGGGCGCCGGCGGGCAGCACGAGGAGGTCACCGTCACGGTCGGCCACCCCCAGGAGGTCCAGGCGGGACGCGTGCCGGCTGCCCCGGCACGCGTCCCGGGCCCAGGCGACGGCGGCGGCCCCCGGCACGGCGACCAGGGCGAGGCCGGCCACCAGCCCGCCGGCGAGTGCGGGAGCGGACAGCGCCGCGGGGGCCGTGACCGCCGCGACGAGAGCGGGCAGGAGCGGCCGGCCGAGCGGGGTGAGGGCGACGGCCAGCAGGAGACCGACGAGCGACAGCACCCAGGCTCCGCTCACGGCCACCCACAGCAGCACCCCGAGCCGGGGCGACGCCCGCGGCCACGACCACCGCGCCACGGCCCGCGGCAGCGGGCCCGACAGGACCACGAGCAGGGTCGCCAGCAGGGCCGCGTCGACGGCGGCCGGTCCCTGGACCCAGCCGGTCATCCCGCGGTCGCGGCCGTCCCGGCGCGGTCGTCCACGCGCTCCCGCAACGCCCGTCGCAGCGCCTCGACGTCCGCGTCGTCGGCCTCCGCCACGAAGCGCGACAGCACGAGCCCGCGGTCGGCGCTGTCCCGCAGGACGTCGAGGATGGCGGCTGCGGCGGCCTGCTCCCGGGTGCCGACGGCCTGCCAGCGGTGCGGCCGGCCCCCGTCGGAACGGGACACCAGGCCCTTGCGGCGCAACCGGTCCAGCGCGGTGAGCACCGTCGTCGCGGCCCGAGGTCGTCCCGCGAGGGACCGGGCGACCTCGGCCGCCGTCACCGGACCCCGGGACTGCCAGAGCACGTCCAGGACGGCCCGCTCCAGCGGCTCCCGTTCGCGCACGGCGCCAGGGTGTCACACCGACCCGGAACGACCGAGACGGCTGGATCGAGTTTTTCCGGCACTCATCCTCGCGGGCGCGGGTCATGTTTACCATGAACCTCGACATGGCGAGTATCGCCGTGATCCACTCGTCCGGTGACCACTGCCTACCGCGCCGGCCAGGTGGCCGAGCTGCTCGGGGTCAGCACCGACACCGTGCGCCGCTGGTGCGACGACGGCACGCTGGCGACGACCCGGACGGCCGGCGGGCACCGCGTCATCGCCGGGGCCGAGCTCGCCCGGCACGTGCGGTCGCGCCCGTCGGCCCCGCAGCCGCCGTGGCTGCCCGCACAGTCGGCGCGCAACCGGTTCACCGGGATCGTCACCCGGGTGGAGCGGGACGGCGTCAGCGCGGTCGTCGAGATCCAGGCCGGTCCGCACCGCGTGGTGTCCCTGATGACCCGCGACGGCGCCGACGAGCTCGGCCTGGAGCCCGGGGACCTCGCCGTCGCCGCCGTCAAGGCGACGACCGTCATCGTCGAGGCGATGCGCGTCACCGGCGCCGAAGGGCCCGCATGACCCCCGGACCCCGCCGGGCCGCCGCGGTACTCCTCCTGCTGGCCGTCCCGGGCACGGCCGCCTGCGGTGGCGGGGCCGACGGCGCGGACGAGCCCGGCGCGACCGGCGGGCCGACAGGCGGCGCCGGGGTGGAGGGCGAGATCCTCGTGGCCGCCGCGGCCTCGCTCACCGACGCCTTCGAGGACGTCGCCGACGCCTTCGAGGCCGAGAACCGCGGTGCCACCGTCACGTTCACCTTCGGCCCCTCGTCGGGCCTGGCGACCCAGATCGTCGAGGGCGCCCCGGCGGACGTGGCCGCCTTCGCCAGTGAGGTGACCATGACGACCGTCGAGGAGGCGGGCGCGGTGGCCGGGAGGCCCCGGGTCTTCGCGACCAACGACCTCGTCGTCGTCACCGCGCCGGGCAACCCCGGCGGGATCACCGGCGTGGCGGACCTGCCGGACGCCGGGATCGTCGCGCTGTGCGGCGAGGACGTCCCCTGCGGCACGTTGGCCGCCGAGGTCCTCGACGCCGCCGGGGTCGAGATCCCGGAGACGAGCGTCACCCGGGGCGAGGACGTGAGGGCCACGCTCGCCGCCGTCGCGCAGGGCGACGCCGTCGCCGGCATCGTGTACCGGACCGACGCCGCGGCCGCCGGCGACACGGTGGCCACGGTGGCCATCCCGGCCGGGATCAACGCCGTGGCCGAGTACCCCGTCGCCGCCCTGACCGGGAGCGGGAACCCGGAGGCGGCCGCCGCCTTCGTCGACTTCGTGCTCTCCCCGCCCGGCCTGGACATCCTCGCCGAGTACGGCTTCGGCCCCCCGCCGACGTGACCGCGCCCGCCCGCCCCCGGCGCCCGGCCCGCCGGGCGCCGTCGGCACCGCCGGCACCGGTGATCGCGGTGGCCGGACTCGCCCTGCTGGTTGTCGTGCTGCCGTTCGCGGGGACGCTGCAGCGCACCGACTGGGCGGACCTCGGCGAGCACCTCGGTGACCCCGGCGCCCTGCTGGCCCTGCGGCTGTCCCTGGTGACGTCGCTGTCGGCGGCGACGCTGTGCCTGCTGCTCGGGGTGCCGCTGGCGTGGGTGCTCGCCCGGTGGGACTTCCCCGGCCGGGACGTGGTGCGCGGCCTGGTGCTGCTGCCGATGGTGCTGCCGCCGGTCGTGGGCGGCGTCGCCCTGCTGGCCGCCTTCAGCCGCCGCAGCCCGCTCGGCGGGTGGCTCCACGACACCCTGGGCGTCCAGCTGACGTTCTCCACCGCGGGAGCCGTGCTGGCGGCCACGTTCGTCGCGATGCCCTTCCTCGTCGTCACGGTGGAGGGGGCGCTGCGCCAGGTCGACACCCGGCTCGAGGACGCCGCCGCCGGGCTGGGTGCCGGGCGCCTCACCGTGTTCCGTCGCGTCACGCTGCCGCTGATCGCGCCGTCGCTGGTGGCCGGGACCGTCCTGGCATGGGCCCGGGCGCTCGGTGAGTTCGGCGCCACCATCACGTTCGCCGGCAACGTCGAGGGCCGGACCCGCACCCTGCCGCTGGAGATCTATCTCCGGCTCGAGAGCGACCCCGATTCGGCGATCACGCTCAGCCTGGTGCTGGTCGCGGTGTCGCTCGCCGTCATCGTCGCGCTCCGGGGCCGGTGGGTGGGTCGCGGATGACCCCGGCGGACCGGGTGGCCGGCGGCCTGTCGGCCCGGGTCCGGCTGCGTCTCGGGACGCTGGACCTGGACGTCGGGCTCGCGGTGCCGGCAGGGACCGTCACCGCGCTCGTCGGTCCCAACGGGGCCGGCAAGACGACCCTGCTGCGGGCGGTGGCCGGGTTCGTCCCCATCGACGCCGGGAGGGTGGCGGTCGCCGGCCGGGTCCTCGACGCCCCGCCCGGGGTGCTCGTCCCGCCCGAGCGCCGCCGCCTGGGGATCGTCCACCAGGACTACCTGCTGTTCCCGCACCTGTCGGCCCTGGAGAACGTGGCCTTCGGGCCGCGCAGTCGCGGCGTGCCGGCCCGGGCGGCCCGCGCGGACGCCGCGCGGTGGCTGGGACGGCTCGGCCTGGCCGACCACGCCCGGTCCCGGCCCGGCCGCCTCTCCGGCGGGCAGCAGCAGCGGGTCGCGCTGGCCCGGGCCCTGGCGTCGGACCCCGTGGCGCTGCTGCTGGACGAGCCGCTCGCCGCGCTCGACGCCGGTGTCCGGCCCCGGGTGCGGGCGGACCTGCGGTCGCACCTGGAGACCTTCCCCGGACCCACGGTGCTGGTGACGCACGATCCGGCGGACGCGGCCGCGCTCGCCGACCGGGTCGTGGTGCTCGAGGCGGGCCGCGTGACGCACGAGGGGCCGGCCGGGGACGGTCAGCCGTCGAGCGACGCCACCTGAACGCCCCCGTCCCGCTGCACGGCCACCCGGGTGACCAGTCGCAGCCGCACGGTGCCGTCGACGACCCGGTGGACCACTCCGTCCACCTCCGCGGGGTCGTCGAAGACGTGCTCGCCCCCGACATGGGGGTCGAGCTGCTCCATGACGTCGCGCGCCAGGTGACGCGGCTCCAGGACGAGCCCGGACTCGCCGTCGTCCGACACGAGCCGGGACCGTTCCAGCGTCGCGACCAGTCGTCCTCTGACCCGCACCCGCCGGCCGTCCAGTTGCGGGCTCGCGGTGCAGACGTCGGCGACTTGCCAGATCATCACGGCTGTTCCTCCCGGGTTTGCGGCGCGCGACCGCCCTTCCCGGGCCACTGTGCGAGAGACGCCGCCCGGGCCGGTGGGCCCGTCGGCCCTGAGGTCTGGGCCCGGACTGGGCCTCAGGGACCGGTGGTGGGCGCCGCCGACGGGTCCGCGGAGGGCTCCGCGGAGGGGGTGCCGGCCGCGTCCTCGACGTTCTCGGGAACCTGCAGGTCGAAGGGGATGCCGAAATCGAAGTACTCGAGGACCACCCGGTAGGTGGCCCCCGGGGCCAGGTCCGGCGTCGTGTCGGGCGGGTCGGCGGTGTCCGCCGCCGCGTCGGCGGTCGCACCGGACGGTGACGGTTCCGGTGACGGTTCCGGTGACGGCTCCGGTGACGGCTCCGGCGAGGCCTCGGGGAGCGTCGCCAGGTCCACGGTGTAGTCGAGCCGGCGCAGTCGCTCGTCGTCGACCCACACGTCGAGGACGAGGTCCTCCCGGCCCTGGACGCCGCTCAGCACGGTGAGCTCCGTGCGCTCGTCCGGCCCGGCCGCCTCGATCGCCCGGTCCAGGTCGACGGTGACCCGGTGGTGCGTCGCGACGACCCCGCGGATCTCCTCCTCGCCGACCTCCTCGACCCGGCTGACGCCGGGCCGCAGCGCCCGGAGCAGCTCCGCCGGCCCTTCGGCCCCACTGCCCACCCGGTCCTCGTCGGGCGACACGCGGAGCCAGGGCTGGTCGGGTCCCGACGCCGCGTCGCGCACGTAGGAGGCCGCCCCGTCGTCGATCACCAGCAGCGGTGCGTCCCCGGGGGCCAGCTCGCCGGAGGTCCGGGGCGCCCCGACCCGGACCTCGAACTGCGTCGCGTCGCTCTCGAAGTCGACCAGTCCCACCATGTCGACCCGTTGCTTGGCGCGGCCCACGCCGGCGTCGACGATCGCCGTCATGGCCACCCGCGCCGTCCCCGAGCCCTCGGTGCGCTCCCCGGCCGCGACGATGCGGTCGTACTCCGAGCCGCGGATCAGCGAGAACCCAGCCACGGCGAGCGCGACCGCCGCCGCGGCCAGCACGGTTGCGACGACGACCGGCAGGCGTCCCATGACGCGCGGGCGCCTGCCGGCGGGACGGGGCGCCCCGGGCCGCCACGAGAAGCGACGTTCCACCGCGCCAGCGTCGGCAGGGGCGCCGGGGCCCGGCAAGGGTCCGCGGGCCCTTGCCGGATCGGGGCGGCGACGTCCGTCACCCCGGGCCCAAGGGGCGCAGCAGTGCTGGGTCTCCGTGTGAGCCAGGGCCTGCGGGCCCATCGCGCCGGCTCCGGGCGTGATGGGCTGCAGGGGTGGTGAGGAGTGGCGTCGACCGGCGCGCGCGGGACAAGACGGTGTCGCAGCTGATGCTCGAGGGCGAGCCGCTGGTCGTCGCGCGCCACGCCCAGCGTCGGCGGCGTCCGCTCCCCCGCGCCGCCCGACCGCTCTGCCTGCTGGCCCTCGTGCTGGGCAGCCTGGGGATCGCCGTGGGCGTAGTCGTCCAGGCGACCCCGCAGGAGACGTGGCGTCAACCCTTGACGCCGGGGACAGCCCTCACCGTCCCCGCCCGAGCCCCGCTTTCGGGGCCGCTCGTGGTCTACGGCACCCCGCGAGACGGCACACCACCCTCGCTGGCCGAGCTGGGGTGCCGAACCACCGACGGAGGCGGGCCGGTCGTACTGCCTGACCGGGCCAACGAGAACCGTCTGGTGGTCGAGGGCCGTGGCGTGCTGCCGCTCGCCACCTTTCCCGGGCGCCCCGATCACAGCATCTCGTGCTCGGGTCCCGCCGCAGAGGCGGCCGCGCCGCTGTACGTCGCGCCAGGCCACACCTCGCGCCACCTGGTGCCCGTCGCCGCCTACTCGACCGCGGCGCTACTGCTTCCCGTCGGCGTGGTCGGCCTGCTCACGACCCGGGCGGCTGCCCGCTGACGGGAAGATCTGTGACGGCCGGCCCATCGTCACCCAGGAGGACGGACACCCGGTCGGCCTCCGGGTCGACCGGTGGGAACAGGACCGTGACCATCCGGGGCTCGGCATCGATGTCCAGTTGCAGGTAGGGGCACACGCAGGCTTGCCGGTAGTCAAAGAACCGCAGCGGTCGGTACCGGACCGCCTCGTCGGCGTCCTCCAGCAGGACGTCGTGGAGGAAATACACGCCATCGGACCTCGCGCCGCCGAAGGTGAGCGAGGAGATGCTCACCGCGGTCGCCGGCGTCGACAGCTGGAACATCACGCGGGTGCCCGACCCCGTCCGTGCCACCTCGAGGACCTCGATAGTCACCTCGGCCCCCCTCAGCTGCTCGACCGGCGCGGTCCCCGACCCGAGGACGTCGGTGGGTGGCCGAGCGCCGAGCAGGGCCCGGGACAGCTCCTCCGACGACGGGCCGTCGCCGCCGCTGGTGTCCTCGCCCGGGGCCGGGGAGCCGGCCGGACCGGAACCGCCGGACGGCCCGGGGTCGTCCCCGTCCCGACCGACAGTGCATCCGGACAGCACCGTCGCGAGGATCGCCGCGGCGGCGACCAGCGACCCGCACCGCCACGACCGACCCGCCTCGGCCCGCACGGCCTCTCCTGTCGTGATCATGGCGCGTCCTCCCCCGCGACCTGGAACGTCACGGCGACCCGGCGATTGGCCTGACGACCTTCGGGACTCGAGTTGTCCGCCACGGGCTCCCGCTCGCCGCGGCCTTCCACCACTAATTCGACGTCGCTGGTCAGCCTCTCGCCGAGCGCGCCCGCGACGGCCTGGGCACGGCGACGGGACAAGTCGTCGTTGTACGCCTCGCTGGCCTGACTGTCGGTGTGGCCGACCACGAGCACGCGGCCGCCGGTGGCCCGGGCGTCGATGTCCTCCACCACGGTCTCCAGCACGTCGAGGGCTCCCGGTGACAGGTCGGCCGAGTCTTGGGCGAAGAGCACATCCGCGGCCACGTCGACGGTCACCTCCTCCGGCGTCTCGGTCGTCGTCCGGGTCCGCTCGAGGTCCTCGCTGACGGCTTCGAGCTCGTGCCGCGACAGGTCCGGCTCAGGTATCTCGGCAAGCGCCGACTCGTCGATCTCGGGCCACCCGGTGCCGACGGGGATGGGCTCGCCGGTGTCGACGGTCGGCTCCAGCAGTCCGTCGCCCACCGGGACGTCCGTCACCAGGCCGCCGAACGCCACCTGCACCGACACCGTCTCGGTGTCCGGGTCGAGCGGGGGCAGGACCGCGTATCCGACCGTCATGACGCCCGGCGCGGGGGGATTGGCGCTGCGGCCGCTGACGAAGGGCAGGGGGAGCGGACCGGCAGACTCGGACGCCGGCACCACGGTCAGCACCTCGCCGGCCTCGGCATCGACGACGCGGACGTCGGTGAGGCCCTCGCCGCCGGCGTACCGGGCCCCGATCTGGGTGCCGACCTGTTCGGCGACGGTGCTGGCCAGCGACGCCGCTGCGAACGCGGCCGGATCGTCACTGCCGAGGGACAGGTACACCACCGTCGCGTCGTCGAGCCGTTGGACAGCGTGCACGGCAACCGTGACCTCGGGCCGGTCCAGGCGGTTGAACTGATGGGCGCGGACCACGCCGAAGGTCGTCACCTCGACGCCGTCGGCACTGGTCACCGAGGCCGGCGGGGGATCCGTCGAGGCCGGGGGGCCGGTCGTTGCGGCGACCGGGACGACCGGCAGGGTAAGGCCGAGCGCGAGGATGGCCGCTGCCACGGCGGGCGCCGGTCGTCGAGAGGTTCGCATCAGTCGATCAACCTCGGCTCCAGTGCCTCGATGAGCAGTTCCGGTGTCTCGCCGCCCGCGTAGGCCACCGTGGGGTACACGCCGGCTATGTTGTCGATGACATAGGAGGCGCGCCAGGGCCCGCAGACCAGTGTCCGCACGAACGACGTGGGGCGGGGGTCGAGCACGAGCTCCTCGCCGAAGGCGTCCTCGTCGCCGTTCGACACGCCGTCTCCGTCGGCGTCGGGGTCCTCGCCGTTGGGGATGCCGTCGTCGTCGAGATCCCCGTCCTCACCGTCCGGCAGTTCGTCGCCGTCGGTGTCCCGCTGTCCGGCAGGACCCGACCTCGCCTCCTCGAGCTCCTCCCGGCTGACCAGCGGCGGCGACGTGTTGTCCCATTCGCAGGCGTCGAAGGAGATCGGCAGGGCAGCGGTGGCGTCGCTCTCGGCCTGCCCGTCGAGGCGGTCGGTGTCGTCGGTGTTGCGGACGCGCGAGTACACCGTCCCGTCGCCGCGGAGCTGATACCCGGTGAGCACCGCCTGGTGCCGGCCGGCGTAGTCCCCCGCCGGGCCGCCTCCGGCCGACG
Source organism: Kineosporiaceae bacterium (assembly GCA_050329835.1). Taxonomy (GTDB): domain Bacteria; phylum Actinomycetota; class Actinomycetes; order Actinomycetales; family JBBAYJ01; genus JANNOG01. The sequence goes on along the minus strand of JBHJOJ010000019.1, from coordinate 39,975 downwards.
CCGCGATCCCGGGCACGGTCGGGAAGGCGAACGTCCCGGGCGCGCTCAGCAGGTAAACCCACTCCTCACGGGCCGCGTGCGCCCCGGCGAGCGCGGCGGCGTCGGCCGCCGTCCGGCTGCGCGTCTTCTGGTCGGTGGCCGCCCCCAGCGGAAGCGTGAAGAGGACCACGAGGCCGAGGACGACGAGGACGACGAGCAGGAGGAGGGCGGTGGGCATCAGCCCCCGGTCGCCGCGGGGCGGGGGGAGTCCCGCGGCGGGCAGCCCGAGACGGAGGCGGTGCGACGTCATGGCCGTCGGTCCCGCCGTGGCAGGCCGGGTCGTGAGCACACGGCGACCGCCCGGAAGGATTGCCGGACCCGTGTTCGCAGACGCGCCAGACGGGTCGTCACCAAGGTGCTCCTCACCCGGCCGCGCCGGATCGGTTCGACAGTCGTCGGGACGACGTGCCTACGAGTTTCACCTGTCGTTCCGGAGAACGGGTCGGGAGCGGGAGAGCGAACAGTCACGGGTTCCTGGACCCGGGACAGGAAAAATGTCTGCGACGACCGCCCCGCCGCTTTCAGATGGAATTGACCCTCACCCGATGCCTGAAGCGACGTGAGGATGGGGCTGGGCGCGAGCACATGCCGGCCGCCCGGGAGGCCTGCTGGCCTCCCGGGCGACTCGGAGATCGGGACGATCGGGTCACACTCCTCCGGTCGGCTTACGCCCCGCCCTCGCCACTGGTGAAGATGTCCGTAATGAGAGTGGTGAAATCCGTCTCGACCTCGGGGATCACGGTGCGGAGCATCGTGACGACGGCCACCACGACCACTCCGATGAGCACTGCGATCGCCAGGTACTCCAGCGTTACCAGCCCGCGCTCGTTCTGGGCCCGCGTCCGCAGACGTGCGAGATAGTTCTTCATGATGGTTCTCCTCACCCGGCTTCGCCGGTCTCCGTTCGATGGTCGTCGGGACGGCGTCGGTGTGAATCTTCCTACCGTCTCCGAAGTACAAGCTACGACCGGGGACGCGGACGGTCACGGGCCCGCGGACCCAAGACGAGGCCCAATCGCGAGAGGCCTCCCCCGGGCACAGCGAACGACATCCCGCCATGGGTCCGAGGGCCCACGACCGAATGCGCGACAGGGCACGGCGGCTCATGTGGGAGCCCGTACGGAATGGGGTCTACCCCCCAGCCAGAGGGCGACCGCCTGGGCCCGGGTCGTGACCCCGAGGCTGGCGAAGATGTGGTTCACGTGGTTCTTGACGGTCTTCTCCGCCAAGAAGAGCCGCCGGGCGATCGTCGTATTGCTGTCGCCCTGGGCGATGAGGTCCATGATCTCGATCTGCCGCGGGCTCAGGCCGTGCGACGGCCGCTCCGGTTGCTCCTCCGGGCGTCCCGCTCGCAGGGCGGCCAGCGCGGGCGAGCCGAACACCCCGCTCCCGGCGGCCGCGGCGACGACGCAGGCCACGAGATCCGCCTCGGCGAACGTGCCGTGCACGAGGTATCCGACGGCACCGGCGTCCACGGCGTCGTGGATAGCCTCCGGAGTGTCCGTGAACGTCGTCATGACCACCTTGGTCAGCGACGACAGCTCCCGGGCCGCACTCAGGCCGTCGCGCCGGGGCATCCGGATGTCCATGAGGGTGACGTCGGGGCGCAGGTGCCGCACCGCCTCGACGGCCTGCTCGCCGTTGCCCGCCTCCCCCACCACCGACAGCCGGGGGTCCACGCCGAGCAGCGCCAGCAGGCCGGATCGCACGACCGGGTTGTCGTCGACCACGAGGACGCTGACCGGTCGCGCCGGGGGCTCGGCATCGCCGGGGTTCCAGGACCGGGCCGCCGTCATCGCGTCGATCCGGTCATGACGGCACTCGTCGGCACGGCCCGCCGGCTCTCCGGGTCGGGTCGTCGCGGCCCCACCGGCAGGGCCGACGTTGTCGGGACGGCGAGCGTCACCCGGGTCCCGGCACCGGGCGCACTGGCAATCTCCGCGCGTCCGCCGAGCGAGGCCAGCCGCTCGCGCATGCCGACGAGACCGAAGTGACCGTCCGCCATCGTCTCCGCCTCCCGATCGGGGGTGAACCCGGGACCGTCGTCCCGGACGAACACCCAGACGAAACCGGCCCGCTGGACCAGGCGCAGCGTCACCCGGGCGCCCTGGGCGTGATGGATCACGTTGGTGAGGGCCTCCGACACCGCCCAGACCAATTCGTGGCGGTCCGCCGGCGGCAGGGGGCCGACGGGGCGAAGATCGGTCCTCACCTGCAGGGGGCCAACCGTCGCCGCCCTCGTCGCCAGCTCCTCCAGGACGTCGCCGAGCGGGCGGGCAGGGTCGTCGAGGCGCAGCGACGTCAGGAGGTCGCGCGCGGACGTCACCGCCTCCCGCGCGGCGGCGACCACCGCGTCGGCGTGGCGGACAGCCACGGTGACGTCCCGCTCGATCCATGCCGGCAGCGAGGCGGCGGTGAGCGCGACACCCTGGCAGGCCTTGGCAACCGTGTCGTGGACGTCGCGGGCGATGCGCAGCCGTTCGCGAGCCGCGGCCTCGACGACCCGGGCGGCGGCAGCCCGGCGCTCCAGGTCCGCCTGCCGGTCGGACAGCCGGCGGAAGGCCACGCCCATCGCCGTCACGGACACGACCACAACCGGCAGGCGGGCGGCGTCCGTCAGCATGCCCGCCCACGGCCAGAGAGCCCACACGTGACTGCAGACCAGCAGCAGACCGAGCGGGACGACGATGCGGAGCGGGAAGAGCACCCCGATGACGAGCGCCGAACTCACCCCCACGAGCGACAGCGGGCTGTCCTCACCGACCAGCACCGGGACCGTCGACACCAGCAGGACGTCGGGCACCGCGAGCAGGGGGTACCGCGAGACCGCGCGTCTCAGCCCCGGCGAGCGGAGCCCGGCGAAGCTCGTCACGCTGAGGGCCACGAGCAACAGCAGGGTCCCCGGATCGGGGCCGCGGAACGCGAGGTCGAGCACCGTGAGGCTGAGGGCCAGCAAGCGCACCATGAGGGCGATCCGCACCAGTCGCTCGGACAGCTCCTGCGGCGCGGCGTCCGCTGCGGCCGTCACGGGGTCTGCTCCTGCAACAGGCTGAGGTCGACGTCGCTGCCGAGGAAGAACCCGACCGTCAGCAGCGCCAGCGCCCCCGGAAGGATGATGAGTGACGACACCAGGGTGACCCGCGGCGAGACTTGGGCCGCCAGTCGGCGCTGGCGCTGGGCGCTCTCCCGCCGCATGTCGGCGGCGATCCGGTTGACGGTCTGCGCCAGCGGCGCCCCCAGCTCCTCCGCCTGGAGAAAGGCGGTGACGAACGACGACAGCTGCGGGGAGTCATTGCGTTCCTGGAGTCGGCGGAAGGCCTCCCGCATCGACGCGCCGTTGCGGATCTGCTCCAGGGTGAGCGCCACCTCGTCGGCCACGGGCCCTCCGAAGCGGTCGCTGATGGTGGCGAGGCCCTGCCGGAACCCGACGCCCGCGTTGACCGTGACGGCGAGGATGTCGAGGAAGTCCGGCAGCTCCCGGGAGATGGTCTCCTGCCGCACCCGTCGGGTCCGGGCCAGCCCGGCCAGCGGCAGGACGATCGCCAGGCCGATGGCGAGCACGGCGGCATACCAGCGGCCCTGAACCAGGAAGATGACCGCGACCGGTGTCAGGAACAGCAACCAGACCGCGATCCTGCGGACCACGGTGTCGACGTCGATCCCCTGGGGCCGCCCTGCCAGCTCGATCATGCGCCTGAGACGCGCCCGGAGCCCGGAACCCATGATCCGCAGCAGCAACGGCACCAAGGGGAGTGCCAGCCGGTCGAGGGCCCCCAGGCCGGTGGCCTCCTCCCGACGGGTCTCGCGCAGCAGCACGAGATCGTCCACGTCCAGTTCGCTGACGGGATCGGACCGGAGGTTGCGCACTCCGGCGAAGGCCAGTCCGACAGCCGCCACGAGGACCGCAGCCGGCACGGCGGGCAGCAGGGTGGCGGCGACGTCCGCCACGGCTCAGTCCTCGATCCGGATCATCAGGCGGATCACGACGAGACCGACGGCGAAGAGGACGCCCGCCGCGCCGAGTGCCGCGATGCCGATCGGCTCCCGGGTCATCAGCTCGACCGTGCCGGGCGACAGCAGATTGAGCAACGGCAGCACGGCGATGCCCAAGCCGAGCACGGAGTAGCCGGTGGCCACGGACTGCGACAGGACCGTCCGGACCTCCCGGCGCGTCTCGCGCCGCTGCTCGAGGGTGTCGGCGATGGTGCGCAGGGAGGTCACGAGTGATCCCCCGGCCCGGGCACTCACGAGGAGTGTCGAGACCAGCACAGAGACCTCGCGGGAGGGGATGCGGGCCCGCATCTCGTTGAGGGCGGTCTCGAGCGGGGTCCCGAAGCTCAGGCGGGTGTAGACCCGCTGGAGCTCGGTGTGGGCCGGCTCCGACATCTCGTCGCCGGCAACCGCGATGGCGGTGGCGATCGACAGGCCCGCGTGCGTCGCGTTGGCGACGACCCGGGCGAGCTCGGGCATCTGAGTGATGAAGGCCTCCCGACGGCGGTCCTTCCCCCGACGCAGCCATCCTCTGAGGACGACCAGGGCGAGCAGGACACCGACGACGCTCAGGGCGGGCGCCAGCAGGACCCACACCAGGCCCACGGCGACCAGGCTGACGGTGATACCGACCATGACGACGGTGAGGGGACGCCGTGAGCTGCCGGCCAGGATCAGCTCACGCTCGAGCCAGGCACCGACACGACTCCGTGCGAACCACACGTCCAAGGCGTCGTATCGGGCCCGGGACCGTTCGTCGTGACCGTCGACGACCGCACCGAGCAGCCGGTGACGGTCGACGACGGCGGCGGCGAGGTTGACGGCACCGAGCAGCAGCAGCCAGACCGCGGCCGTCGCGAGCAGCCAGGTGAGCGCGGTCATCCGGCACCACCGCCCACCACGGCTCGGCCGTCGGGGAGCGCCACGCCCACGCCCTCGACCCGGAAAGCCGCTGGGACCGGCACACCACGCTGCCGGAGCTTGGTCACCAGACCGTCCGGCAGCGGGCTCCGAAGGTAGTCGCCGCGACCGTCGAGCGCCTGGGCGTCGAACCGCATGACCGGCTCCAGGTGGTAGTCCTCACGCCACCGGCTGGTGAGGTAGTCGACCGCGACCACCCGACGCGTGCCGTCCGCGGCCCGGACCAGCTGGACGATGACGTCGACCGCGCCGTTCACCTGGTCGTGCACCGCCGCGAACGGCAGCTCGACGTCCGACATGGAGGCCAGCGTCTCCAGCCGGCTGAGGGCGTCGGCGGTGCTGTTTGCGTGGATGGTGGCCAGTGAGCCCTCGTGGCCGGTGTTCATCGCCTGGAGCATGTCCAGGGCCTCCCCGCCCCGGACCTCCCCGACGACGATCCGGTCCGGCCGCATCCGCAGCGCGTTGCGGACCAGGTCCCGGATCGTCACCTGACCGTGCCCCTCGACGTTCGGCGGGCGCGTCTCGAGCTGCACCACGTGGTCCTGGACCAGGTGGAGCTCGGCGGCGTCCTCGATGGTGATGATCCGCTCGGCGTTGGGCACGAACGCCGACAGGGCATTGAGCATCGTCGTCTTCCCGGAGGCGGTGCCGCCGGACACGATGACGTTGAGCCGGGCCATGACGCACGCCGCCAGCAGGTCCGCGGTCGCATGATCGATACTTCGCAACTGGAGCAGGTCGGGCATCCCGAGGGCCTTGGGGAACAGCCGGATCGTCATCGTCGGGCCCCGCAGTGCCAGCGGCGGCAGCACGACGTTGACCCGGGCGCCGCGCGGCAACCGGGCGTCGGCGGGCAGGCGAGCGTCCACCATGGGGCTGGACTCGTCGACCCGGCGGTTGACCGTCGACACAATCCGGTCGATGGTCTGCATGAGCTGGTCGCGGCTGGTGAACCCGGTGGGCAGCCGCTCGAGGCGCCCGAACCGTTCGACGTACAGCTCGTCGTGACCGTTGATCATGATCTCGCTGATGGCGGGGTCGGCCAGCAGCGGCTCCAGGACACCCAGGCCGATCGACTCGTCGACGACCCGGCGGACGAGCCGGTTGCGTTCCCGCGTGGTGAGGATGACCCCCTCGCGTGAGATCAGGTGGGCGATGACACGCTCGAGCCGGACCCGCCGCTGCGAGACCTCCAGCCGGCCGAGCTCCTGGAGGTCGACCTCCTCGAGCAGCAGCCGCTTGAAGCGATCCACCAGGGGACGGTCCACGTCGGACGCCGGGACCCCACGGCGGATGGGAGTCCGTTCGGGCCCGAACCCGTTGTACGACCTCATCGGGACCTCCCGGGCCTCACGGGAGGAACGCCTCTCGGGTGACCTGGACCCGCGGGATCCAGTCGGTCGCCGGCCGCACCACCGGGATGTCGACCACGATCCGAACGGCGTTGCCGTCCCCGAGCGACCCGCCGGTCGCCGTGCACTGGCCCATCTCCAGCGAGGACGAGAGCGTCGTCCGAGCTGCGGCGCACCCGTCCTGTCCCAGGCTCTGCGCCCGCACCCCCTGGCGCACCGCCTCGTCGGCCGACGTCACACCCCACCCGACGACGCCGGCCTGAAAGGCGACGGCGGCAAGGACGAAGAGCCACGGGACCAGCGCCAGCATCTCGACCGACACCATGCCGGAGTCCCCGCTCCCGGGAGGTCGCCGCCTCACGGCTCGCTCACCACCGCGCGGGTCGTGGAGATCGTGCGGGGCAACCCGGGGAACTGGCTGACGCCGTCGATGGACAGCGACACCGTGAGGGCGCCGCCGCCTCCGGAGACTCTCACCCCGTTGGCGAAGCCGGCGGGGAGTGCGTCCTGGGCGGCGCGCTGCGGGTCCAGGCCTATGGACGCCGCCCGCGTGGCGGCCGAGGCCGCGTTCGCCTGCAGCGGCACGGCGATCCCGAGAGCCGCCATGTGCCAGACGACGAAGGCCATCAGCATGAAGATCGGGAAGACGACGAGGGCCTCAAGAGAGACCAGCCCCGCATCGCCCCTCGTTCGCAGGACGCGACGACGCCGTGGAGCGGAGACCGCGTCGGCGGCCACCAGCGGCACCTCGACGTCCATCCCCGGATCCCCCGGGCCGGAGGACCCCGCCATTGCGGATCCGGCGGCAGGGTCGGCAGGGGGTTGCCGACGCGGGAACGTGTCGCGGGGAGGGGGAGCCAGGCGCGCAGCAGGGCCCGATCCGGGAAGCGCCCGCCCGTTCCCGTCGTGCGCCACGAGGCCGAGCTCGCGGCCGGTCCTGCGCAACGATGTCCACCAGGCCTGGTGATGCAGGATCAGCGGATCGCGGGCGTTGGCGGCCGGCTCGAGCCGTCGGTACCCCGCGGGCAGATGGTGTGGGAGCACCGAGGCTCGGGTGAGCTGGCGGATCGTGTCCGGTGTCATCGTGACCTGCTTGCTCACCCGGTTGAGCAGGACGCGCACGTCGCGTTCCTTGCAGACGCCCAGTGACTCCCACGCCGTGAGGGACCGTCGCATCCCGCGCACGGCCACCACGTCCGGGGTGACGACGAGGATGACCTCGTCGGCCAGCTCGATCGCGGTGGCCTGGGCCGGGGTGGCGTGAGACCCGAGATCGAGGAGTACGAGGTCGTACTCCCGGCGCAGCGCGGCGAGGACCTGCCGCAGGGCGGTGGGCGTCACCCACTCGACATCGTGGACGTCGAACGGCGCGAGCAGCAGGTCCACCCCCGACTCGTGGCGGGTGACCGCGTCGGCCACCGTCCCCGGGGAGAGGTCGGTGGCCACCTTGGCGAGGTCGGAGACACCGACCCGGTGACGGACGTCGATGACGCCGGGGACGTCGCCCTTCTCGAGGTCGAGGTCCACCAGGCAGACCCGCGCCCAGGGCACCGAGCGGGCCACGTCGAGGGCCAGGTGGCAGGCGATCGTCGTGGCGCCGACGCCGCCCTTGGCGCCGGCGATGCCGACGGTCCGCCCCCTTGACAGGTCGTCGTCGGTGTCCCCGCCGCCCACCATGGTGCGGCGGATCTGCTGCGACCAGGCGGCCGCCGACCGGAGCCGGCTCTCGATCTGCCCGAACGTCAGCGGCAGGGTGACCAGGCCCCGGGCCCCGGCGTCCATGGCCGCCGTGACCATCTCGGTGTCGGGCTCGGTCGCGATGAGCAGGATGGCGGTGGCCGGACGGCGCACACCCAGGTCGCGGATCAGGCTGAGCACGGGCTCCGGGCCCAGCGCCTCGTGGACCAGGGCGACGTCCACCTCGTGCTCGAGGACCGCCTCCGACGCCTCCCGGCTGGTCGCGGCGACGGCCAGCACCTCCGTGTCGCCGATCTCGGCGAGCTGGCTCTGGATCTGCCGGGCCAGACCTTGGTCCGCCGCGGCGACGACGACGCCGGTCACGGTTCCACCACCTCGGGGGGGTTGAAGGGGTCCTGCCCCTCGGGGACGGCCTGTCCGCCCAGGCTGCCGGCGTCGAACTGGTCGATCTCCCCGCCGCGGTCGACGCCGCGGTCGGTCGGCAGCGCGACCAGTCGCACCTCCTCGGCGAAGGCGCTCGCGTACGTCACCGCCAGGGAGTCGTCGGGCTCCAGGGCCAGGGTCACGGGGATGGACTGCTGCCGGGTCAGGCCGTCGGCCTCGTCCTCCTCGACGACCGTCTGGGTGCCTCCGACCGAGACCACGCGGACGTCGCGCACCAGGACCTGGGCCTGCCTCGGGAGCCCCGGGACGTCCGAGAAGATCGCGAACACGTCCACCCGGTCCCCGGGGCGGACCCGGCCCGCGACCCCGGTGACCGCGTCGACGTTGATGGCGATCTCGCGCTCGCTGGGGTTGAGGTCGCTCGGCGGGATCAGCATGTCCGAGGTGACGACCGTGCCGGCCTCGAGCTGGAAGCCGACGCGACGCCCCTCAAGGCTGGCGAGGTCGACCCGGGCGGAGGGGGCCGACCACCGCTGCGGCAGCTCGACCGGCTGCAGGTTGTCGGGGCCGAGGGGGGTGTAGGGGTCGATCACGTCCCGGGCGGCGTAGACGGTGGTCATCGGCCCCACCTGGCTGCTGACGTTGCGGACGTAGATCGTCACGACGACGAAGACGAGGGCCGCGACGACCGCACCGAGGATGATGAGGACGATGCCCCGGCGCTGGCGCGAGTTCATGCCGGGACCCCGGGGAGGACCTCGCGGGCGTGGCGCGCCGAGGCGCCCGGGAGCAGCGTCCGGCAGAAGTCGCACACCTCGCCCGACGCCGCCAGGCCGCCCGGGCAGGGCACGCCGGGCCGGCGCACCACGTCGCCGGGCTCCGAGGGCAGCAGGGCGAGCTGGTCGCCGCCGGTGATGCCGAGCGGCGGCGGCATCCCGTCGGGGAGCGGGACGGCCCGGACCGACTTGCTGGCCGTCCAGGACACGAGGGCACGGGTCACGGGGTCGTCCTCCGTTGCGGACGTCGCGTACAGGTCCCGGCCGTTGGCCGGCGACCCGTCGAGGGCGAGGAGCGGCCGGGCCGCGGACACGATCCGGGGGCGGGGGCCGAGCCGGACCACGAAGCGGGCGCGGGGCCACCAGGACCGCAGGTGCTGGGCCACGGTGGGCGCCGGGTGGTCGAGGCCGGCCACGGACGAGGTGACGACGGCGGACCAGGACGCCGACAGCAGGTCCCGGACGGCGGCGACCGCGTGCCCGGCGTCCGTCGCGACCCCCTGCGCCATGGCCAGGGCGAGGATCCCGGCGAGCGGGGCGTGGTCGGTCGGCACCAGGGCCACGGGCACGCGCGGCCGGTGGCCGACGAGGACCGACGCGGCCACCCGGACCTCGTGCTCGTCGGCCGCCCGGTGTACGACGACCACCGGGATGTCGTCGGGAGGGGCGTCCCCGGCGGGTACGTCGTCGCGCAGCGGGTCGTCGACGGGGCCGAGCGCGAGGGCGAGGGCCGCGGGCCGCGAGACGTCGACGACGGGCACTCCCGAGACCGGGCTCGCCCCGCCCCCGCCGTCCGTCGCGAAGACGCCGCGCCACTCGGCGGAGCCCGGTGACCCGGGTGCATCCGCGAGGACGGAGGAGCCGCGGCGCAGCGGTTCCGGCATGAGGTTCCCTTCGTCGACCGGTGACGAGGATGGCCTTGCGCCGTCACTCGCTGTATATGGGTATTTCCACCCATTTAGCCCGGAAGGGGCCGATCGGGCTCGGTCACGGGACGTGTCTCTCCGTATCGTGCGCTCGTGCTGAGGACACCGGCCCTCGTCGCCGCCGCGGCCCTGCTGGCGGCCGCGCCGGCCGCCGCAGCGGCTCCGGCGGGCGGCCGCGGGCTCTCCGCCGGGACCGCCGCGACCAGCGCGGACACCGCGGAACCGGGCTCCGCGACCGCGACCGCGACCGTCACGCCCGCTCCCGCGACCTCCGCGCAGGGCCCGTCGCCGCCCAGCGAGGTGCCCGGCGCGCTGCTGCTGATCCTCGACGCCTCGGGGTCCATGAAGGAGCCCGACGGCGCCGGGGGGACCCGGATCGAGACCGCCAAGGACGCCCTCGTCCGGCTGGTGGACTCCCTGCCGGCCGAGACCGCGGTCGGACTCCGCGTCTTCGGCCACCGGGTGCCGAGCCGGGACAAGCCGCAGGCCTGTCAGGACACCGAGAACGTCGTCCCGGTCGCGGCCGGCGACCTGGACCGGCTGCGTTCCCGGATCGCCACCACGCAGGCGCTCGGCGAGACCCCGCTGGGGCTGTCCCTGGAGCAGGGCGCGGCGGACCTGCCCGACGACCGGCGGGGCGCGATGGTCGTGGTGTCCGACGGCCTCGACGAGTGCTTCGACGACGGTCTCGGGCCGCCGCCCTGCGACGTCGCCGACCAGCTCGGCCGCAACGGGGTCCGGGTCGAGGTCGTGGGCCTGCAGGTCGAGCCCGACGGCCAGCGCCAGCTGCGGTGCATCGCCGAGGCGACGGGGGGGCGCTTCATCAACGTCTCGGACGTCGAGGACCTGGGCGCCGAGCTGACGGCGGCGCAGCAGCGGGCGCAGAACTCCTTCGAGGCCCGGGGCACCGCGGTGGACGGGGGTCCCTCGCTCATCGACGCGCAGGAGCTGGAGGTCGGCTCCTACAGCGACGGGATCCGCAACGACGACATCCGCTGGTACTCGTTGCGGGCGAACGAGGGCGACGCCATGACCGCCCGGCTCACCATCGCCACGGGCGAGGAGGTGCCGGAGGGGGCCGGGGTCCAGATCACCTGGAACGACGAGAACGCCCGCGAGGTCGCCCGTGAGGTGCTGGGGACCACCGGCCGGGGCCAGGCCGCCACCTTCGCGGTCAGCACCGGCGTGCTCGACGGGGAGGCGCTGACCTCGGGCGCCGTGCTCGACGCCGGCCCGTACTACCTGTCGGTCGAGATCGTCGGCTTCCCCGGGGAGGTCGAGCACCCGTTCGTCCTCGACGTCGTCCAGGACCAGGTGGCGGTGCCCACCCCGACACCGTCGGCCTCGGCTGCCGCCGCCGAGGCCGACGCCGCCGCCGACCAGGCGGCGACCGACCTGCCTCCCGCGCCTCCCGACCTCACGGGTCTGTACCTGATCCTCGCGGCGCTCGGGCTGGGGGCGGCGGCACTCCTGCTGTACCGCAGGTACCGGTCCCGGGGCGAGAAGGAGGAGGAACCGGCCTACGAGTGACCGGGGCCCCACCGGACGCGGCCGGCGGGGGCCCTCCTGCCATGCTGCGCCCGTGGACGACCCAGCCGACGCGACCGTCACGGTCGCCGTGGTCGAGGACCATCCGCTGTACCGGGAGGCCCTGGTCGGAGCCGTCTCGTCGGCGCCGCAGTTCCGTGTCACAGCGGCGGTCGGATCCATCGCGGAGTTGGCCCGGGCCGAGGAACGACCCGGGATCCCGGTCGCGGACGTCGTCGTGCTCGATCTCCACCTGCCGGGGGTCCGCGGCTGCGCCGGCGTCCGCGGGCTGGCCGGGGCCGGGCGTGTGGTCCTCGTCGTGTCGGCGGCGGCGCGCCCGGCGACCGTGCAGGAGGCGCTGGCCGCGGGGGCGCGCGGGTACCTCACGAAGGATGCCGACGCCGGCACCATCGTCGCGGCCATCCGCACCCTGGCCGCCGGGGGCGTGCTCGACCCGCCGCCGGCCGTCGCGGGCATCGCGGGGGAGCCCGAGGCCGGCCGGGGCGCCGCGGCGCTGACGTCCCGGGAACTGCAGGTGCTGGCCCTGCTCGCCGAGGGGAAGACCGACCAGGGCATCGCGGCGGAGCTCGTCATCAGTGTGCGGACGGTGCAGTCGCACCTGGACCGCATCCGCGAGAAGACGGGACGCCGCCGCCGGCCGGAGCTGACCCGGCTGGCGGTGGAGGTGGGCGTCGTGGACGACACGGAGCCGCCCGGCTGATCCTTCCCAGTCATCACACCGGCCCCGGCGGTCGGTCGATCGACGCCCGGCCGCGCGGCTCACGGGTTCGCCTGCCGCTCCCTGATCAACTGCTCGATGAACCACAGCAGGCCGGTGCCCACACCTTCACCGATGTCGTCCACCCACTGCCAGTTGTCTCCGGTCTCGTCCTCCTCGTCCTCCTCGTCCTCGACCGGCGGCAGGTATCTCGGCTCCTCGTCCTCGACGGGCTCGTTCTCGACGAGATCCTCCTCGCGCTCCCGTGCGGTCAGTGTCGGCAGGGGAGTGCGGTTGAGGTCCGGCAACGGCGTGCGGAGGTCGGGCATCGGTTCGGGCGCGGCCGTCGGCGCACCAGTTGGTGTCGGCTCCCCGATCTCCGGGGCCCGCATGATGTCGTCGTCGGGTGCCGTCGTCTGCGGTTCGGGTTCGGTTCCCGGCGGGAGCCCCTCATACGGGAAGAGGTCGAGCTCTCGATTGCGTTTTTGCTCCTCGCTCACGGCCGCCGGCGGCGGTGCCTGCCTGGGGTCGTATCGATTGACCCCGTCCGGCGACCCAGCGCCGGTACATAGGATGATCAAAGCCAGACAGGCGTCTCGAACAACGGTTCCCACGTTACGGTAGGGCTGGGACACCTCTCGCTGTTCGGGCAAGATCTCATCGATGTTCGATTCGTCGATTGGCGTCCAGGTCCGTTCGACGGTGTGAGAGGTCCCGTCCTCGTATGAGCTCGTGATCGTGGTCTCGACGAGCCACTCCGTCTCGTTCAAAATATCCACGTACGGCTCGGTGCTGGGGGTATACGGGACTCCCTCGCCCGTCTCGTCCACCTGTTCGTATTGCAACGAGGCGCGGCGGGTCATGCCGTCCCGGTCGGTTTCCTCGCCGAAGTTCTCGATCTTCCAGGTCGTGCCGTCGATGGTGTAGTCGCGCGTCTCGCCGGGGGCGAGGTCGAATCCGGGGGTGTCCGACTCCGGGAACCAGACGTTCGCGTACCGGGAGTCCGGCGCCAGCGGGACGTCCGGGAGGAATTCGCCGGTGTCGGCGTCGGGTCGTGGGGGTTCGAAGGCGCCGTAGGTGTCGGCGGCGGTGGTGACGGCGAGGGCGAGGTTGCTGTAGGAGGTGGGGTCGTTGGGGTCGAGGGTGGCGAGGGCTTGGACGACGTCGGTGCTGGTGAGGATCTGGTTGTAGGTGTCCTGGTTGGTGGTGCCGGTGGCGGCGTCGGTGGCCTGGACGAGGCCGCGGACGACGCCGAGGGGGTCGCCGTTGGCGAAGGCCTCGACGGAGTTGACGACGCCGGTGGTGGCCTGGGCGGCGTTGGTGAGGTCGGGGATGTCGCCGAGGCCGCCGACGGCGGTGAGGCCGCTGAGCAGGGCGGTGTCCCAGTCGCCGTTGGCGGCGCTGGTGATGGTGGCCCCGGCCGGGATGGCCCAGTCCAGGCCGGTGGTGGCGCCGATGATGCCGGTGCCGGTGGTGACGGCGACGTCGAAGGCGTCGCCACCGTTGACGGCGGTGTGGGCGCCGTCGAGGGCGACGCCGACGCCGGTGAGCCAGACCTGCCCGGTGGCGATACCGGCGATCTTCGCGACGTCGGAGAGGATGCCGAGGAACCCGCCCTTCTCGCGGATCTCGGGGTCGACGGACTGGAACTGCTCCTTGATCGCCCCGTCCTCGTCGACCACGGCGATGAGCTCGACCCGTTCCGGGTCGCCGTCGAAGCCGATGCTGGTGATCGGGGTGCCGTCCTCGGCGAGGCGCTGGATGCCCGCGCCGGGGTCGTCCGGGTCGACGAGCTCGAAGCCGTCCCCGACCAGCAGCAGCTGGTCGTTCTCCTTCACGTCGTCGCCGCCGGCCCACATCCACGACGACTTCGGGTCCACCACCACGACGTCACCGGTGACGGTGTCGCGGACCATCAGCAGGTCGCTGTCCTCGCCCAGGCTGATGTCGGTGTTCTCCAGGGCCCCGGCCAGGTCGCCGGTGTCGTCGCCGTCGCCGAAGTCCACCTGCAGGTCGCTGATCGTCGACCCCGACGTCGTCGTCAGCGCGTCGTCCCCGGGTCCGAGGTCGACGACCGACAGGGCCCCGCCGTCCCCGGTCAGGGTCCCGGCGTTGGTGATGGTCTCCACGCCGCCGTCGTCGGTGGACGTGATCCCCCCGGAGGCATCGATCGTCACGCCCTCGTCGATGGCGAAGTTCCGCACCCCGGCCTCGTCCAGGTCGGCCGTCAGGGTCCCGTCCGTGCCCATGAGCACCGACAGGTCCCCCTGATAGGCCAGCCCGTTGTCGACCACGTTGAGTTCCACCCCGTCCCCGGACCCCGGCTCCCCGCCGGTGGGCACCGTGACGACAGCGGTGTCGCCATGGCCGTCGACCACCGTCGTGCCCGACCCGTCGGTGATCACCGCGGTGTTCACCCCGCCGCCCGGGTCATACGTGACGTCCCCGCCGATCTGCAGCAGCGAGTCGTCCCCCAGCCCGCCCTCGACGACCTCGCCCTGGGCGTTGACCGCGATCGAGTCCGACCCCTCCAGCAACCCCGGGTCGATCTGACCCAGCCACTGCCGGATCAACAGGTCCTGGCCGTCGGCGTTGTCCCCGTCCCGCTTCTCCACCCGGTTGTCATCGATGTCGAACCCGAATCGATCGCCTCCCGGGACCACGAAGTCCCCGTCCTCGTCCAGGGTCAACCCGATCGCCGGCCCCACGATCCCCAGCCGGAAGTCGTCGCCGACCGACAGATCCGCGTCCTTGTCCTGATTGATCGCCTCGAACTTCGGGCGCACCGAGAACACTCCCCTGGACGACCCGTGGCACTCCTCGGACCGGCAGACCCCTTCTCCCTGCTCGTTGTCCCGCTGCGTCCGAGACAGCAAGTTGCCCTCGATGTCCATGGGCGTCAGGTTCGCGATGAGCGAATCGAGGAACGGTGAGGACTGCGGGTCCCCCCGGTGCCACCACGAGAACGTGTCGGCGTCGGCGTCGTAGTGGAGTTCCAGCTCGGGGTACTTCACGAACAGCCAGTGCATCGTCAGTTCCTGCAACGCCCGGTCGTTCGTCCCCGCCATGGCGTACAACGCGAGCAGCTGCGACGTGCTCGGCCCCGCCCCCAGGTCCAGCGGACCCGCCAGCACCGCCGTCAGCTGCTCCTGGCTGGCCGCCAGCAGCTCGTTGATCTGCTGCTGACCCGGGGAGTCCAGCGTCGCGACCCCACCCGACGCCAACACCTCGTTCAGCCCCGCCATGAACTCCGGATCGGCCGTGAACGCCGCGTACTGCTCCGGGGTGATCAACCCCTGCTCCAGCAACGCCCCCAGGAACCCCGCCGAGTCCCCGACCCCCACGCTCACCTCCTGGACACCCTCGTCCCCAGCCGCCACCGCGGGGTCCACCGCGGGGTCCACCGCGGGGTCCGCCGCCGGATCGGAGGCGTACTGGGCCAGCAGCTCCTCGACCCCGGTGACCCCCAGCTCCCGCAACGTGTCCGCGTCCACGTCCAACACCACCCCCGCGTCGATCAACGTCGACACGTCCACCCCCGACACGTCCACCCCCGACCCCGGATCCGTCAACGACGACAACGTCATCCCCGACAGGTCCACCCCCGACTCCAGCAGATCCCCGAACGACACCCCCTCCAGATCCACCCCCAGCTCCACCAACGACGGCAACCCCACCCCCCGCACGTCCATCCCCGACTCCAGCAGGTCCCCGAACCGGGCCGGCCCGTCCCCGGCCACGACCTCCTCCGCGCACCCCCCCTCGGAGTCGAAGATCTCGCACACCGCAGTCCGCGCGCCCGCCCCCACCCACGGCACGGCCCCCGCCACCAACCCCAGCACCAACCCCACCACCACGACGACGGCCACCCCCAGCCCCAGGTACTCCAGTCCCACCTGGCCGTCGTCACCCCACGAGGCCCTTCGCGAGCCGCGGTCGGTCATGATCCCTCGCCCTCGCCACCGGTCAGGGTGTCGTCCAGGGCGTTCCCGGGTGCCTCGATCGCCGCCGGGACCCCGAAGTCGTGATACTCGATGACCGTGGCCACCGAGGCTCCCGGACCCACCCCGCCGGCCGGCCCGGCCGCTGCATCCCCCGCCGCGACGTTCGCGGACCCCGCGTCGAGGACGTACCGCACCCGGTGGATCCGGTCGGACACCCAGACGTCGAGGACCATCCCCTGCCGGGCCACCCTCTGCAGCGCGTCGCCAAGCTCCGGGTCGAGCGCGACCCGCGAGAGGTCGACGTCCACCGAGTAGCGCCGCGTCCGCTCCCCGCGGACCGTCTCCTCACCCAGCTCCCGGACGTCGACCACGCCGTCGCGCAGGACGTCCCACCGGTTGCCCAGCACCACGTCGTCCAGGGCGAGCGAGCCGAGGCCGGCCTCACCAGCCGAGTCATCCGGATCGTCGGGGCTCCCGGTCGTCCGCAGCCACGGCTGACCGGCGTCCCACGAGGCGTAGCGGTAGTACGAGTCACCGTCCACCTCCACGACGGACAGCGCGACCCCACCGGCACCGTCCGGCACCTCCGTCTGCGCCGGACCCACCCGGAAGTCCAGGTAGCGGGCCGAGGAGGCGAAGTCGACGACGCCGGTCGCGTCGATCCGCTGCTTCGGCTGCCCCACGCCCCCGTCCAGCAGCGTGAGGATCTCGACCCGGGCCGACCCGGCCGCCGCCGTGCGTTCGCCGGCCGCCACCACGGGACCGAGACCGTCACCTCGGACCGCGTACGCCACCCCTCCCACCCCCAGCACGACCGCCAGGCCCGCGACGGCGACCACGAGGCCCACATCGCGCCGGGCGCGCGGCCGCCCGCGGCCGGCGCGCAGCGTGCCCGCCCGGACCCCGAACCACCTCCCCGACCTGCGGGCACGCGACCCCGGCACCGGCGTCCCGGACCCTCGGAGCATCGACCCATCCACCCGTTCAGGGTGGCGCCCCGCAGATTCGCCTCCCAGGGCTCCGGGACCCCGACGATGGGCCCCCGGACCCACCCGGGGCTTGGCCGAGAGCCGACCCTGCCTTACGTTTCAAGGACGATGCGCGCTCTGACAGCAGTGGACGCGGGGCAGGACGCGGACGTACACGCGTCGCGGCCGAGGCTGGACGACCCCCACGACGTGGACGCCGGGACGGTGCTGCTGTCCCGGTGGCTCATGGCCGCCGGGATGGTGTACCGCTGCGTCGGGGCCCCCGCCTCGCTCATCGCGTTCCTCGGGGCCGCCCCCTCGGTGAGCCGGCCGGTGATGTGGGTGCTCGGGGCCCTCGGCGTCGCGGTGGCGTTCAACGGGGTGGCGGCGGTCGCGGTCTTCCGCCGGCCCTTCCGCCCGCTGCCCGGTGCCAGCTGGCTCTTCCTGGCCGACCTCACGGTCGCCGTGGCGCTCAACCTCGCGCTCGCGGCGGCCCTGCCTCCCGGCACCCAGAACGACGAGGCGCACGACGTCGCGTGGTTCTACCTGGTCGGCACCGTGGCCACGTGGACCGCACTGCGCGGGCTGCCGGCCGGGGCGACCGTCCTGCTCGTGGGGATCCCGCTCCAGTTCGCCATGACCGCCGTCAACGGCACCCCCGTCGCCGATCAGCCGCTCGACAAGCTGCTCGTCCGGGAGGGGTGGGCGGTGATCGGGTTCGCCCTCAGCACGATCACCCTCGCCATGTACCGGCGCGGGCGGGGCCTGGCCCGGCTGGAGGGTCAGCGGGCGGGCCGCGCCGCCGAGCGCACCCGGCAGTACCGGGACCTCCACGACACCGCGCTCCAGACCCTCGAGGCCATCGCGCTGATGTCCGGTGACCACCGCTCCGACGCGCGGCGCCGGCTGGCGGCCATCGGCTCCGCCGCCCGCGGCCAGGCCGCCGAGATCCGGGCGCTGCTGGAGCGGGACGGCGCCGACCCGCCGCCCCCGCCGGCGGCGGGCGTCCCGTGCGCCCTGCGCCAGCAGGCCGGCGTCGCGATCGCGGCGGGTCTCGAGGTGCGCCTCGTCGTCGAGGACCTGGAGGTGGACCCCCGGCCGCAGGTGGACCCGGCCGCGGTCGACGCCCTCCGGCAGGCGGTCGGGGAGGCGCTGACGAACGTCGGCAAGCACGCCGGGGTGCGGCGGGTCACGGTGCGGGCCACCACGACGTCCGGGGCCGTCCAGGTCCGGGTGGCCGACCTGGGGCGGGGCTTCGACGCCGACGGGACCGCCGGGTACGGCCTGCGGCAGTCCATCCAGGGCCGGATGAGCGAGGTGGGGGGCGGCGCCGACATCTGGTCGGTCCCGGGTCGCGGCACCGTCGTCACCCTCACGGTGCCCCGGGTCGACACCGCGGACCGGCCGCCCCTCGTGGCCCCGCGGGTCGGCGACCGGGTGCCCTCGCGGGCGAGGCCGGTCGCCGACGGCGACGAGGCGGGGGTGACCGTTCCCGGCTGACGAGTCGCCGTCGCCACGCCCGGGCTCATCCCGCGTGCCCCGGCGGACCGCCCCTCGTCGGGGGGCGAGCGAACCCCTTGCCGGGGTTCGCCGACGCGCATCCAGAGTCGGGCCGACCCGTCCGCGAACCCGACGAGCCCGTCGGCGTCCACCCTCTGCGTGCCCGCCCCCACCCCGCCGTTCACGACCGTGGTGATGCGGGCCACCCGGTCGGCCCCAGGCGGCCTCCCTCGGTCGAGGAGACGATCGACGTGGTCCACCCCTCCATCCTGGCGGCCCGGGTCCTCGATGTCTGGGCCCACGGGCCCACCGGCCATCCGGGCCGCGACGTCCTCACCCTCGACGTGCTGTCCGTGGCCCGGACCGACGGCGCCACGGTCGCCGAGGTCCGGCTCGGCGACCGACCGGGAATTCGGGGACGACCCGGTGGGCCCGAGGGCCCAGACACCGGGGGCACGTTGCGCTGAGCCTGACCGGTGTGGACCGCGTCGATCGCCTCATCGGTCAGCTGCAGCGCCCTCTCGGTGTCGCCGGACGGCGGCGGCTCGTCCTCATGGTGGGCGCCGTGGCACTCGTCCTCGGTGTCGTCGGTGTGACGTCGGCGATCGCCCTGCGGCCGTCGGGGTTCGACCGGGTGATGGCGGCTGCGGAGCGCACCGAGGCCGGAGGCACCGCCCGCCTGGCCGTCACCACGATCGTCCAGGGCGGCGTGGGAGCAGGCGCGCAGCGGGTGGACGCCAACGGGCTCGTCGGGTTCGCGGACGGGTCCGCCCAGCTCGAGGTGCGGGTCGGCGCGCCGGAGATGGAGGGCTCGCTCGAGGCCGGCGCCGTGCCTCTGCTCGTCACCTCGGACGGCACCGACACCTACACCCGGCTCGGGTCCTCGGCGACCGACGATGGGTGGACCCTCGTCCCCGCCGACGAGGGTGCGGACGGGCCAGGGGGAGCGGACGGAGGCGCGGCGGAGGTGACGGACCTGCTGGACGTCCTGGGCCCTGGCCTGGAGGACGTGACGGAGGTCGGCTCCGGGGAGGTCCGGGGGGAGCCGACCACGCAATACCTCATGACGTTCGACGTCGAGCGCGCCCTGGCGCGTGCCTCCGACGAGGACCGGGAACAGCTCGCCGCCATCAGCACCGGTGAGGGCGGGCAGACGCTGGAGGTCGACGCGTGGATCGGTGAGCGGTACCTGCACCGGCTCCGCTACACCGCAGACGTCCAGCCGGCGGCGGCCACGGCGGGCGCCGCGGCCGAGGTCGACACAGCCGACGTAGCGCCCAGCGGCGAGGCGTCGCCGCCCGCCGAGGAGGACAGTGGGCTAAGGCCCGGCGCCACCCTCACGGTCGTCATCGAGTACTACGACATCGGCGTGCCCTTCCAGGTCCAGTTGCCGGACGGGGCCGGCGGCGGCGATCCCGCCGCGACCCCGGACCCCTCGGCCTCGCCGGACCCCTCGGCCTCGCCCGACCCCTCGGCCTCGCCCGCTCCCGACGACCCCGCGACCCCGGCCGCGTCGCCGGGACCCGGGACCTCGCCGGCCCCGTCCGGATCGCCCTGAGGACGTGGTCCCCGTCGTCGCCACCGAGAGCGGAGGCCAGCATCGCAAGAACGACCGGTCTGCGGGTCCGGGTCCTCGTGGCCGTCGTCGTCGCGACGGTCCTCGGGCTGGTCCTCGTCGCCGCCTGGCGCGAGGCCGCCGAGCGGGTCGCCCTGTGGAGCCTCCCGGCCGGTGAGTCGCTGCTGCAGAAACGCATCGAGGGTAGCGTCGAGACCGGCGGGGTGGTGTTCGAGGACATCGAGGTCCACGAGGACTCCGTCGGCGACTTCGAGGTCTACGCCGATGTGAGCTGGACCGGGACGGGCATCGTGGCGGTGACCGCGCAGGCACTCGTGACGGCGGACGGCGACGTCGTCGCCAGCGCGGACCCCTTCGTCCGCCGCGACGTCGTCCTGGCCGCAGGGGACCGGCGCCGCGCCAGCTTCCACACCAAGACCGACCACGTCGACGGATACGACGACGTGACCTTCCGGGTGTCGGTCGCTCCCGTGGTCGGCAAGGACTTCCCCGGCCGTTGGCGGGTCGGATCCCTGGAGGTCTACGACGTCATCGTCTACGAGGCGCCCGATGAGCACCCCGACGAGGACCTGTCCGTCGCCCTGTCCTACCGGGTCCTCGACACCGAGGGGGCCGGAGTAGTCGTGGATGACGGAGCCGGACAGGAAGGACTCGTTGACCTTGGCGAGTGCGGCGAATGCGTAGGTGATGGTGAGCTGAACGCGCAGCAGGAGCAGTCGGGTGGCCGACGGGGCCAGGGCGAGGACGCCGGCCACCGAGGCGTACAGGTACAGGTGATGGTTGTAGTACTCCCCCCACGAGAGCACCCAGGCGGCGGGCACCGCACACATCAGCAGCGCCGGGAACTCGCGCCGCCCGGGCCACCGCCACATTCCCGCCACCGCGACCATCCACACCGCGATCAGCGTGGCCAGCGTCGGCGACGGGACGGAGGCGGCCCCTCGGACGGCGACGTCGAGGCCCTTGAGGAGGCTCGCCGCCGCGAAGGCGCGGACGAACGTCGTCAGCACGGGTGCCGCCGTGGTGCCTGGTCGGACACGTCCACCAGGACCGCCGTCAGGTCGTGCCGGCGGCACAGCGCATCCGGGACGACGTCCCCGTAGGTCGCCTCCCTGACCACGGGTGGCAGGTCCTCGGTCGTCAGCG
This sequence comes from Kineosporiaceae bacterium, assembly GCA_050329835.1. Lineage (GTDB taxonomy): Bacteria > Actinomycetota > Actinomycetes > Actinomycetales > JBBAYJ01 > JANNOG01. The sequence goes on along the minus strand of JBHJOJ010000019.1, from coordinate 18,510 downwards.
GGATCCGACGGGAGTCCGCCGCGACGCCGGTGTAGTCCGCCCGGGGCGCCGAGCTGTACATCTGCCACGCCCACAGCCGGTTGGACGCCGGTGCGCTGCCCTCGTCGAACCAGCGGTCCAGGAGACCCCAGGTCGGCAGCCAGACCTGCAGGGCCAGGAAGACGACCACGACGACTGCGCTCGACCTGGACCGACCGCCGGCCCGTGGAGCGGGCGTCACCGTTCGCTGCTCGCCGCCGCCCGTCGCCGGGGGCTCTCCCGAAGGCGTCCCTGCTGACGACACCGAGACCTCCCCTCGGTCGGACGACGATGCCGGTCTCGACACCGTGGCCGCTGCCGACAGGCCCGGGACGGGTCCTCGGGCCCAACCCGACGAGGAGATCCGGTCCCCGGAGGTGGGCCGGTTCCTCATGCATGTGACGCACGGGAGGCTGTCGCAGGCCCGCGCGCTGCGGCATCCTCGAGCCGGTGACCACGGCCTCCCCCGCCGGAGCGCGCCCCGACCCGCTGGGGCGACTCGGCTGGGGTGCCGCCCGGTACCCGGTGCGGGTCCTGGCCGCGTGGGTACTGGCGGCCGCCGGGTGCCTGGCCGTCTCGGGCGGCGCGCTCGGCGGGCCGGGGCTGTTCGGCAACCTCGACGCGCAGGTCCCGTCCGCCCCGGGCGACGCCGTCGACGCCACGGCCGTCCTCGACGCAGACCAGGGTGGCGACAGCGTCGTGGGCGCCGCGGTGCGCGGCGTCGATCCCGTCACGGCCGCCCGGCCGTCCCGCGACGCCCTCGCCTCGGCCGCCGCCTCGGCCCGCGACGACCTCACCGCGCTGCCGGGCGTCGAGTCGGTGCAGGACCCGCTGGCCGGGACGGCCGGGGATCCCCGCGCGGCACCCCTGCTGGCACCGGACGCCGCCGGGATCCTCGTCCTCGTCACCGTCGCCGGGGACGCCCCGGACCACGACGCCACCCTGGCCGCCGTCGAGGAGCGCCTCGACCGGATGGTCGCCGAGATCGCCGCCGGGGTCCCCGGGGTCACGGGCGCGGTCGGCGGCGAGGAGCTGACGTTCGACCGCGTCACCGAGCAGGTCGAGGCGGATCTGCGGACCGGCGAGCTCATCGCCCTGCCGCTGTCGCTGGCCGTGATGGTCGTGGTCTTCGGCGGGCTGCTGGCGGCCGGGATCCCGATCCTCGGGGCGCTCGCCGCCATCGCGGGGGCGCTGGCCGCGCTCTACGGGTTCTCGTTCCTCATGGCCGTCGACACCTCGGTCGTCACGGTGGTGTCGGTGCTCGGGCTCGGCCTGTGCATCGACTACAGCCTGCTCATCGTGTCCCGGTACCGGGAGGAGCTGCTCGGCCTGCAGGGCAGCACCCGGCGTGGGCGCCGCGACCGGCACGCCGTCGCCATGTCCCGGACCATGGCCACCGCCGGGCGGACGGTGGCGTTCTCGGGGCTGACGGTCGCGCTGAGCCTCGCGGGGCTGCTGGTGTTCGACGCCCCGGTGCTGCGGGCGATGGGGGCCGCCGGCCTGTCCGTGGTCCTGGTGGCGGTCGCGGTCGCCCTCACGCTGGTCCCGGCGCTGCTGGCGCTGGCCGGCGGGCGGCTGGAGCGCCCGGGGGCCGCCTCCCGGCTGCCCGTCGTCGGACCGCTGGTGGCGCGGGTGGGGGACGTCGGCACCACCGGCGACGGGGTGTTCGCCGCGGTGGCGCGGCGGGTACAGGCGCGGCCGGTGCTCGTCGCCGCCGGGATCACCGCGCTGCTGGGGGTCCTCGCCGTGCCCGCCGCCGGCCTCGACCTGCGCAACTCCGGTGTCGAGCTGCTGCCGGCCGGCGACGAGCAGCGCGAGTTCGCCGAGATCCTCGCCGCCGACCACCCGCAGGTCGCCGAGCCGGGTGCCACGCTCGTCGCCGCGACCGACGACACGGCGGCCGTCGACGCCTGGGCCACGGGCCTCGCGGACCTGCCCGGGGTCGCGGAGGTGTCCGCGGCCCGCGCGCTGGACGGCACGCCGGACGCCGACAGTGCGGCGGGTGTCGCGTTCGACCTGGCCGACCCGGTCGGGGCCGAGGCGCGGGCCCTGGTCGGCGACCTCCGATCGGCCGCGGCTGACGCCCCGTTCCCGGTCCTCGTCACCGGTCAGGCCGCGACCCTGGTCGACCTCGTCGACTCGATGCGGGCCGACGCGCCCCTGGCGATCGCGGTCGTCGTCCTGGCCACGGTGGTCCTGCTGTTCCTCATGACCGGGTCCCTGCTGGTGCCGGTCAAGGCGCTGCTGCTCAACCTGCTCTCGCTCGGCGCGGCGATCGGCGTCCTGGTGTGGGTGTTCCAGGACGGCCGCCTGGAGGGCCTGCTCGGCTACACGAGCACCGGCGGGATCGAGGTCACCATCGTGCCGCTCGTGCTGGCCTTCGGGTTCGGGCTGAGCATGGACTACGAGGTCTTCCTGCTGGCCCGGATCAAGGAGTTCCACGACCAGGGACTGGCCAACGACGCCGCGGTCGCCGAGGGCCTGCAGCGGTCGGGGCGGATCGTGTCGAGCGCCGCCCTGGTCCTCGTCATCGTGTTCGCCGGGTTCGGCACCGGCCAACTGCTGATCATCAAGCAGATGGGGGTGGCCCTGGCGGTGGCCGTCGTCCTCGACGCCACGCTGGTCCGGATGCTGCTCGTGCCCGCCACCATGACCCTGCTGCGGGAGTGGAACTGGTGGGCCCCGGGGCCGCTGAGACGGTGGCACCACCGGTTCGGCATCCGCGAGGGCGCGACGTCACCGGACGACGGGCATCCCGCCACGCCCCGGCCGCCGGCCCGACCCGTTCCGGCGGGCCGCCACGTCGGGGGGTGACAATCGACGGCCATGGACGAGGTCGTCGAGCGCACCGCCCGGATCCTGCGCGACCGGGGCGAGCGGATGACGGGTCCCCGGCGAGCCGTGGTGACCGCGCTGGCGTCGACGGGCGGGCATCTGGGGGTCGAGGCGGTGCTGGCCGCGGTGTCGCGGATCGACCCCGGCGTCCACCGGGCCAGCGTCTTCCGGGCGCTGGCCGCGCTGTCGGCCGCGGGCGTGGTCCAGCACGTCCACGAGGGCCACGGCAGCACCCTCTACCACCTGCGGACCGCTCCCCACCTGCACGCCCAGTGCCGCTCGTGCGGGCGGGTGCTCGACGTGCGGGCCGACCTCCTGGACGGTGCGGCCGCCGACCTCGCCCGCGAGGCCGGCTTCCGACTGGACCCCGAGCACGTGGCCCTGTCCGGGACCTGCGCCGACTGCGCGGGCGGCGGCCGGGCCGCTCGCCCCGACGGCGACCCGGACGACGGCGGGGACGACGGCGATCCGGCGTCGTCGACGTCTCACCGGTTGCCCGCCGACCTGTCGGCCGACCGGCGGTCGACGGAGTAGGACCCGTCCGCCGGCCGCACACCGACGAGCAGCACGACGCCGGTGGCCGCCAGCCACGTGTAGACCAGCGCCTGCCCGACCGCGCCGACGACGCCGATCACGCCCGTCGTGCTGCCGAGGAACTCGGCGTAGTTGACCGCCGTGCCGGCGGCGCCGAGCACTCCCCAGACCACCAGCCACCGCGGGAACCGGCCGGAGCGCAGCATCGCCGCGCTGATGCCGAGCGCCCACACGATGACGAGCAGCAGGCCGAGATTCCCACCGAGCGCGTCGCCCAGGTACGAGAACAGGCTGTCGTACATGACCGCCGCGGCGTCCCGGGTGGCGTCGCTGGACGCCGGGTCGAGGTACGCGTCGGCCAGCCGGGGCACGAGGAAGGGCCACAGGACGTAGTCCAGCGCCCGGAACACCCCGGCGAGCGCCCCGAACACGGTGAAGGTCAGCAGCCACCCGGTCCCGCCGCGCAGCACCTGGTGCAGCCCGATGGCGATGGGGATGCGCATGAGCTCGGCGACGACGATGACGTAGAAGACGGCCGACACGGTCGTCCGGTTCGCGTCGAAGGCCTCGAACATCTCGGCCGCGGGGGCCTCGGCGATCCCGGGGTACCCGAAGACCGGGCCGAGGATCAGTTGCGCCCCGATGCCGAAGGTGAGCGAGAGGAACAGCAGCAGGATCGCGAGCAGCGGGTACCGCCGCCGCCCGCTCGCAGTGCGGACACCGAGGCCCGTGGTGGTCGTCATGCCGACCGCCCCTTGGCGGGCTCGGGCGTGGCGGAGGCCCGACCGGCACCGAGGCGACCCGTGAGGACGGCGGCGCCCATGCCGAGGAAGGACGCGCTGATGGCCATGTTGGCCACCGAGATGACGACCTCGAGGTCGGTCGCGATGCCGACCGCGATGGCGACGAGTGCGGCCAGCGGGACGGCGCCGGTCCACAGCGGCAGGACGCGGGCCCGCACCACCGAGAGGCCGAACAGCAGGCCGCCGACGGCCACCAGCGGGATGCCGACCCAGAAGATCGGGCCGGCGCGCTCGATCACCTCCGCCTCGCTCCGGGCCCCCCAGGCGAGGATCTCCTGCAGCGACAGCACGTACATGGCGACGGTGAGCAGGGCGGCGCCGAGCAGCGACGGCAGCCCGCCGGACCTGGCCTGGACCCGGTGCAGGGCCCAGATCCCCGCACCGAGGACGGCCCGGCCGACGATGAGCAGGGTGAAGGTCGTGTCGGAGTACCCGCCGCCGAAGGTCTCGACGAGCTCGGAGGCGAGGATCACGAGTGCCCCGGCGACGACGGCGACGGCGCCGCCGCGGACGGCGGGGGGCAGGGTGGCGGTCCGGGTCATGGTGGGTCCTTCCTGGTCGAGGGCGTGGTGGACCGACCCGTCGACGGACGTCGACGGATACGTGGTGAGGGAGTGGCGGCGGGGCCGGCCCGCGGGTCAGCCGGGCGGGGTGAGGCCGCTCCGTTCGAGCATGGCGAGGAGCTCGCTCCGGTAGAGCAGCTCCGGCTCGCCGATGGTCACCTGGGTGTGGCCGAAGACCTCGAAGCTCACCATCCCGTGGATGTGGAGCATGTCCCGGACGAACAGCAGGGCGATCCCGGGCGGGGCGCCGGCGTCCCACGCGTCGGCCACGACCCGCAGCCGCTCGCGCAGTCGCTCAGGCAGTCCGGCGACGTCCGGCGGCACCAGGTCGCCCGCCCGCCAGGCGTCGACGTAGACCCCGAGGACGAGCCCGGACGTTGCGCCCGCCGCCTGGGCCGTCGGGCCGTCGGCGGGCGCCTTGTACCCGGGGATCGGGTCACCGAACATGAGGCCGAACTCGCTCGGGTGGTCGAGTGCCCACCGGCGGTAGGCGTGGCCGACGGCGAGCAGCCGGCCGGCCACGTCCGGCTCCGGCCGGCTGTCCCGCGCCTCTCGCAGCGCCGCGGCGAAGGAGCGGTAGCTGTCCGCGAGCAGCGCGGTGATGAGGTCGTCGAGAGTGGCGAAGTACCGGTAGAGGTTGGAGGCGTTCATCCCGGCCCGCCGGGCCACCGCGCGCAGCGAGATGCTGGCGGGCCCGGCTTCGGCCATCTGGGCCCGGGCGGCGTCCTTGATCTCGGCCACCGCCGCGGCCCGCAGCCGTTCCCTCCGGTTCTCGGCCACTCCCGCCTCCTCTGTCATCGCTCGTCTACATAGTCAACATGTGTTCTCTAAGTGTCAAGACGTATCGCTCGCTCGTCGGGCTTGCGGACGTCGGCCCGCGCCACCGGTCGTTGACACCGGGGGGACATTCGGGACACTCGCTGCCCGTGTCCCTCTCCGCCGCCGCCCACGCCGATCTGGCCGCCGCCCTCGCCGACTGGCGCGGCGTGGTCGGCGAGCAGCACGTCCGCGACGACTGCGCGACCCTGGCGGCCGCGAGCACGGCGACCTTCGCCACCACCCAGCGGGTCACCGCGGTCCTCCGGCCGGGGGACCGGGACCAGGTCGCCGCATGCCTGCGGGTGGCCCAGCGCCACGCGGTGCCGGTGCACCCGGTCAGCCGGGGCCGGAACTGGGGGTACGGCTCCCGGGTGCCGCCGCGCGACGGCTCGGTGGTGCTGGACCTCGGCCGCCTCACCGGGATCACCGGCTACGACCCCGAACTGGGGACGGTCCGGGTGCAGACCGGGGTCACCCAGGGGCAGCTCCACGACTTCCTCCGCGCCCACGGCGACGGCCACCTCATGGATCCGACGGGGTCCACGCCGGACGCCTCGGTGCTCGCCAATGCGCTGGAGCGGGGCTTCGGCCACACCCCGTACGCGGACCACGCCGACCACCTCGCCGGCCTCGAGGTCGTCCTGCCGGACGGGTCCGTGCTGCGCACCGGGCTGGCGGGCACGCCGGGCGCCGCCGCGGCCGCGGCCCACCGGTGGGCCGCCGGCCCGGCCCTCGACGGCCTGTTCCTGCAGTCCCGGCTCGGGGTGGTGACCTCGGCGACGGTTCAGCTCATGCGGCGTCCGGCGGCCGCCCGGTCGTTCGTCTTCTCGGCCGCACCCGGCACCGGGGTGGCCGACCTCGTCGACGCGCTGCGCCCGCTCCGGCAGACCGGAACGGTGGGCAGCGCCGTCCACCTCGCCAACGCCTACAAGGTGGTCTCCGGGCTGCGGCGGTATCCGTGGGACCTCACCGGCGGGACCACGCCGCTGCGCCCGCAGGCGCTGGCGCCGCTCGCCGCCGGTCTCGGGGTCGGACCCTGGAGCGGCTCCGGGGCGCTGTACGGCAGCGCGGCCCAGGTGCGGGACGCCGCCCGGCAGGTCCGCCGCGCCCTGCGGGGGCGGGTGGCGACGCTGAGGTTCCTCGACGACCGGCGGCTGGCACTGGCCCGGGCGCTGGCCCGCCGCCACCTGCTGCCGGGGACCCTCGGACGCGGCATCGATCTGGTGACGCCGATCCACGGGCTGCTCATGGGCCGTCCCAGCGCCCATGCGATCGAGAGCGCCTACTGGCGGACCCGCGAACCGTTCGACGCCGCCCGGGCCCCCGGGCGCGACCCCGACCGCGACGGATGCGGCCTGCTGTGGGTCTCGCCCGTGCTGCCGCTGCGCGGGCGGGACGCCGCCGCGGTGGAGGGCATCGTCACGCGGGTGACCCTCGGCCACGACCTGGAGCCGGTCGTCTCGCTCACGCTGCTGACCCCTCGCAGCGCAATCGCGGTGGTCTCGCTGCTCTTCGACCGGACGGTCGCGGACGCCGACGAGCAGGCCGCCGCCTGCGCCGCCGACCTCACGGCGGAGCTCGCGGCGGCCGGGTACCACTCCTACCGGCCCCCCGGCCCGGCACGCCGCGACGGTACCGGCCTCGACGAGGCGTCGGCGCGGGTGGTCGCCGCGGTCCGGCGGGAGGTCGACCCCGCCGGGATCCTGTCGGCCGGCGCCTGACCCGGGTCAGGCCGCCGGCACCACCACCGCCGGCCGCACCTGATCCCGCAGCTCGGCCCGGGCCCACGCGAGAGCCGCGGTCACCGGCGTGTCGACCAGCGAGAGCATCTCCGTCGCCGTCATCTCGTACGCGGCCCGGGCGCCGTGGCTCTCGACGAAGCCGCCCACCCGACGGAACGGCAGGCCGACGGAGGCCAGCAGCCGCATGGTGCCGGCGGTGCTGAAGGCGACCACACGCTCCAGGCCCAGCTCGAGGGCCAGCGCGGCGGCGGAGACCGCGAGCAGCAGGGACAGCCCCGCCTGCTCGTGGCCGTGGTGGCCGCGGTGCTCCGGCGCCACCGAGAAGCGCGACGCCTCGCCGAGCGAGGTCCGGGGGGTCCGGGCCAGGTCGCCGTCCGGATCCAGGTGACCCACGGCCGACACCTCGAAGGGAAAGGGCGCGGCCGGGTCCGCGGCGTCGCACAGCACGAGGCGCACGCACGCGGCCGCCTCCCCCGTGGCCCGGTCCCGCAGCAGCAGGTGGGTGGCCCGGGCGTCGAAGGCATCGGACTCGACCCCGTCCGGGAACTGCGCCGCGGGCTCCCACCCCCGCTCCTCGCAGTACACGCGGTACCGCAGCTCACCGGCGGCCCGCCGGTCGGCGGTCCGCCGGGCCACGACGAGGTCGACGCGGTCGAGGATGAGGGACATCGAGCTCCGTTCCGTTGGTCGTCGGTCGAGCGGCGGGCGGCCGGGCCCGGCCGCGGTCACGCCCGCCGCGCACCACACGCCTCGCCCGGCCCGTCTGTTGCGGGAGCGACCGGGCAGCGCGACACCGGCCACCACCCCGGCTCGTGGTTTCGTCACGGACCACCCGAGGCGCGGGACCCGTCATCGCGTTGACACCGCGTCCGTGTCGGTACCGGTGTCCGGCGGCTGGTGTCCGGCGCCGACGGACGAGGCCGGTGACCCGCGATCGAGGTCGACCGGGTGCGCGTCACCCCCGCCGGGTGATTCACCGCTCTCAGTCGGCCCGCAGCGCCACCACCGGGTCCAGCCCGCCCGCCCGCCGCGCCGGGGCGACCCCGAAGACCACGCCCGTCACGACCGACACCCCGAACGCCAGCACCGGCGCCCACCACGTGACCGCCGCCGGCAGCGGGCTGAAGGCGTCGGCGAGCAGCGACCCGCCGACCCCCAGCACCAGCCCGAGGGTCCCGCCGATCGTCGTCAGCAGCACCGCCTCGATGAGGAACTGCAGGGTGATGTCGCGGCGGCGGGCGCCGAGCGCCTTCCGCAGGCCGATCTCGCGGGTCCGCTCCCGGACCGACACCAGCATGATGTTGCTGACGCCGACCCCGCCGACGACCAGGCTGATCCCGGCGATCGCCGCCAGCACCCCGGTGAGCAGCGACAGGATCTGGCCGATGACGCCGAGGATCTGGGTCTGGGTGAGCGCCGAGAACTCCGTGCCCGGGTAGCGGGCCTGGAGCTCGGCGACGATGGCCTCCTGCAGCTCCTCGATCCGGTCGAGGTCGGCGGCCTTGACGGCGAAGCCGTCGACGGTCGAGATCCCGAACAGCCGCTGCGCGCTGGTCACCGGCACGTAGACCTCGTCGTCCTGGCTCACCCCGAAGGTGGACCCGCGCTCGGCGAACACCCCGACCACCTGGAACCGGACGCCGGCCACCGTGACCTGCCGGCCCACCGGGTCGATGGAGCCGAACAGCTGCTCCGCCACGCCCGACCCCAGGACGACGACCCGGCGGCGGGTGTCGACGTCGCCGTCGGTGAAGAAGGACCCGCTCACCAGCGCCCGGTCGAAGACCGTGACGTAGTCGGCGTCCACCCCCTGCACGGTGGCGAACGCCTCGGCCGGGCCGGCCCGCACCTGCTCGCCGCTGCTCGTCGTGGTCGTCACCCGCCGCGGGTCGCCGACGATCCGCCCGATCGCCTCCTCGTCCTCGAGGCCGAGCCGGCTGACGGTCGGCGCCCCGCCCTGCTCGATCGACCCGGGGAAGACCAGCACGAGGTTCGAGCCCAGGCCCTGGACCTGTTGGGTCACCTCCCGCTGGGCCCCGGAGCCGAGCGCGACCAGCGCGACGACCGCGCTCACCCCGATGATGACGCCGATCATGGTGAGCAGGCTGCGCAGCCGGTTCGCGGACAGTGCGGTCACCGCGCTGCGGAACGCCTCGGCGCCGGTCACGGCGCGGACCGCGCATCGGCCGGCGGGCCGGGCCGCCCGGGAGCGGACGCCGCCAGACCCGGCCCGGCGGCCGCGGTGGCCGGCAGCCGCGCCCCGGTGTCCTCGGCCACCTCGCCGTCCCGCATCCGGACCTGGCGGAACGCCCGGCCCGCGACGTCGTGGTCGTGGGTGACCAGGACGACCGCGACCCCGCGCTCGGTGACGAGCCGCTCGAGCAGCGCCATCACCTCGGCCCCGTTGCGGGAGTCGAGGTTGCCGGTCGGCTCGTCGGCCAGCAGCAGCCGGGGATCGCCGACCAGGGCCCGGGCGATCGCCACCCGCTGCTGCTCGCCGCCGGAGAGCTGGGACGGCCGGTGCCGGAGCCGGTGCCCCAGCCCGACCGCGGCGAGCGCGCCCTCGGCCGCGCGGCGGCGCTCCCCCGCCGCCACGCCCCGGTACACCAGCGGCAGGGCGACGTTGTCCAGGGCCGAGGTCCGCGCCAGCAGGTGGAACTGCTGGAACACGAAGCCGACGTGGGCGTTGCGCAGCTGTGCCAGCGCCGAGTCCGACATCCGCGAGACGTCGCTGCCGCCGATCCGGACCGTGCCCCTGGTCGGCCGGTCGAGCGCCCCGACGAGGTGCATGAGCGTGGACTTGCCGGAGCCGGAGGGGCCGACGATCGCGACGTACTCGCCCTCGTCGATCCGCAGGTCCACCCCGCGCAGGGCACGGACCACCTCGCCACCCGTGCGGTACTCCCGCTCCACCCCGGCGAGATCCACCGCCGGCACCGGGACGGTCACGGGCGCGTCACCCGACCTCCTGCCCGTCGCTCACGAGGTCGGCCCCGGAGGTCACGATGCGGTCACCCGCAGCCACCCCGTCGACGACCTCGACCACGCCGTCGCCGAGCACCCCGAGCTCGACGGGCTGCAGCCGGGCCCGGCCCTCGTCGTCGACCAGCCACACCGCGTCGCCCCCGTCCCGGCGCACCACCGCCGTGGCGGGGACCACCGGGACGTCCGGTGCCTCGCGCACGGTGAGGCCGACGATGGCGCTCATGCCCGGCAGCAGTCCCTCGCTGGCCGTCTCCGGCAGGGGTACCCGGACGGTGAAGGCCACGCCGCCGCGGGCGCTGACGGTGGGAGCCGGGTCGATGCTCGTCACCTCGGCCGGCACCGCCTCGCCCGGCAGCGCGTCGAGGACGACCTCGGCGGGGGTGCCGGCGGAGACCAGCAGCACGTCGGTCTCGTCGACCTGGGCGGCGACGGACAGCGCCGAGTCGTCGGTCACGGTGAGGACCGGCTGGCCGGAGGTCACGGGCTGGCCGGCCCTGAGGATCCCGGTCACCTCGGCGCCGCCCCCGCCGCCCAGCAGCCCCTCGAGGTCCTGCGACGTGCCGCCGCCACCGGACAGCAGGGACGCGGCGTCGGAGAGGTCGGTGGTGGCACCGCCGCCGGTGGCCCCGGCGGCGGTGAGGCTGACGGTGCCGGCGATCGGCGCCCGCACCGTCAGGGCGTCGACGGCCTGCTCGGCGGCGGTGACGGCGGCCCTGGTCTGGATGCGCTGGGCCTCCCCCAGTGCGCTCACGGCGTCGGCCAGCGCCGCGACTCCCGCCTGCACCTGGTTCGCCACCGCGTCGGACGACGCGACGGACAGCTGGTAGTTGGCCTCGGCGGTCTCGATGGCGAGCAGCGTCGACTCGCGGACCTCCGGGTCGGCGATGGCCTCGGCGCGGGCCCGGGCCTCGGCGAAGGCGGCCTCGGCGGCCTCCTGGGCGTCGGACTGCTCACCGCCCAGCGAGACCCCGGGGACCGCCGGGTCCACGACGAGGGCGGCGTCCGCCTCGCGGGCCTCGGCCAGCTGCTGCTGCGCCTGCGGGGAGTCGACGACGAACAGGACGTCGCCGGCGGCGACGCGCTGGCCCTCGGCGACGTCGAGCCGGGCGACGGTGCCGGCGCCGGGCGCCGACACGGTCGCCGTGGCCGCGGCGACCACGGAGCCTGGGGCGTCGACGACCTCGGCGACGTCCTCGGTGCCGACGGTGCCGACGGCGACCCCGTCGTCCTCCCCGGAGCAGCCGGCCAGCCCGGCGCCCGCGAGGACGAGCGCCGCGGCGGCCGCGACTCCCCCGGTGGCCGCCCCCCGGACCCGCACGACGTTCACGAACCGACAGTACGGTCCGGTCCCGACTGTTCGGACAGGGGTGGTCACGTCGCGCCCGGACCGGTCGCCGGCTCACGTGCGCAGGAGCCCCGGGGTGCCCGTCCGGTTCAGGTCGGCGGCCGGGTCAGGTGCGCAGGGGCAGGGAGTGTTCGTCGTGGCGTCGGAGCACGTGGTCGGCCTCGGCCAGGGTCTGGGCGATGAGGTGGGCGACGGGCCGGCGCGGGGTCCGGGTGGGGTCGACGTGGCGGGGTGGGACGAGGACGAGGCGGCCCTCGGGGTCGCGGTCGAGGGTCCAGGTGCCGGCGTGGACGGCGGTGTGGTGGCCCGGGCAGAGCAGGACGAGGTTGGCGAGATCGGTCGGCCCGCCGTGGGACCACGCGACGACGTGGTGGGCGTCGCACCAGTCGGGTTCGGCCCCACAGATCACGCACCCCCGGTCACGGGCCGCGAGGGCCCGCCGCTGGGCCAGGGTGACCAGGCGGTGCTCCTGCCCGACGTCCAGGGGGCCGAGGGAGGGGTCGTCGACCACCCGCTGCAGCACCGCGTCGCACGCCAACCGGCCCAGCACCCACCTCGGCACGGGTTCCCCCGACCCGGTGGTGGCGAGACCACCGGCGGACCCGCCACCCGACCCGCTGCCCGACCCGCTGCCCGACCCGCTGCCGGGCTGGGCGAGGCGGGTGTCGGCGATCTGGGCGGGGGTGGTGTGGACGACGACCCGGGGACGTTCCCCCCGCCGCGGGGTGGCGATGCCCCGGGCGGCCTCGACGAGGCGGGTCAGGGCATCCGCGCGCCGCTGCCGGGGGGTCCGCGGGTCCCGCAGCGGCTGCCCGTCGACGTCGGTGAGCGGCTCCGGTGCCGAGTACTCGTTCAACGCCGCCCGCAACTCCGCGCCGGCCACCGGGTCCACCGCGAACCGCCCCGTCACCATGCCCGTGCCGTCACTGCCGAGATCGAGGAACCGCCGCGCCGGGGAGTCGGGGTCAGTGCGGTCCTCAGGATCCGGCGCCAACCGCGCCAGCAACTGCCGGGCCGCACGATCCAGCGTCCGGTCATCGGTCCGGGAGTCCGCCACGTCCAGCAGGAACCCGGTCACGATCTCCCGCACCCCCGGCCCGCCCGGCTCCGGCACGGCGCCCTGGTCCTGTCGGAGCAGGTGAGTGGGGATCCGGTCCAGACACCGCACCGCCACGTCGACGTGCTCCCGACGCACCCGCCCGTCGGCCAACCGCTGCCCGAACCCGGCCAACACATCGGCGGGACCCGTCACGCGGGCCGCGGCCACCTCCCTGCGGGCCGCAGCGGGCGAGGCTCCGGTCACCTCCCGCACGAGACCCTCGGTGGTCGTGGCGACCGGCGACGACCCGACGGCGCCCGTGACCCCCCGGGAATCGATTTCGCGCAGCACGCGCAATTGGGCCGCGTCGATGAGACCGCGCAGCCGGTGCAACGACCCCAGTGCGTCCAGCAGATCCTGTTCCGGCACCCGCCATGCCTGCTCGCCCAGCAATGTCCCCATGAGGTCGCGCAACGACCCGGCGGCGGTTTCCACACCACCCAGATCCTCGCGTAGACTCACCCCACCGGACATGCCTGAATTCTAGTGACGACACCACCCCCGGTCAATTTCACGCGGCGTCGACAAAAAGGTGCACAAAGCAACTGCACGGGCCTCCGAGAACGGCGGGGCCCGGCGCGACCAGGAGGGCCAGATCGTGGGTCGTGACGGACTCGTCACGGCTCCTGTCATTCGGGAGATCGATCGTGGCGTCCCCGCGGACGTCGAGCGAGGCCGACCGGCGCCTCGTCGCCGCCTGGGCAGCGGACTGCGCCGAGCGGGTGCTCGGGGTGTTCGAGGCCGAGGCTCCGGACGACGGACGCCCGCGGGCGCTCCTCGACCGTGCCCGCGGGTTCGCACGGGGGGACCTGAGTACCGCTGGAGAGATCCGCCGTCGCTTCTCCGGTGGTGTCGGGCGGGGAGAGGTGGGCTGCTCACGTCGGGCCCGCTGGGCATCATCGTCCGCACCTTGCAGACCGGGCTCTCGCGGAACGACTGAGGTCCTCGGCCTGCGGGTCGCGTATCCCGTCCTGTGACCGACCGGGAGCGCGGCGGCTCCCAGGACCCCGGCTCGGGTGCGCCGGTCACGCACCTCCCCGGCGACGGGCCGTACGGTGGCGCCCGTGCCGTCCCGCCGCCTGCGCTCCGACGCGGTCCTCGTCATCGGCCTCGGCCGGTACGGCTCCTCCACCGCCGAGGCCCTGCACCGGCTCGGGCACGAGGTCATGGCCGTGGAGCGCAGCCCGGAGCTGGTCCAGGAGTGGTCCGGACGGCTGACGCACGTCGTCGAGGCCGACAGCACCAACATCGACGCCCTCAAGCAGATCGGCGCCCAGGAGTTCGAGAAGGCCGTCGTCGCCGTCGGCACCTCGGTCGAGAACAGCGTGCTGACCGCCGCCAACCTCGTCGACCTCCAGATCCCCCAGCTGTGGGCCAAGGCGATCAGCCTGGCGCACGGGCGCATCCTCGACCGGATCGGCGTCCACCACGTGGTGTACCCGGAGCGGGACGCCGGCGAGCGCACCGCCCACCTCGTGACCAGCAGGCTGCTCGACTACATCGAGTTCGACGACGGCTTCGCCATCGTCAAGATGCGCCCGCCCAAGGAGACCATCGGCTTCACGCTGGCCCAGACCGACCTGCGCAAGAAATACGGGGTGACGGTCGTCGGCGTGAAACCGCCGGGCGAGAACTTCACGTACGCGGTGCCCGAGACCAAGGTCCACGGCGACGACCTGCTCATCGTGTCCGGGCACGTGGAGCTCGTCGAGCGCTTCGCCTCCCGGCCCTGACGCCGACGTGGTCCTGCAGGCGGGACGCCGCCGGTTCGACGCCTGGGTCGACCGGCTGCTGCTGCACCCGGCCCGCTTCATCCCGCTCGGCCTCGCCGCCATCATCGTGGTGGGGGTCGGGCTGCTCCTGCTGCCGGTGTCCACGGCGGACACCGCGGCGGACACCGGGGCGCCGGTGCGGACCGCGGTGTTCACCGCGACCTCCGCGGTATGCGTCACGGGCCTCGTGGTCGTCGACACGGTGACCCACTGGTCGACGACCGGGCACGTGGTGCTCCTCCTGCTGTTCCAGGTCGGCGGGCTCGGGATCGCGACGCTCTCCAGCGTCGTCGCCATCGCCCTGTTCCGACGGACCGGGCTGCGGTCCCTGCTGGCCGCGGGACGCGAGACCCGCGGCGACATCGGGTCGCTGCGCTCGGTGCTGCCGAGCATCCTCCTGACGACCGCGATCGTCGAGGCGGTGGTCTCGGCGTTCCTGGCGGGCCGGTTCCTCGTCGCCTACGACATGGACCTGCCGCAAGCGCTCTGGTACGGGGTGTTCCACGGGGTCTCGGCGTTCAACAACGCCGGGTTCGCCCTGTACGGGGACTCCCTGGTCCGGTTCGCCACCGACCCCTGGATCGTGGTGCCGGTCATGACCGGCGTGGTCCTCGGCGGCCTCGGCTTCCCGGTGCTCGTCGAGCTGGCGCGGGTCCGCAGTCCCCGGCTCTGGTCGATCCACACCCGGCTCGTGCTCATCACGTCGGCGGTCCTGCTGGTCACCGGAGCGCTCGCGCTCGGGGCGCTGGAGTGGGGCAACCCGGCCACGCTCGGGGCGCTCGACTGGCCCTCGCGGATCATGGCCGCTGCGTTCATGTCGGTGACGGCGCGGTCGAGCGGTTTCGCCACCATCGACTACGGCGAGGTCGGCGACGCGGCGCTGCTCGTGACGAGCGGGCTGATGTTCGTGGGTGCCGGCAGCGCCGGGACGTCCGGCGGCATCAAGGTCGGCACGCTCGCGGTCCTCGTGCTGGCGGTCGTCGCCGAGGCCCGGGGCGACGCCGACGTCCACGTCTTCGGACGGCGGATCTCGACGGCGACCGTGCGGCAGGCGCTCGTCGTGCTGGGCGTCAGCACGATCCTGACCGGCGTCGCCATGGTGTTCCTGCTCCAGACCACCGGCTTCGCGCTGGCGGACGTGCTGTTCGAGGCGACGTCGGCGACCGGGGTGGTCGGGCTCAGCACCGGGATCACCCCCGATCTTCCGCCGGCGGCGCAGTGGTTCGTCACCGGGGCGATGTTCGTCGGGCGCGTCGGACCGGTCGCCGTGGCGGCCGCGGTGGCGGGCAGCGAGCGACGGCGACTGTACCGCTACCCCGAGGCCAAGCCGCTCATCGGATGACCGCCTCCGGTCCCGTCCCGCCCACGCCACGGCGCGCCGTGCCCGGTGCCGCCGGGCGGCTGCGCGGCCTGGTCGCGTCGCCGGTGCGGCTGGTGCCCGTCGGCTTCCTCGCCCTGATCGCCGCCGGCACCGGGCTGCTGCTGCTGCCGGTGTCGGCGGGAGCCGGGGCACCCGAGTCGGGCGTGCCGTTCACGACGGCCGCCTTCACCGCGACCTCGGCGGTGTGCGTCACCGGACTGATCGTCGTCGACACCCCGACGTACTGGTCGACCACCGGCCAGACGGTCATCCTCGCCCTCATTCAGATCGGCGGCCTCGGCGTGGCGACGCTGTCGGCCCTGCTGGGCCTCGTCATCGCCCGCCGGCTGCGGCTCAGCACCCGGCTGGTGGCGGCCGAGGGATCCGGCGCGCTGGCCCTGGGGACGGTGCGGTCGCTGGTCGTCGACGTCGTGCGGATCTTCCTGGTCGTCGAGGCCGCGATCGCCGCTGTGCTGGCCGCCCGGTTCGCACTGCACTACGACGAGGCGCTGCCGCGGGCCGCGTGGCTGGGCGTCTTCCACAGCGTCTCCGCGTTCAACAACGCCGGGTTCGCGCTGTTCACGGACAACCTCGTCCCGTTCGCCACCGACGAGTGGATCACGATGCCGATCATGGCGGCGCTGGTCCTCGGCGGCATCGGCTTCCCGGTGATCTTCGAGCTGCTGCGGCGGACCCGGCCCCGGGACTGGTCGATCAACACCCGGCTGGTCCTCACCGGGTCGGTGGTGCTGCTCGTCGCCGGCACGGCACTGGTCTGGCTGTCGGAGTGGCGCAACGCCGCCACCGTGGCCGGCGTCTCGGGGATCGACCGGTTCTTCCTGTCGCTGTTCCTGTCCGCCAGCCCCCGCACCGCGGGCTTCAACGTCGTCGACTACGGCGACCTGACCGACGCCGGACTGCTGGTCACCATCGTCCTCATGTTCATCGGCGGCGGGAGTGCGGGCACCGCCGGCGGCATCAAGGTCACCACCGTCGCGGTCCTGGTCGCGGCGGTGATCGCGGAGGCCCGCGGGGACGCCGACACCACGGCCTTCGACCGGCGCATCGACACCACGACGCTGCGGCAGGCGCTGGCCGTCACGGCCCTGACCACGGCGCTCGTCGTCACGGCGACGCTGCTGTTCCTCGAGCTCACCGACGAGCGGCTGGCCGACGCCCTGTTCGAGGTCGTGTCGGCCACCGCCACCGTCGGCCTCACCACCGGGGTCACGTTCCGGATCGACGAGGGGCCGCAGTGGATCCTCGTCGTCTGCATGTTCCTCGGCCGGATCGGCCCCACCACCCTGGCCGCGGCGCTCGCCCTGCGCAGCCGCCGCACGCTCTACCGCCTGCCCCCCGGACGCCCCCTCATCGGGTGAGCCCGGCGGCTCGGGGCACGCTCAGCGCACGCCGCGGTCCCGGTTGCGGGCGGACCAGTCCCGCATCCGCTGCGGGTAGCCCGTCACCTCGGCCCGGTAGAGGGGCAGGTTGAGCGAGCGCGCGAGCGCGACCGCCGCCGAGGGGTCGCCGACGCGGCGGCGGATCCACTCGCCGTCGTGGGCGACGGCCACGGCGGTGGTGTCCGTCGCGAACGTCTCGGGTTCCACGTAGAACTCGACGCCGCGCCGGCTCGTCGCGAACTCCTCGAGGGCCGCCAGGTCGGCCCGGGTGCCCTCGCGGTCGAACGTCTGCTGCCGACGACCGCCACCCAGCCAGCGACGGAAGATGCCCGCCATCGACCCTCCTCCGTCCGGGCCCGGTGCCCGGGTGCCGGTCCCACTGTGCCGCACCGGACCCGGGGACGATCAACCGCCCATCTCGTGCGAGCGGTCCCGGGCCGCCCGCATCGCCCGCAGGACCGCCGCCCGCACCCCGGCGTCGTCGAGCACCCGCAGCGCCTCGGCGGTGGTGCCAGCCGGGGAGGTCACCTGCTCGCGCAGCTCGACCGGGTGGCGGCCGGTCTCGGCGAGCAGCCGCGCCGCCCCCAGGACGGTGCGGACCGCGAGCTCGCGGGCGGTGGCCCGGTCGAGGCCGAGCAGCACCCCGCCCTCGGCCATGGCGTCGACGAGGTGGAAGACGTACGCGGGTCCCGACCCGGAGAGCGCGGTCACCGCGCCCTGCAGCGACTCGGGCACCCGGACGGCCGTGCCCACGGCCGTCATCACCCGCTCGGCCAGCCCGAGGTGGGGCTCGCCGGCGTGGCGCCCCGGGGACAGGGCGCTGGCCCCCTCGCCGACCAGCGCCGGCGTGTTCGGCATCACCCGCACCACGGGGACGCCCTCGGGCAGCGCCCGCTCCAGGGCGGCCGTGGTCACACCGGCGGCGATCGACACCACCACCGGGCGGCGGGTTCCCAGGCCGGACGCGAGCTCGGCCAGCAGCGCGGCCACCTGGGCCGGCTTGACGGCCACCACGACGACGTCGGCCGCGGCGGCCCCGGCCAGGTCGGTGGGGGCGGGCCCGTGGGCACCGGCGACCGCGGCCAGCCGGGCGGCGTCGGGCTCCACGACCAGCAGCTCCCCCGGGCCCCACCCGGCGCGCGCCAGCCCGGCGAGCAGGGCTCCCCCCATCGCCCCTGCCCCGACGACCGCCACCGTCGGACGGCTGGGTCCGCCGGGTCCGCCGGGTCCGCCGG
>JBHJOJ010000018.1:0-33813 GCA_050329835.1 Kineosporiaceae bacterium | reverse complement strand
GGCCCGCGCCCGCTCCTGGGCCGCGACGTCGTCGCGAACCCGGGCGGCGTGGGGCGGCCGGTCACGGCGTCGCGGACCACGCCGTCCCCCCGCGCGCCGTCCCGCGGCAGGCCGCGGGTCGGGTCGGGGTCGGCGTAGGCGTCGGGGGTGCGGTCGTCGCCGGGCATCACCGGGAACGGTACGCGCCCACGGCTCGGGGTGGGCCGAAGCGCCGAGGTCCCCGCCCTCAGGCCTTCGGCCGCCCCAGGGCGCGGTACTGCCAGCCGGCCGCCCGCCAGGCGGCCGGGTCCAGCACGTTCCGGCCGTCCAGGATCCGCCGGTGCCGCACCACCTCGCCGAACTTCGCCGGGTCCAGCTCGCGGTACTGCGCCCACTCGGTGAGCAGCAGCACGACGTCGGCGTCGTCGGCCGCCTCCTCCGGGGTGGCGGCGAAGCGCAGGTCCGGCCACAGCCGGCGGGCGTTGTCGAGGGCCTCCGGGTCGGTCACGGTGACGTGCGCACCCTGCAGCCCGATCTGGGCCGCGACGTTGAGGGCGGGGGAGTCCCGGATGTCGTCGCTGTCCGGCTTGAAGGCCGCGCCCAGCACCGCGACCCGCTGGCCGAGCAGGGACCCGCCGAGCACCTCGCGGGTGAGCTCGACCATCCGGATCCGCCGCCGCATGTTGATGTCGTCGACCTCGCGGAGGAACGTCAGGGCCTGGTCGGCGCCCAGCTCGCCGGCCCGGGCCATGAAGGCCCGGATGTCCTTGGGCAGGCAGCCGCCCCCGAACCCGAGCCCGGCCCCGAGGAAGCGGCGGCCGATCCGCTCGTCGTACCCGATGGCGTCGGCGAGGCTGACGACGTCCGCCCCCACCCGCTCGCACACCTCGGCCATGGCGTTGATGAACGAGATCTTGGTGGCGAGGAAGGAGTTGGCGGCCACCTTGACCAGCTCGGCGGTCTCGTAGTCGGTGGCGACCTTGGGGGTGGCGGCGGCCAGGGGCGTGGCGTACACCTCGTCGAGGACGGTCTCGGCGACCGCGCCGCCGGCGCCCTCCGGCAGCCCGTAGACCAGACGGTCCGGGTGCAGGGTGTCCGCGACCGCGAAGCCCTCGCGCAGGAACTCCGGGTTCCAGGCGAGCACCGCGTGCTGGCCCGCGGCCAGGCCCTCGGCGACCACGCCGGCCAGGCGGGCGGCGGTGCCCACCGGGACCGTCGACTTCCCGACGACGACCGCGGGCTCGTCGGCCGTGCCGCGCAGGTGCGGGACGAGCGCCTCGACCGCTGCGTCGACGTACCGCAGGTCCGCGGCGAACTCGCCCTTGCGCTGGGGGGTGCCGACGCACACGAAGTGGGTGCGGTAGCCGGCCGCCTCGGCGACGTCGGTGGTGAACCGCAGCCGCCCGGTCGCCAGCACGCGCTGCAGCAGCTCGGGCAGGCCCGGCTCGTAGAAGGGGGCCCGGCCGGCCTGCAGGGCGGCGACCTTGGCGGCGTCGACGTCGACGCCGAGCACCTCGTGGCCGAGGTCCGCCATGCAGGCGGCGTGCACCGCTCCCAGGTAGCCACAACCGATCACCGACAGCTTCATGGGCGGCCACGCTAGTGCCCTACCCGTGGGTAACCCGCCCGGGTATCGTCGAGGAGGTGAGCGACGACGCCTACTGGACCAGCGCCTTCACCCTCACCGAGGACCAGCGCGACGTGCGCGACGCGGTGCGGTCCCTGGCCACGGAGGTGATCGCCCCCCACGCCGCCGAGGTCGACCGCGAGGCCCGGTTCCCGCAGGAGGCGCACGACGCCCTGGTCGCGGCGGACTTCCACGCCCCCCACGTGCCGGAGGAGTTCGGCGGCGTGGGCGCCGACGCGGTCAGCGTCTGCCTCGTCATCGAGGAGGTGGCCCGGGCCTGCATGTCCAGCTCGCTGATCCCCGCGGTCAACAAGCTCGGCTCGGTGCCGATCGTGCTGGCGGGCTCGCCCGAGCTGCAGAAGCGCTACCTGTCGCCGGTCGCCTCCGGCGAGGCGATGATCAGCTACGCCCTGTCCGAGCGGGAGGCCGGGTCCGACACCGCGTCGATGCGCACCCGCGCGGTGCCCGAGGGCGAGGGCTGGCGGCTGCGCGGCCAGAAGTCCTGGATCACCAACGCCGGGTTGAGCCGGTACTACACGGTGCTCGCCGTCACCGACCCCGACGCCGGCACCGGCGGGATCTCGGCCTTCGTCGTGGAGGCCGGCGACGAGGGGCTGTCGTTCGGGGCGCCCGAGAAGAAGCTCGGGATCAAGGGCTCGCCCACCCGGGAGCTGCTGTTCGACGGCGTCTACGTGGGTCCGGACCGCCTCGTCGGCGAGCCCGGCCAGGGCCTCAAGCTCGCGCTGCGCACCCTCGACCACACCCGGATCACGATCGGCGCCCAGGCGGTCGGGGTGGCGCAGGGGGCGCTGGACTACGCGCTGGCGTACGTCAAGGACCGGCGGCAGTTCGGCAAGGCCGTCGCGGAGTTCCAGGGCGTGCAGTTCATGCTCGCCGACATGGCGATGGAGCTGGAGGCGGCCCGGCAGCTGGTGTACGCGGCCGCCGCGGCCAGCGAGCGGGCCATGCTCGGCGCCGGCGGGCCCGCCGAGGACCTGTCGTTCCTCGGCGCCGCCGCCAAGTGCTACGCCTCCGACGTCGCCATGAAGGTCACCACCGACGCGGTGCAGCTGCTGGGCGGTGCCGGGTACGTCGCCGACCACCCCGTCGAGCGGATGATGCGCGACGCGAAGATCACCCAGATCTACGAGGGCACGAACCAGATCCAGCGGCTCGTCATGGCCCGGCGCCTGCTGGCGTAGCCGTCGCGGCCGCTCGGCGGCCGGCCGGGACACCTCGACCGGACTCCGCCGATCGGGCATGCCGCGCCCGATCCCCGGACCCGGGCTCAAGGCGCCGTCGCACGGTGCCGACCCACTCGCAGTAACCGGAATCAATGACTGCGGATTGGGCCATTCGTGCGACTCTCACGTCTCAGCAGCCGTGTCGGTGACGTCCCCCGCCCGGGGCGGCGGTCGGGCCGCGCGCTCCGGACAGCGCTCTCGGCGGTCACTGTCACCTCACTGACCGGTGCCTTCCTCACGTTCGACGTCGTGTCGCTGCCGTCGCCCGCGCCGGGTCCGGTCGAGCCGACGATCCAGCGGATCGCGCTCGGGGGCGCCGTGCTCTCGGCCGCCGCCGCCGCGACGCCGGTACCGGACCCCTGGCCCGCGGCCCCGGCGGGTTCGACGCCGACCTCGTCCGCAGACCCGGGCGGCGAGGCGTCGGGCGCGCCCGCCCCGGACGCCGTCCCGTCCGCCGCGACGCCGGCCGGCGGGTCCACCGCCACGGCGACGACCCCGGCCGCGTCCGGTGGCGGCACCCCGCCGCCCGGCGGCGGGGATCTCACGACGGAGCCGATCGAGGTCGACGAGTTCGTCGTGCTCGGGGTCACCTGGGACGCCGCCGACGCCGACCCCGACATTCAGGTCCGGGTCCGCGAGGACGGTGTCTGGTCGTCGTGGCAGGTGCTGGAGCGGACCGACGAGGGCCCGGACGCCGGCACCGCGGAGTACGAGGCCGCCGCGGACGTGGCCGCCACCGAGCCGCTCGTCACCGCCGGCGCGGACGCGGTCCAGGTCCGCGTCGACGCCGACCCCGGGGTCGGGCTCGACGACCTCGAGGCGGTCCTCATCGACCCGGGCACGTCCCCGTCCGACGACGTGGTCGAGCGCTCGGAGACCCTCACCGACGCGGCGGCGGTCGCCCGGCCCGGCATGATCTCGCGGGCGCAGTGGGGCGCCGACGAGTCGATGCGACGCTGCCCGGCCGGGTACTCGGACACGATCGAGGCGGCCACCGTGCACCACACGGCCGGGACGAACTCCTACGCCCGGACGGAGTCGGCCGGCATCGTCCGCGGCATCTACGCCTATCACACGCGGACGCTGGGCTGGTGCGACATCGGCTACAACTTCCTCGTCGACAAGTACGGACAGGTCTTCGAGGGCCGCTACGGCGGCATCGAGCTGCCCGTCCGGGGGGCGCACGCCGGCGGCTTCAACGACCGGACCTTCGGCGTCGCGGCCATGGGCAACTACTCGACGGCGGCGGCCCCCGCCGCCATGGTCGCCGCCATCGGCCGGGTCATCGGGTGGAAGCTGGCCCTGTACGCCCGCGGCGTGGACGGCTCGCTGACCCTGACCTCCGCCGGCGGCGGCACCTCGCGCCACGCGGCCGGGACCCGGGTCGCGGTGAACCGGGTGTTCGGGCACCGCGACGTCGGCCTGACCGAGTGCCCCGGGCACAACCTGTACGCCCGCCTCCACGAGGTGCGGGCCGCGGCGAGGTCCTACCGGGCCAGCGCGGGCGGGCCCGAGGGCGACCTCTTCCTGGTCTCGGCCGGAGGGGGCAGCGGCCGAGTCGAGATCCACGCCCAGTCCCGCTCCAGCGCCTATGCCGCCCGGATGCGGAGCGTGGCCACCGGGCTCGGGTCGCGCGACCCCGAGGACTGGTCGTTCTTCGTCGGGTCGTCCCTGGGCGACAGCCGGCCCGACCTCATCGCGGTGCAGCACGACGACACCGCCTCCGGTCGCGTCGAGGTGGAGGTGTGGTCCTGGGCCAGCAACTACCGGGAACGGACCCTGGACGTCGTGACCCCCATGTCGGAGTTCCCCAAGGGGAGCCACTGGGCGATGGCGACGATGCCGGACTCCCGTGGGCGGACGGACCTCGCCTTCATCACGACGGCCGGCGCGGGCGGGTACACCGAGATCCACCGGCTCGGTGCCGCCGACGGCTACCGGACGTGGAACCTCCACCGCGCCACCGGGCTGCGCCGGGCCATCCCGGCCGGCGACGTCCAGTGGCTGCTCGACACCCCGGGGAACCTGTACTGGGTCCTCAGCGGGGCGTCCTCGCAGAGCGGGCGGACCGAGGTCCACGTCCTGTCGGCGGCCTCGAACCACCGGCTCCACTCCCTGCACGTCGCCACGCCGCTCGGGCTCGTCCCGGGCACCACGTGGCGGTTCCTGCTCAACGACTACAACGGGGACCAGCGGGCCGACCTGTACGCCGTCGCCCTCCGGGGCCGGACGAACGCCGAGGTGCACGTGCTGTCCGGGGCGCACCGGTACGGCACCTTCCTGCTGCACCGGAGCACCGACCTGCCGAGGCTGTCCCATCCGGCCTGGGGGCCGTCCATCGGCTGACGGCGGGCCGCGCCCGGGTCCCGGCCCCCGGTGGGCCGCGCCCGGGTCCGACCCCCGGCCGGCCTTGCTAGCGTGCGCGCCATGCCACGTCCCTGCGCGGCCCGCCGCGGCTCCACGCGGTGCTGAGCCGTTCGGAGCTGCGGTCGGCTCGTGAGCTCTACCTCAACCTCACCCTGAGGGAGGTCCGGGGCAAGTACCGCCGCACGGTCCTGGGCAACCTGTGGTCGCTGCTGAACCCGCTGGCGGCCATGGTGATCTACACGGCCGTCTTCAGCGTGCTGCTGCGCGTCCAGCCGGACCCGGGAGAGCCGAGCGGCCTCGACGTGTTCGCGCTCTGGCTGATGACGGGCCTGCTGGCGTGGAACTTCCTGTCCGCGGGCGTGTCGCAGGGGATGAGCGCGCTGGTCGGCAACGCCGGCCTGCTGACCAAGGTCTACTTCCCCCGGTGGGTGCTCATCGCCTCGACCGTGTCGGCCGCGGGCGTGACGTACGCCATCGAGCTGGTGGCGTTGTCCGCCGTCCTGCTGGTCTTCGGCGCGTTCGTCCTGCCGTGGCTGCCGGGAGTGGTCGTCGTCGGGCTCCTGCTGGCGGTCACGGCGTTCGGACTGGGACTGGCCCTGTCCGTCCTCAACGTGTACTTCCGGGACACCCAGCATTTCGTGGCCATCGGCCTGCAGGTCTGGTTCTACCTCACGCCCATCGTGTACCCGATCTCCCTGGTCCAGGAGGCGGAGCGGCGGCTCGCGGACGACCGCGGCATCGACGTCCCGCTGCAACGGCTCTACGAGCTGAACCCCATGACGCACTTCGTCTCGGCGCTGCGGGCGCTCATGTACGACAACAGGCTCCCCGACGCCGTCGACCTCGTCTGGTGCCTGGGGGCGGCGGTCGTCAGCCTGACCGTCGGCGTCCTGGTGTTCCGGCGGTTCTCGGCCCGGGTGGTGGAGGAACTGTGACGAGCGCCGTCCGCATCGAGGGCGTCACCAAGCGCTTCCGCGTCTACCACGAGCGGAACCAGTCCCTCAAGGCAGCGGTCATGCGCGGGCGCCGGGCCCGGTTCGAGGACTTCCGGGCGCTCCAGGACGTGTCCTTCGAGATCCCGGCGGGCAGCACCTTCGGGCTCATGGGCGAGAACGGATCCGGGAAGTCGACCCTGCTCAAGTGCATCGCCCGCATCCTCGAGCCGGACGCCGGCCGAGTGGTCGTCGACGGCAGCCTGGGGGCGCTCCTGGAACTCGGGTCCGGCTTCCACCCGGAGCTCACCGGCCGCGAGAACGTGTACCTGAACGGCTCGATCCTCGGCCTCAGCCGGGCCGCCATCGACGACCGGTTCGACGAGATCGTCGATTTCGCGGGGATCGAGAACTTCATCGACCAGCCGGTGAAGAACTACTCCTCGGGCATGTACGTGCGGCTCGGGTTCAGTGTGGCGATCAACGTCGAGCCCGAGGTCCTGCTCGTCGACGAGGTGCTCGCGGTGGGCGACAGCGGCTTCCAGCGGAAGTGCCTCGACAAGTTCGCCGACTACCGGCGCGAGGGCCGGACCGTGGTCGTCGTGAGTCACGCCATGGGCACGGTGCGCACCATGTGCGACCAGGTGGCGTGGCTGGAGCACGGGCGGCTGCGGGCCGTGGGCCCGGCCATGGCCCTGGTGGACGACTACCTCGACGAGGGCAACGTCACCCACGAGGTCATGGTGGGCGGCGGCAGCCGGGAGGGGACCGGCGAGATCCACGTCGAGGACGTGAGGATCGCCGGCGCCGACGGCGGGCCCCTGCGCTCGGGTGCGCCGGCGGAGGTCACCGTGTGGGTCCGCGCGGCGGAGCCCGTCGACGACCCGGTCGTGGGCCTCGGCGTGGAGACCCGCGAGGGCTTCGTGCTGTGGGGGGCGAACACCAAGGAGGCGGGGCTGTCGCTGGGACGGGTCGACGGCGGCCTGTGCGTGAGGTTCCGGTGTCCCGCCCTCCCGCTGCAGGGGGAGTCCTTCGACCTGCTCGTCGCCGCCACCGACACGACGACCCAGCACGTGTACGACTTCCTGCGCAAGGTCGTGCGGTTCGACGTCGAGCTCCCCCGGCCGGCCGAGGCCGGCGGCCCGGTCGCCCTGCGCGGACGGTGGGAGGTGCGGCCGGGCGAGCCCGCGCCCGCCCCCCGGTTCCCGCGCTGATCGCGGGCACGGTGCCGCCGCCGGGGCCGCCGCCTCTAGGGTGGTCGACCGCCACGGGCCGACGCCGGCGCGTGGGTCGACGGAAGGAGAACCATGAGCGCGAGTCCGGGTGTGTCGGCGCGTTCCCGATCCGCGCTGCAGGGCGCCCTGCGCGAGCTGGGACGCCGGGTGGGACGCGTACCGGTGGTGGGCCACCAGGCCGCCCGGGAGCAGCTCCGGGGACCGCGTGCGGCGGAGCTCCTCAACGAGGCGTGGGCCCTGGGCCCCGCCGACCTGCGGCGCAAGCTGGCGATGGAGGAGGCCGCGGGCGACGGGGCCGCCGAGCTGGCGGGGGCGCTGGCGCCGCCCGCCCGGCTCGCGGTGGCCGCGGCGGAGGTCGGCTGGATGCAGAACAACGACGGCGATCATCCGCTGCGGGCCCCGGTGATCGACGCCTTCCACCGGATCTACTACGACGAGGCGCGCTTCCGGGGCGGG
Organism: Kineosporiaceae bacterium; assembly: GCA_050329835.1. Classification (GTDB taxonomy): domain Bacteria; phylum Actinomycetota; class Actinomycetes; order Actinomycetales; family JBBAYJ01; genus JANNOG01. Next base: position 25,973 of record JBHJOJ010000018.1, on the reverse strand, counting down.
ACCTGGCACCTGCTCACCTGGCGCGGCGTTCGGGTGTGGAAGCTGCCGTTCGACCTCTGGCAGTACCAGGAGATCCTCCACGAGTTGCGGCCGGATCTCATCGTCGAGTGCGGAACCGCCTTCGGGGGCAGCGCCCTCTTCCTGGCCGACGTCTGTGAGGCGATCGGCAACGGTCGGGTGCTGTCGATCGACATCGAGCCGCAGGCCGACCTGCCGGAGCACCCGCGGATCGAGTACGTGCACGGCTCGTCGGTCGATCCCGCAGTCCTCGACCGCGTCCGCGGCGAGGCCGCCGGCGCCGGCACGGTCATGGTGGTCCTGGACTCGGACCACAGCCGCGATCACGTGCTCGCGGAATGCCGCGCGTACGGCGAGATCGTGACACCGGGTTCGTACCTCGTCGTGGAGGACACGGACGTCAACGGCCATCCGGTGTTCCCCGAGCACGGACCGGGCCCGATGGAGGCGGCCGTCACTTTCCTGGCGGAGAACGACGACTTCGAACACGACGTCCAGCGCGACAAGCTACTGTTCTCGCAGAACCCGCAGGGATGGTTACGGAAGAAGAGGAGATGATGTGAGAACTGGGACGCGGGCCGGGCTGGTCACCGTGGTGATCGTCGACTACAAGGGGGCGGCGGACACCATCACGGCCGTTACGGCGCTGGGCGCCCTGGAATGGCCGCGGGAGAATCTCGAGATCGTGGTCGTCGACAACGCCCCGGGCCACGGCAGCGCGGCCCGCATCCGCGCGGCGTGCCCCGAGGCCGTGGTCGTGGAGTCGGACGTCAACTCCGGCTTCGCGGGCGGGTGCAACCTCGGTGTCCGACATTCCCACGGCGAGTACATCGCGTTCCTCAACAACGACGCACGGCCGCATCCTCGGTGGGTCGCCGAGGCTGTTCAGGTGCTCGACCGGGACCGGTCGGTGGCCGCTGTCGCCAGCAAGGTCCTCGACTGGGACGGCAGCCACGTCGATTATGTCGACGGCTCGCTCACGTGGTTCGGCATGGGCTACAAGCGAGAGACGACCCGACCCGACTCGCCGGACTACGACACCGCCAAGGACGTCCTCTTCGGCACCGGTTCCGCCATGTTCGTGCGGGCCGACGCGTACCGCGAGGTCGGCGGGTTCGACGAACGCTTCTTCATGTTCTACGAGGACGTCGACCTGGGGTGGCGACTGAACCTCCTCGGGCGCCGGGTGCGGTACGTGCCGACGTCGCTGGCCTATCACAAGCACCACGCCTCGATGCGCGCGTTCGGGCAGTACCGCGAGGACTACCTCCTGGAGCGGAACGCCCTCCTGGCGATGTACAAGAACTTCTCGGACGAGACCCTCGGCAAGGCGCTGCCGGCCGCCCTGGCCCTGTCGGTCCGCCGCAGCATCGCGCGGTCGGGGATCGACCCGATGATGCACGACCTCGTCCGCTCCCCCGGCGGCGACGAGGACCCCGACGTGACCGTCCCGAAGGACGCCCTGACCGGTCCGCTGGCCATCGACTACCTCGTCGAGAACCTCCCGGGCCTGACGGCCGACCGCGAGGCCCTGCAGCGCGATCGGCGACGCAGCGACCGCGACCTGTTCCCGCTCTTCCGGCAGGCGATCGAGCCGGCGCACGGGTACCCGTCCTATCTCGAGGCCCACCGGGCGCTCGTCGAGGCGTTCGGCATCGAGGAGCACTTCGCCTCCCGCCACCGCGTGCTCGTGGTCACCGGGGAGCCGCTGAAGCGGACCATGGCGGGGCCCGCCATCCGGGCGTGGGAGATGGCCAAGGCGCTGGCCGCGGAGAACGACGTCGTCCTCGGCACGATGACCCGGACGTGCGAGCTGGACCACTCGTCGTTCCGGACGGCCGTCATCGACGGCGGCCGGATGCGCGAGCTCGAGCGCTGGGCGGACGTCATCATCTTCCAGGGGTTCCTCCTCGAGGGCCACCCCTGGCTCATGGACTCCGACAAGGTCGTCGTCGCGGACGTCTACGACCCCATGCACCTGGAACAGCTCGAGCAGGCCCGCGACCTGGGGGAACAGGGGCGGCGGCACTCCGTCACCGAGTCCACCCGCGTCCTCAACGACCAGCTCCGGCGGGCAGACTTCCTGCTCTGCGCCTCGGCCAAGCAGCGCGACTTCTGGCTCGGGCACCTCGCCGCGCTCGGTCGCGTCAACCCCGCCGTGTACGACGCGGACGAGACGCTGGAGGGCCTCATCGCGTCCGTCCCGTTCGGGATCCCCGACGAGCCGCCGGTCCAGCGCCGGCGCGCCATCAAGGGATCGGTCCCCGGCATCGGCGAGTCCGACAAGGTCGTCCTGTGGGGCGGCGGCATCTACAACTGGTTCGACCCGCTCACCCTGATCCGGGCGGTCGAGGCCCTCGCCCGCCGGCGCCCCCAGGTCAAGCTGTTCTTCCTGGGCGTCAAGCATCCCAACCCGGGCGTCCCGGACATGCGGATGGCCTGGGAGGCGCGTCGCCTGGCCGAGCAGAAGGGCCTGGTCGGCACGCACGTGTTCTTCAACGAGGGCTGGGTGCCGTACGAGGAGCGCGCCGACTACCTCCTGGACTGCGACCTCGGGGTGTCGTGCCACCTGGACCACGTGGAGACGGCGTTCAGCTTCCGGACGCGGATCCTCGACTACCTGTGGGCGGGCCTGCCGGTGGTGGCGACCGCGGGGGACACCTTCGCGGACATCATCGAGCGGGAGGGGCTGGGCCGGACGGTCGGGCCGGAGGACGTGGACGGCCTCGAGCGGGCCCTCGAGGAGATGCTCTTCGACGACGAGGCGGTCACGGAGGCCCGGAAGGCCGTCGAGCGGGTGGCGCAGTCCTTCACCTGGTCGCGCTCGCTGGAGCCGCTCGTCCGCTTCTGCCGGACCCCGGCCCGGGCACCGGATCTCGCCGACGGCTCGGTCCTGCCCGCCCGCTCGTTCCGAGCGCCCCGGCCGCGCCTGCGCGACGACCTCGAGCTGGCGAAGCGCTACTTCGCCGGCGGGGGGGTGCGCGAGGTGCTGTCGCGCGCGTCCGGGCGGGTGCGCCGGATCACCCGGGAGCGGCTGTCGGCCGCCCGGTGACGCTCCTCACCGCTCGGCGTCCAGCCACCGGGCGGTGACGTCCCGGCGCGGACTGGCCGCGTCCCGCCACAGGGCGCGCCGCTCGTCCAGCGTCCGCGGCAGCCGCCGGAGGGCGGCCCCGAACGCCCGCAGCCTGACCAGCGCCAGGGGGCGGGTGGCCGGGCGCAGGGCGTGGAGGGCCACCGCCGGGAGGAAGCGCAGCCACACCCGCAGCGCCAGGCCGGCGGTGGCGTGCCGGGCGAACGTCGACAGCGCGTTGCGGTCGTTGTGCCACCGGAACAGCGGCGTCCGCGGGCCGGAGCTCGCCATGTGCTCGTGCCAGACCACGGCGTCCGGGACGAACACGACGTCCCACCCGCGGGCCCGCAGGCGCCACGACAGGTCGACGTCCTCGTAGTACAGGAACCAGTCGTCGGCGAGGACGCCGACGTCGACCAGGCAGGCGGCCCGCAGGCCGGCGGCGCCGCCGCAGAAGCCGAAGACCGACGGCGCGGCCGCCAGGTCCGCGGCGGGCCGCCCGGAGTCCCGGTCGCGGGCGCTTCCCCGGCGGGTGATGACGGTGCCCGTCGAGTTCACCGTCGCCGGGCCCGCCGCGGGTCCGCCGTCCGGCCCGGCGTGCAGCAGCAGCCCGGTGAAGGCGCCGACCCCGGCGGGGGCGGCCCGGTGCGCCGACACCATCCGGGCGACGAAGTCCGCCGCGGGCACGGCGTCGTCGTTGACGAGCAGGACCAGGCCGTCGTCCCAGCGCCCGGCGGCGGCCGCCCGCCGGGCCGCGCGCAGCCCGACGTTGGCGCCCCCGGCGAAGCCGAGGTTCCGCGGGGAGCGCACCACCTCGACGTCCCGCCCGGCCAGGACCTCGGCGACCGCGGCGGTGCCCCCGTTGTCCACCACCAGCGTCCGGTGCCGCGGCGCTCCCCGTTGGTCGGCCAGGGCGTCCAGGCACCGCGCCAGCGGAGGCCCGCCCCGCAGGGTCACGACCACGACCAGGGCCGACACCCCCGAGAGGTCGCCGTCCCAGCGCGGGGCGCCCCCGCCGGGCAGGGCGCCGGCAGACCGTCCTGACATTGCACTCATCGTGCTCCATGCGTGTGCAAGAGGGAGAAACCGCATTCAGCGGGTGAACGCCCCCTCCGATGCCCAACGACGACATCACAGACGTGATCGCGGCAGAGGGAGTGGGCACATGATGCGGCATCGGCGGAGATCCGGCCGCGGGCTGTGGCGAACGGGCGGCCTCGCGGTCGCGGCGGTGATGGCGCTGTCCCTGGTGCCGGGCGCGAGCGCCCCGGCGGCGGGCGCCGTCTCCGACTCCGCGGGTCTGTCCCGCGGGTCCGTCGAGCTGACCGGGGGCGGCTGGGGGCACGGGCGGGGCATGAGCCAGTGGGGCGCGCAGGGCGCCGCCTCCCAGGGCGTCACGCACCAGGCCGTCCTGTCCTTCTACTACCCCGGGACCGGCCTCGAGAGCCGTCCCTTCGGCGACGTCCGGGTGCGGCTCACGGGCTGGTCCCGGGAGGTGGTGCTCGCCGCCCCGGCGAACCTGCGGGTCCGGGACCAGGCGACCGGCGCGGTGGTGACCGGCGCCGCCCTGGGCGGGCAGGTCAGGCTGGCGGTCGCCGGCGACGGCTTCCTGCGGGTGCAGCGGCGTCAGGGATCCGGCTGGGTCGACGTCCAGAACCCGGCGTGGCCGGCCGGTCGCGTGAGCGGGCCGGTGGAGATCTCGGGTCCGGCGACCCAGTGGCTGCACCAGTCGGACGGCGCCCAGCGCGAGTACCGCGGCACGATCACCGTCCACCGGGACGGGCGCTCGGTCGTCGTCGTCAACCGGCTGGACCTCGAGCAGTACCTCTACGGCGTCGTGCCCCGGGAGTCGCCCTCCTGGTTCCACGACGCCGCGCTGCGGTCGCAGGCGGTGGCGGCCCGGTCGTACGCGTGGTCGAACTGCTCCCGCGGCGACGGGCGCTTCGACGTCCTCGACACCACCAGCTGCCAGGTGTACGGGGGGCGGTCGCTGGCCAGGAACGGTTCGGTCCAGGTGCTGGAGCAGGCCCGGACCACGGCGGCCGTCGACGCCACCCGTCATCAGGTGCTCCGCTCCGGCGGGCGCACCGTCCGGGCGGAGTTCAGCTCGAGCAACGGCGGCCTGACGGCGCAGAGCCCCGGGGCGCCGGCCCGCGAGGACCGGTGGGACGGTCGGGACTCCCGCAACTCCAACCACCGGTGGCAGCAGACCCTCACCCGGGACTCGATCGCCGCTGCCTACCCGCAGGTCGGCACGCCCAGCAGGGTGACGGTCACCGCCCGCACGGGGGGCGGGGCCTTCGGCGGCCGCGTGGCGCAGATCCGGGTCGAGGGGTCGCGGGGCGGGGTCACGGTGACCGGCGACCAGTTCCGGTCCGCCCTGGGCCTGCGGAGCACCCTGTTCGGCTTCGAGGGCAGCGGTGCCGCGGTGCCTTCCGACGTCCTGCTCGTCGTCCCGGGGGCCACGACTGAGGTGGCCAGCGCCCGGCCCGGTTCGGGGCAGCCGGTGTCCTTCGACCGGGCGGTGAGCGGTCTCGGCGGCTCGGACCCGGCTGCCTGGCGGTTCTTCGCCTCCGGGGACGGCGGCGACGGCCCGCCCGACCTCGTCGGCGTCAAGGTGCGCGGTACGGGATCAGGGCGCGTGGAGGTCCACGTCCTGTCCGGCGCCAGCGAGTACCGCCGGTTCTCGCTGCACGCGGCGACCCCGCTGTCGACGTCCATGGACATGTCCCAGTGGCAGTTCGCCGTGGCCGAGCACCGGCGCTCGGGTGACCCGGACCTCTTCGCCGTCCGCACCAGCGGCGGGGCGTCCGGACGGCTCGAGGTGCACGTCCTGTCGGCGGCCAGCGGCTACCGGACCTGGGTCCGGCACGCCGCCACCGCCATGGGGTACCTCGCCCCCGGGACGTCGACCGTGCTGGCCGGGGACCCCGACGGTCACGGGTCGCTGACGGCCGTGGTCCACAGCACCGGGACCGGCAGCGGCCGGACGGAGCTGCACCGGCTGAGCGCGGCGGCCGACTACCAGCGGTTCGACCTGCACGCGGCGACCGCGCTCGGCCGGACGGGCCCCGGGCAGTTCGCCTTCGGCTGGGGCGACCACGAGGGCGACGGCGTGTGGGACCTCTTCGCCGTCACGGGCACCGGGTCCGGCACCGGCTCGGGCACCGTCGAGCTGCACGTCATGGACGGCCGCACGACGTACCGGACCTGGTCCCTGCAGACGGCCTCGGACGTCCCCGCGGGCCGCGGCATGATCCCGGCGGTGCGCCACCACTGAGGGGTTGGACGAGGGGCCGGTCAGGCGACGGCCCGGCCGCCGGGCGACGCCTCGGCCGGCCGGGCCGCGTCCGGATCCCCCTCGGCCGGGTCGACGACGCGCGACAGGTAGAAGGTGTAGGAGTCGTACCTGACCACCCGTACCAGTTGTGTGCAGGAGTTCTGCATCCGGTGGCCGGAGAGCACCCAGTCGACGCGGTCCACGACGAACTCCTCGTCGCAGCGGAAGGCCACCTGGAACTGGTTGCGCTCGGTCAGCTGCAGGTCGGGAGCCCTCGGGTTGGCCGAGAAGAAGGCGTGGGCGTAGCGGTTGACGATCCGGTCCCCCCGCTCGCCGACGACGGGGCGCCAGTACTCGACGTCCGGGTAGATCTGCACGCCCGAGGCCGAGGGCCGGCCGGCCAGCAGCGCGAAGTTCTCCCAGTGGTACCCGTCGACGGTGGCCCACACCTCCTCGTCGCTGGAGACCTCGGCGATGGCGTCGACCACCGGGGTGTCGCCCAGGTGTCCGAGACCGACGTACAGCGGGTGGACCCACGCGACCGCCGCCACCGACAGGCCGAGGAGGGTAGCCGCCGCCAGCCGGGCGAGACCCGCCAGCAGGAAGAGGATCACCGCGACGAACGGCAGCCCGTAGACCAGGGTCGGCGTGAGGTCGTCGACGAACTGGGGCGAGAACCGGACGGTGCGCGCGCCCACCAGGAGTACCACGCCCAGGCACCCTGCCGCCCACGCCGCCGCCAGGACGCGCAGGCGCCAGCCGGCGCGCAGCATCTCGATCATCCGGACGAGGTGGACCAGGTGCATGAAGCCGGCCAGCCCGATGCCCATGAGGAGCCGCTGCTGCGGGACCTGCGCCAGCTGCGTCGCGTCGACGAGCGGCTGGCTCCACGGGAGGAACAGGTAGGCGAGGAAGACGGCGACGACGACGTTGAGGCTGAGGAAGGGCCAGTCGACGTGGCGCCGGCGCAGCCACAGCCAGCCGGCCAGCACGAGGCCCGGCAGCAGGAGGTACGGCAGGAACAGCAGGTAGTTGGCCGACTCGCTGGCGTTGGCGGCCGGGTAGGCCCCGCTCTGGAGGACCGGCTGCAGGAAGGAGTCGAGCAGGCGGGTCTCGGGATAGCCGCCGGCGGAGTACGACCGGACGCCCGGGTACGTGCTCCCCAGCACCGCGTCGATGACCTCGCGGCGGGTGAGCACGAACGCGCCGACCACCCCGAGCGCCGCGACGGCTGCCCCGGTGACGATCGCGGTGCGCCCCACCAGCGCCCGGGTGCCCGCCGTGCGGTCGACCCACCGGACCTGGGCGGCCTCGCCGACCAACCAGGCGACGACGATGATGCCGACGGGGATCTGGACCGGCGGGTAGAGCAGCAGGCCGAGACAGGCGGCGACGTAGGCCAGCGCCGCCCCGTGGATCAGGTGCGAGGCCGGCAGCGGGAGGGCGCCGGCTCCCGGCAGGACCACCCGCTTCCCCCGGAGCACCCGGGAGCCGAGCACGGCGATCAGCAACCCGTACGCGGGAGCCAGCACCGGCACCGACCAGTACCACCACGCGATCATGGGGGAGAGGCCGAGCCCGAGTGCGAACAGCGAGGCCAGCAGCGGCCGCCGCCCGAGCACGGTGAGACAGAAGGCGTAGGCCGACAGGACGAGGGCGCCTCCCAGCGCCCACCACTTGACGGCGAAGGCCACGTCCAGGGGCAACACGAAGAACCCGAGGTTCTGGGGCCGGAACGCCGTCGACCAGTCCCGGTAGGGCACGTCGACGATGACCGAGACGTCGCGACCGTCGCCGATGTTGGGGTTGACGGCGGGGAAGCCCTCGGCCGCCTGGGCCACCGTGAGCTGGGTCATGACCAGCCACTCGTCCGAGCGGATCGGCTGAGGTTCGGCGAACAGCAGGTCCTGCGAGGGTCGGCCGTCGAGGAACTCGTCGTAGACGCCGGCGGACGTGCCGCTGATCCGCAGGACGCCCAGGGTGACGACGGCCGCGACGACGAGGACCGGCAGCAGCCACACTCCCCAGCGCCGCCAGGCGCCGCTGAGGCGCCCGGCCGTCGCCCCGGTCGCGGGCCCGGTGGCCGGCGCCCCGGTGGACACGGGCCCGGCCGGCGGGGCCGCGACGCCGCCCGGCCCGTCCCCGCCCTCACGGAGATCTCGGTCCCGGACCTCGTGGCCGGGTGCCCGGACGGCGGGGTCCTCCAGGGCCCCGACCGTCGTCGCACGTGGCGGCATGAACCCGGACAGTACCTCGGCGCGGCGGACCTCAGGCGCCGATCCGGGCCCCGTCCAGCAGATCGAGCAGATACGTGCCGTAGCCGCTCTTCACCAGACCCTCGGCGCGGACCCGGAGGTCGTCGTCCGACAGGAACCCGCGCCGCCAGGCGACCTCCTCCGGGCAGCCGATCTTGAGCCCCTGCCGGTGCTCGATCGTCCGCACGAAGTCGCCGGCCTCGAGCAGGCTGTCGAAGGTCCCGGTGTCCAGCCAGGCGGTCCCGCGGGGGAGCACCTCGACCTGCAGCCGACCGGCCTCGAGGTAGTGGCGGTTCACGTCGGTGATCTCGTACTCGCCCCGCGCCGAGGGGCGCAGGTCCCGGGCGATCGGGACGACGTCGGCGTCGTAGAAGTACAGGCCCGGGACGGCGTAGCTGCTGCGGGGGCGGGCCGGCTTCTCCTCGAGGCTGAGGGCCCGGCCGTCGGCGTCGAACTCGACGACGCCGTACGCGCTCGGCTCGGCGACCCAGTAGGCGAACACCGCCGCGCCGTCCAGCTCCGAGAAGCGCTGCAGCCGCGTCCCGAGGCCCGGGCCGTAGAAGATGTTGTCCCCCAGGACCAGCGCCGAGGACTCGCCCCCGACGAAGTCGGCCCCGATGACGAAGGCCTGGGCGAGCCCCTCCGGCTTCGGCTGCTGGGCGTAGGTGATCGAGATCCCGAACTGGCCGCCGTCGCCCAGCAGGCGCTGGAACGCCGCCGACTCGTGCGGGGTGGTGATGACGAGGACGTCGCGGATCCCCGCGAGCATCAGCGTGGACAGGGGGTAGTAGATCATCGGCTTGTCGTAGACGGGCACCAGCTGCTTGCTGGTCCCGAGCGTGATGGGATGCAGCCTGCTGCCGGTGCCCCCGGCGAGGATGATGCCGCGCATGACCGGCAGTCTGGCCGATCCGGCGCCGACCGGCGGCCGCCACCCGGCGACAGCGTCTAGGGTGCAGGGCGTCCCGCGCCGCCGGCGCCCCACCCCTGGAAAGGACGACCGTTGAGACTCCTCGTCACCGGCGGTGCCGGCTTCATCGGCAGCCACTACGTCCGCAGCGTCCTCCAGGGTGCGCTCGGCGGGCCGGAGCCCGACGCCGTGGTCGTGCTCGACGCCCTGACGTACGCCGGGAACCGGGCGAACCTCGACCCGGTGGCGGACGACCCGCGCCTGGACTTCGTCCACGGGGACGTCACCGACGCCGAGGTCGTGGACGACGTGATGTCGCGGGTCGACCACGTGGTCCACTTCGCGGCCGAGTCGCACGTCGACCGGTCGATCCAGGGCGCCGCCTCCTTCGTCGTCACCAACGTGGTCGGGACCCAGGTCCTCCTGGACTCCGCCCTGCGGCACGGGATCGAGCGCTTCGTCCACGTCTCCACCGACGAGGTGTACGGGTCGATCCCGGCGGGCTCCTGGCCCGAGACCCACCCGCTGGAGCCGAACAGCCCCTACTCGGCCTCGAAGGCCTCCAGCGACCTCCTGGCGCGCGCCTACTTCCGGACGCACCGCCTGCCCGTGGTGATCACGCGCTGCTCCAACAACTACGGGCCCTACCAGTTCCCGGAGAAGGTGATCCCCCTCTTCGTCACCAACCTGCTCGACGGCCTGCCGGTGCCGCTGTACGGCGAAGGCCTCAACGTGCGGGACTGGCTGCACGTCGACGACCACTGCCGCGGCATCCACCTGGTGCTCACCGGCGGCCGGCCGGGCGAGGTCTACAACATCGGCGGCGGCACCGAGCTGACCAACCGGGAGCTGACCGAGCGGCTGCTGGCGGCCGTCGGCGCGGACTGGTCGAGCGTCCGCCGCGTCGAGGACCGCAAGGGCCACGACCTGCGGTACTCGGTGGACATCGGCAAGATCGGCGGGGAGCTGGGCTACGAGCCGCGGGTGCCGTTCGAGCAGGGCCTCGCGGACACCGTCGCCTGGTACCGGGAGCACCGGTCCTGGTGGGAGCCGCTCAAGAAGCGCGCGGCGCTGACCGGCTGACGGCGGCCGGGATGGAGATCCGCGAACTCGCCGTCCCCGGCGCCTGGGAGGTCACGCCGAGGCAGTTCGGCGACCCCCGCGGCCTCTTCCTCGAGTGGTTCCGGGAACCCGCGTTCGTCGAGGCGGTCGGCCACCCGCTGCGGCTGGCGCAGGCGAACTGCTCGGTGTCCGCGGCCGGGGTGGTCCGGGGCATCCACTTCGCCGACGTCCCCCCGTCACAGGCCAAGTACGTCACCTGCCTGCACGGTGCGGTGCTGGACGTCGCCGTCGACATCCGCGTCGGGTCCCCGACGTTCGGCCGCTGGGACGCCGTCCTGCTGGACGACGTCGACCGGCGGGCGATCTACCTGTCCGAGGGCCTCGGCCACGCGTTCATGTCGCTCCAGGACGGCTCCACCGTCGCGTACCTGTGCAGCGAGGGCTACGCCCCCGCGCGCGAGCGCGGCGTGCACCCCCTCGATCCGGCCGTCGGCATTGAGTGGCCGGCCGCGGCTCGCGACGGCTCACCCCTCTCGCCGCTGCTGTCGGACAAGGACGCGGCCGCCCCCACCCTGCGCGAGGCGGCGGACCAGGGCCTGCTGCCGACGGCGGACTCGGCGGCCGGCTACGTCGCGTCCCTGCGAGCGGCGCGGCACCCGTGACGCGCGCCCTCATCACCGGCGTCACCGGGCAGGACGGCCTCTACCTGGCCGAACTGCTGCTGTCGAAGGGGTACGAGGTCTTCGGGCTCGTCCGCGGGCAGAACAACCCCAAGACGTCGCTGCTGGAACGGACCGTGCCCGACGTGCGGATCCTCACCGGCGACCTCACGGACCTCTCCAGCCTCCTGCGCGCGGTCGGCAGCGCCGAGCCGGACGAGGTGTACAACCTCGGCGCCATCTCCTTCGTCGCCTACTCCTGGGAGAACGCGCACCTCACCACGGCGGTCACCGGCACGGGCGTGCTCAACATGCTGGAGGCGGTGCGCCTGTACTGCGGCGACCGGCCGTCCCGGGTGCGCTTCTACCAGGCCTCGAGCTCGGAGATGTTCGGCCGCGCCCAGGAGGTGCCGCAGCGCGAGACGACGCTGCTGTGGCCCCGCTCGCCCTACGGGGTCGCCAAGGTCTACGGCCACTACATGACGATCAACTACCGAGAGTCCTACGGCATGCACGCCAGCAGCGGGATCCTCTTCAACCACGAGTCGCCGCGCCGGGGCCCGGAGTTCGTCACCCGGAAGATCAGCCAGGGCGTGGCGCGGATCGCCCTCGGCCTGCAGGACTCCCTGGCGCTCGGGAACCTCGAGGCCCGCCGGGACTGGGGATTCGCAGGGGACTACGTCGAGGCCATGTGGCGCATGCTCCAGGAGGACGAGGCCGACGACTACGTCATCGCCACGGGGGAGAGCCACTCGATCAGGGAGTTCCTCGACGTGGCCTTCGCCCACGCCGGGATCGCCGACTGGTCGGGCGTCGTCCACCGGGACCCGCGCTTCCTCCGCCCCGCCGACGTCGACCTGCTCCTGGGTGATCCGGCGAAGGCCCGCGGGAAGCTCGGCTGGAAGCCCCGGGTGGGGTTCGAGGAGCTGGTGCGGATGATGGTGGACCACGACCTGGCCGAGCAGCGCCGGCTCGCCCGCTGAGCCGCCCTCCCGGCCCGCACGTGTCGACGCGCGCTCTCGTCACCGGCGTGACCGGCCAGGACGGCAGCTACCTGGCCGAGGCGCTGGCGGCACGGGGCTGGGAGGTGCACGGTCTCGTCCGCGACGCCGCCGCCGGCGTGGCGGACGCCGTCCGGGTGCACGTCGGCGACCTGGCGGACGTCGCGCTGTTCGACCGGCTGCTCCCGGAGGTCCGTCCCGACGTCGTCTTCCATCTCGCCGGCATGTCGTCGGTCGCCCGGTCCTGGCGGGAACCCGGCCGCTGCCTCGAGGTCGTGGCCGCGGCGACGGCCCGGCTGCTGGAGGCGGCCGCGCGCGACGGCTCCCCGCCCCGCGTGGTCCTGGCCGGCAGCAGCGAGGTCTTCGGTGCGGCCGGCTCGTCACCGCAGTCCGAGGCGACGCCCCTGGCGCCCGCCTCGCCCTACGGAGCTGCGAAGGCCGCCGTCGTCATGCTGGGCCGGGTCTACCGGGCGACCGGCCGGCACGTCTCCACCGCCCTGCTGTACAACCACGAGTCGCCGCGGCGGGCGCCGTCGTTCGTGACCCGGAAGATCACCTCCGGGGTGGCGGCGGTGGTGACCGGGCGCTCCCGCGAACTGCGCCTGGGCAATCTGGCGGCGGTGCGCGACTGGGGCTGGGCGCCCGACTACGTGCAGGCCATGGTGGCCATGGCCGACGCCGCCGAACCTGACGACTTCGTGGTGGCGACGGGCGAGGCCCACTCGGTCGAGGACTTCGTGGCGGCGGCGTTCCGTGCCGTCGGGATCGCCGACTGGCGCCGGTTCGTCGTGGTCGACCCGGGGCTCTTCCGGCCGGTCGAGGGGACGGCCCTGGTGGGCGACAGCTCCCGGCTGAGGACGCGTCTCGGGTGGCGGCCCACCGTGGGCTTCGACGAGGTCGTGGCCCGCATGGTCAGGGCCGACGTGGCGCTGGCCGGGCGGTGACCGCACCGACGCCGCCGGCGTCCGGTTCGCTGCGGTCGAGCACCCGGACCGACACGGCGGCCAGCAGCAGGTCGGCGACCGTGCCGGCCAGGCGGCTCACCACCGCGACGGCGATCGCGCCGCCCGCTCCCGTGAGCGGCGTCAGCAGGGTGATGAGCACCGCCTCCCGGGCCCCGGCGCCGGCGGGGGCGGCGACGACCAGGAAGCCGACGACCCACGCCAGGGCGTAGGCGCCGGTCACGAGCCAGAGATCGGCCCCCGAGGCGCCCAGCGGGGCCGCCACCAGGAAGGTGGCGAGGCCGTAGCACGCCCACGCGCCCAGCATGCTCGCGACAGCCGCGCCCGTCCGGGCCCAGGTCAGCCCGGGCGGGGTGACCAGCGACGGCCGCAGCCGGCGGACCAGGGCCAGCAGCCGCCGCTGCACCGGCGGCAGGAGGGTGAGGGCCGCCAGCCCCGCCGCGCAACCGACGAGCCAGGGGCGCTCGACCGCGGCGACGCCCGCCGACGCCAGGCCCAGCGCAGTCCCGGTCACCACGTGCGTCAGCAGGAAGAGGGCGGTCGCCGTGAGCACCGCCGACCGCGCGAGCCCCATCCGACGGGCCAGGGCGGCCTGGGCGAGGAACGGCCACACGCTGCCGGGGAGGTACTTGCCGGCCTGGGTGACGAAGAAGACCTGCGACGTGGCGACCAGCGGGGGGCGGGCCCCGAAGGCGCCCAGCCACACCCGCCAGCACAGCGCCGTGAGGGCCACGGCGACGAGCGTGGGCGCGAGGCTGAGGACGGCCCGCGCCGCCCCGATCGTGGCCAGGGCGTCACCGACCTCCGCGCGGCGCGTCCACAGCACCCAGGCGGCGACGGCCACCACGGCGACGAGCACCGCCGGGGTGAGCAGGCGGCGCAGCCGGCCACGGCGGGGCCGCGGCGCCGGATCGCTCACGTGAGGACGGGACCGGAACCCGTCGCGCGGCGCAGCAGGGCGGTCTCCCGCGGCAGTGGCTGGCAGGGGGTCCGCCCGCGCGTCACCGTGACCGTCCAGCCCGTGGCCGCCATCTCGGCCAGCACCTCGCGGTAGCGCGGGCGCTGGGCGTCGTCCAGCAGGAGCAGCCCGTCGTCCCGCACCCGGTGCGCCGCCCGGCGCAGGGACTCCTCCCGGGCCCGTCCGTCGACGAGGACGAGGTCGAAGGGCTCCCCGCCGACGGTGTCGACGGTGGCCACGTACTCGCTGAAGTCGAGCCCGGACGCGCCCGGCGACGCGGACGGCACGGCGGGCCGGTCGGTCGCGGGCACCTCCGGGACGTGCAGGCTGACGTCGGCGGTCACCCCGGGCGCGGCGGCCAGGAGCTCGCGGACGCGGCCCGCCCACCCGTCGTGGTGCTCGACCGCGTCCACCGACGCCGATCGGCGCGCCAGCCACACCGTGCTGGCACCCGAGCCGTACTCGAAGACGCGTGCCCGGCCCCCGCGGTCGGCGAGGAACTTCTCGACCACCTCGATCGCCTCGTACGTCCACCAGGGCAGGTCCATGGCGACGAGATCCTCGGCGTTGTGGACGGCGAGGAGGGTCCGCAGATGCGCGACGGTGGAGCCGGGCCGTTCGGCCGCCCGCCGGTCCCATGCTCGCAGGAGGCTCGTGCCGTCCAGGGCCCGCCGCGTGCCGCGCACCACGGTCAGGTAGGCAGCTCTGGCCGGGCCGGAATCCGTATCCAGCACGTGTGTGGGCCCTCGTTTCGTGTCAGGGGTCACGGGGTGTTCCGTCCGACGCCGGGCGGCGCGGTACCGGGGCGGCACGATGCGGCCACCACCTGCTCGCCGTACCGTAGACGCCGCTCGTGCCCGCCGTCACCCGGTCGCCACGCCGCGGTAGACCGCCGCCAGCCGGTCCGCGGCCGCCCGCCAGGTGTGCCGGGCGGCGACCGCCCGCCCCGCGGCCTCCCGGGCCTCCCGCTCGGCCAGGGCGGTCCCGATCCCGGCGGCCACGTCGTCCGGGTCGCGCGGGTCCACGAGCACGGCGGCGTCCCCGGCGAACTCCGCCATCGCCGATCCCGCGCTCGTCACGACGGGCGTCCCGTGGGCCATCGCCTCCAGCACCGGCATCCCGAACCCCTCGGCCAGGGACGGGTAGCAGAACACGGCGGCGCCCTCGTAGGCGGCCGCCAGGTCGTCCGGCGGGAGGAAGCCGACCGGCCGGACCCGCTCCGCGACCGCGGGGCCGGGGGTGGCGCCGGCGTCCCCCCAGCCGTCCGGGCCGACCAGCACGAGGTCGAGATCGGCGTCGCGCACCGACCGGGCGAAGCCCGCCAGCAGGCCGGGGAGGTTCTTGCGGGGCTCCCGGGTGCCGCACCACAGGACGTACGGGCGCTGCAGCCCGAGGCGGGCGCGCAGCCGGGCCACGCCGGCGCCGGTGGTGGCGCGCGCGGACACCCCGTGGCGGACCACGTGGACCCGCCCCGGGTCGAACCCGTGCCGGCGGCAGTCGGCGGCGGTGGCCTCCGACGGGACGACCACCGCGTCGGCCCGGGCCCGGGCCAGCTCCGTGCCCCGGCGGAAGAACCGCACGCCGCGCGGGGTGTACCACTCGGGGTGGTCGAGGAACGCGAGGTCGTGGACCGTCGCCACGAGGGGGGCCGAGCGCGGCGGCACCGCGGGGGACGTGGCGTGCACCACGTCGGCGCGCCACCCGGCGCCGAGGTCGACCGGGGGCCACCGCAGCGCGTGCCAGCTGCGGTACAGCGCGGCCCGGGGCAGCGGCAGGTGGTGGACGGGGACCGGCGGGTGCCACGGGTCGGGCGCGGGACCGGCGTGCCGGGCGGCGACGCCGGACACGGCGAGTCCGGGGTCCTCCCGCAGCCGCTCCAGCAGCGCGAGGGTGGAGGCGGCCGTGCCGCCGGGGACGGGCTGCCACGACTGCTCGACGGTGACGGCCACCCGCAGCGGCTCGCCCGGGGGCTTCTGCGACATCGGCGGTCACGCTATCCGCCCGGCGGCTTGTAGCGTGCTCGCCGATGCGTGCGCCCACGGTCGTCCTGGACGCCACCGCGATCCCCGCCGACCGGGGCGGGGTCGGCCGCTACGTCGACGGCCTGCTGGCCGGGACCGTCCAGGTCGACGCCGACCCGGTGGTCGTGTCCACCACCCGCGACGCCGACCTCTTCACGTCGATGGGGGTGCGCCGGGTGGTGCCGGTCGCCTCCGCGTCCGGCTCCCGGGTGCGCCGCCTCGCCTGGGAGCAGGTCGGCCTGCCGCGGCTGCTGCGCCGGCTGCGCGCCGACGTCCTCCACAGCCCCCACTACACGACCCCCGGACTGGCGACCGGGGCGAGCGGGGCGGCGCGGCGCGTCGTCACCGTGCACGACGCCACGTTCTTCACCGACCCGGAGCTCCACCTCGCCGTCAAGGCGGCGACCTTCCGGTCGGCCACGCGCCGGGCCCTGCGGGTCGCCGACCGCTGCGTCGTCCCCTCGCAGGCGACCCTGGTCGAGCTCACCCGCGTGGTCCCGGCCGCCGACCCGGCGCGGATCACCGTGATCCCGCACGGTGTCGACCACGGCGTCTTCCGGCCGCCGTCGGCCGACGAGGTGGCGGCGTTCGCCGCCCGGGTCGGCCTGACGGGACGGCGGTGGATCGCCTTCCTCGGCACGCTGGAGCCCCGCAAGAACGTCGGCGCTCTGGTCCGGGCCTTCGCCCAGGCGTTCGCCGGCGGCACCGGGGAGGACGCGGCGGGCTCCCGGCCCGGCCGCAGCACCGGGCCGCCGGTCCTCGTGCTGGCCGGGGGCGCCGGCTGGGACGCCTCCCTCGACGTCGCGCTGGAGACCGTGCCGACGTCGCTCACCGTGCTGCGCCCGGGCTACCTCCCGCTCGCGGACCTCCCGGCGCTGCTCGGTGGCGCCGACATCGTCGCCTACCCCTCGCTCGGCGAGGGGTTCGGGCTGCCCGTGCTGGAGGCGATGGCCTGCGGGGCCTGCGTCCTCACCACGCGGCGGCTGTCGCTGCCCGAGGTCGGCGGCGACGCGGTCGCGTACGCCGAGCCGGGGGTCGCCGACCTGGCGGCGGCGCTGGGCGGGCTGATGGCCGACCCGGCCCGCCGCGAGACGCTGCGGGCTGCGGCGGTCCGCCGCGCCGGGGAGTTCACCTGGCGGCGCACCGCGGAGCGTCACCTCGAGGTGTGGGAGGGCGTGTGACGACGGACGAGACCGCCGGCGTCGCCGTTGACGTCCCGACCGGGACCGGCGTGGACGTGGTGGTGGTGACGTACTCGCCGGGTGAGTCGCTGGAGGTCTTCCTCGACTCGCTGCGGCGGGCGACGACCCGCCCGGTGCGCGTGGTGATGGCCGACAACGGCTCGACCGACGGCGCGCCGGAGGCCGCGGCCGCCGCCGGCCGCGCCGAGCTGCTGCCGACCGGGGCCAACCTCGGCTACGGCGGGGCGGCCAACCGCGGCGCGTCGGTCGTCGACGCGGAGTGGCTGGTCGTGGCCAACCCCGATGTCGAGTGGGCCCCCGGGAGTCTCGACGCCCTGGTGGCGGCGGGCCGCCGGTGGCCCCGGGCCGGCGCCCTCGGCCCCATGATCGTCTCGCCCGACGGGTCGCTGTACCCGTCGGCCCGGGCCCTGCCGTCGCTGGGCCGCGGGGTCGGCCACGCGGTGCTCGGCTGGTTCTGGCCGGGCAACCCGTGGACGCGGTCCTACCGGCAGGAGGCCGAGGCCCCCACCGAACGCGTCACCGGCTGGCTCTCGGGCTCCTGCCTGCTGCTGCGGCGGGCGGCGTTCGACGAGGTCGGTGGCTTCGACGACGGCTACTTCATGTTCTTCGAGGATCTCGACCTGTGCGAGCGGCTGGCCGCGGCGGGCTGGTCGTCGGTGTACGTGCCGTCGGCGCGGGTGGAGCACGAGGGCGGGCACTCCTGGCGGCACTCCCCGGACGCGATGGTCCGTGCCCACCACCACTCCGCCTGGCGCTACGCCTCCCGCCGCTGGTCCGGACCCCGGTACGCGCTGTTGCGGGCCGTCCTGTGGGTGGGGCTCGAGGCCCGGTACGTGCTGTCGAAGGTGGTCCGCCGGGTCGGCGAGGGCGCCGTCGCCACCCGCCGCGCCCCCGAGCCACCCCCCGCGAGCTGACCCCCCGGGCCGGTGCCTGTGGGCACTTGCGCACCCGGGTGGGCCCCCGGGCCGGTGCGTGTGGGCACTTGCGCACCCGGGTGGGTGTCCGGGCGGGTGCGTGTGGGCACTTGCGCACGCGGGTGGTCAGGGCCAGGGGTCAGTCCGT
Organism: Kineosporiaceae bacterium; assembly: GCA_050329835.1. Taxonomy (GTDB): domain Bacteria; phylum Actinomycetota; class Actinomycetes; order Actinomycetales; family JBBAYJ01; genus JANNOG01. The sequence goes on along the minus strand of JBHJOJ010000018.1, from coordinate 7,513 downwards.
CGTTGGCGTCGTCGCCACCTGCCAGGCTCGCCAGGCCGACGCCGCCATCTCGGTGACCGGGGTGGCCGGGCTCCACCCGAGGTCGCGGGCGGCCGCCTCGCCGGACGCGACGATCCGGGCGGGGTCGCCGGGGCGGCGCGGGCCCAGCTCGGGGACGAGGTCCGACCCCGTCGCGGCCAGCAGCACCGCGACCACCTCGCGAACCGACAGCCCGGTGCCGCTGCCGAGGTTGTAGGCCGGGGCGAGGTCGTGCCCCGCCAGCAGCGCGGCGGCGGCCGCCGCGTGCGCCCGGGCGACATCGCCGACGTGCACGTAGTCCCGGACCGCGGTGCCGTCCGGGGTGGGGTGGTCGGTGCCGAGGATCCGGGGCCGGCTGCCCTCGCCGATCGCCCGGAGCACCAGCGGGAACAGGTTGTGCGGGCTGGAGTCGTACAGCTCGGGGTGTGCCGAGCCGACGACGTTGAAGTACCGCAGACTGGTGTGCCGCAGCCGCCCGCCGGCCCGGGCGACGTCGCGGATGAGCCACTCCCCGGCCAGCTTGCTCTCGCCGTACGGCGACTCCGGACGGGTCGGGGTGTCCTCGGTCACGAGATCGGCGTCCGGGGTGCCGTACACCGCCGCGCTGGACGAGAACACCAGCCGGTCCACGCCCGCCGCCGACATCGCCGCCAGCAGGCGCATGGTGCCGACGACGTTCTGCTCGTAGGTGTGCAGCGGGCGCTCCACCGACACCCCGGCGTACTTGAAAGCCGCCAGGTGCACGACGCCCTCGACCGGGCCGCCGGCGTCCGGTGCCAGCGCCGCGGCCAGCGCCCCGGGATCGGTGACCGAGCCCTCGACGAGCGGGACGTCCCCGGGCACGAACTCCCGGTGCCCGCTCGACAGGTCGTCGAGGACGCGCACCCGCCGGCCGTCCGCGGCCAGGGCGCGCACCACGTGGGCTCCGATGTACCCTGCCCCGCCGGTGACCAGCCAGGTCACGGTCGGTCGGGGTGGTCGGCCTCCGGGGCGAGGTCCGCCGCGGTGGTGCCGTCGGCGGCCACCTCCTCGAGCATCCCGAGCAGCTGTTCCCGGTAGCGCTCCAGGGAGTAGAGCTTGCGGGCGTTCTCGCCGAAGCGCTGCCCGGCCTCGGTCAGGGCCGGACGGTCGTCGACCACCGCGGACAGCCGGTCCCGCCACTCGTCGGCGTCCTCCGACGGCACCAGCCAGCCGGTCTCGCCGTCGGTCACCGCGTCCTGGATGCCCTCCAGGCGCGCCGCCAGCACCGGGGTGTCGCGGACCGCGGACTCCACGTTGACCAGGCCGAAACCCTCCATGTCGCCGTAGACCTTGATGTTGGGCTGGACGAACAGGTCGGCGCCGCGGAACAGGGTCTCCCGCATCTCGTCGTCGACCAGGCCGAGCAGGTGCACCCGGTCCGCCAGGCCGTGGCGGCGGACGGCGGCCTCGATCCGGGCCCGGGCCGGCCCCTCGCCCGCGACGAGGTAGACCCAGTTCCCGCCGACCCGCGGCAGCACCTGGTCGACCAGCCAGGCCACGCCCTTGCGCCGGACCAGGCGCCCCACGGTGAGCAGCACGGTGGCGTCGGCGTCCAGACCGAGGTCGTGCACCAGGGCGGCGCGGGCATCGGCCCGGGGGCCCTGGTGCTCGGGCGCCTCGACGGCCAGGCTCAGCACGCGCATCCGGTCCTCGCTGACCCCGGCGGCCCGCACCGCGGCGGCGGTGGCGCGGCTGTGGGCGATGATGAGGGGCGCGGCCCGCAGGTGGCGGACGACGACCTTGCGGTAGACGGTGGAGTCGAACGTCACGTCGAGGCCCATGACCATCGTGGCGTGGGGGATCCGCAGCACCCGCAGCATCGGCGAGGCGATGGCGTTCATGAAGGCGTCGCCCAGCAGCACGACGTCCGGGCGGTCGGTGCGGATGACGCGCCACATCCGGGTCAGGGCGAACGGGATCCACCACACGTGGTGGACGTCGTGCCAGCCCTTGTGGACGAGGGTGACGCGGGCCCCGGCCTCCTGCAGGCCGCGCCAGGTGTCGTACGACTGCGTCTCCATCCCTCCGGTCGAGGGGGGGAACTTGCGGGTGGCGTAGAGGACGTGCACCGCGACAACGTACGGCCAACTCCCGTGAGCCGCCGCGCACGGGGGCGTCGGCGTTAGCCTCGCCCCCCGTGACCGCTCTCGTGACCGGTGCCGGCGGGATGCTCGGCGCGGATCTCGTCACCGCCTTCCTCGAGGCCGACCGGGAGGTGACGGCGCTGGCCCGGGCCGACCTCGACGTCACCGACCCGGCGGCCGTGGCCGAGGCGGTGGCCGGCCACGACGTCGTCGTCAACTGCGCGGCGTGGACGGCGGTCGACGGCGCCGAGACGCACGAGGCGGCGGCCTTCGCCGTGAACGCGGTGGGCGCCCAGCACGTGGCCCGCGCGGCCCGGGCCGCCGGGGCGCGGCTGGTGCACGTGTCGACGGACTACGTGGTGGGGGATGCCGCCGGTGCGGTCGCCCCGGGTGCCGGCGGGGTGGAGCGGCGCCGCCCGCTGCCGGAGGACGTGCCGCTGGCGCCCGCGAGCGCCTACGGGCGGACCAAGGCGGCGGGGGAGTGGGCGGTGCGCGCGGAGTGCCCGGACGCCTACGTCGTGCGCACCGCGTGGCTGTACGGGGCGCACGGGCCCTGCTTCCCGCGCACGATCGCCCGGCTGGCGGGGGAGCGGGACGCCCTGAGCGTGGTGGACGACCAGCACGGCCAGCCGACCTGGACGGCCGACGTCGCCGCGCTGGTGCTCCGGCTGCTCGCGGCGCGGGCGGAGCCCGGGGTCTACCACGCGACCTCGGCGGGGTGGACGACGTGGTTCGGCTTCGCCGGCGAGGTGGTCGCGGCGACCGGGCGCGACCCGGACATGGTGTCGGCGACGACGACGGCCGAGTTCCCCCGCCCCGCGCCGCGACCGGCGTGGTCTGTGCTGGGCCATGACCGGCTGAAGGCGGCCGGGGTCGCCCCGATCGGGCCGTGGCGGGAGCGCTGGGAGGCGGCAGCGCCGGAGGTGCTGGCCTGAGATCCGGCTCGCGAGAGCGATGAGAACGGTCACGTGGGTGAGGTGAAATCGACCCTTGGAGGCGCTGACCAGCAGCGGCGTCAGGAGCAGTGTCAGGCGAGGGCCCTCCTCCGCGGTCCGTTCCCCGACCGTCACGTGTGCGTCATGAGAACAAGACTTCGCGCTGCGGGTGGATCCTCGACGCCCTCCCGGACTGGCGCCCAGCGCCCACGCGATGGCCGGGTTCGCGACGGTGCCCGAGTACCGCCTTCTGGACCCCGGCCTCGCCGCCCGGCTGCTGGGGCCCTGAGGCCTGCGTCGTGCCCGGCCGGCGATCAGGCTGCGGAGACCTCCACCTCGGAGACGACGCTGCGGGGGGCCGGGACGGTGGCCCCATCCTCACGAAGACCCTGCAGGTGGAGCACGACCGCTGAGCGCATCTCGGCCTCGCACTCCTCGCGGTCGTCCCCCAGGGCGACGACGCCGGGCAGATCGGGTGCCCACGCGCCCCACCCGCCGTCGGGGGTCGGCTCGATGATGATCAGGTATCGCATCACTGCCCTCGCATTCCAGCCTGCTTGAGGATGCTCCGCTCGAGCCCTGGGGACAAGTCCCGGCTGGGCTTGCCGGCGATCGTCACCCGCCCCGGCCTGGTCGGATGCTTGAACTGACGGTGACTGCCGCGCTGCGCAATCTGGTACCAGCCATCACGTTCGATCAGCGCGATGATCTCCCTGACCTTCATCGGCATGCCGCGACGGCAGTTGCGTCATCACGGGGAACGTCGACGCCGCGAGCCTCGCCATGACCGAGCGGGCCCGGTCGGCCGGCTGCCGCGCGTTCCTCTTATCGACCCTCGACCATCGGGGCGTCCCGGCGGCGGCCGCGGCCGCCGCGTCGACCTCCCCGAGGATCCCGGTCCCGCACCCGCCACCCCTGGGACCCCGCCCTCGCCGCTGCCTTCGACGAGCACCGCCTCCTCGTCCACGAGGAGAGGGTGAGGGACGACGTGCTGATCGCCCACGCCGGGGGGTGACCGCGGTCGCTCGCGTCCAGCGCGGGTGGGCCGTCGGCCGTGTCAGTCGTCGGCGTCGGCGCGTCCGGTTCGCAGCGGGGTGAGGTCGCCGCGGACCTGCTCCTGGAGAGGGACGAGGGCGGGCGGCAGGCGGCGGACGATGTCGGCGCCGGGCTCGGTGATGTCGGGGAGGTACTCGAGGAACGACACGGCGATGAGGTTGTCGACACCCGGGTCGTGGCCGTGGGCGGCCCCCACCGCGTCGACGATCTCCTGCGCCCGGGTGTGGTCGGCGGGATCGGCGCTGAGATGGAGCCGCACGACGTGACGGACCACGTCGGAGAGGAACTGGGTCGCGAGCAGGGCCTTGTGGTCGCCGTACGTGTTCTCCTCGACGTAGGATTCCAGCTCGGGAAATACTCTTCGCAGTTCTGCGAGAAAGGCTTCCTCGGTCGGGTCGGAATGTACGTCACGTGCGACCTTCAAGGCCCTTGACATTTGGGGGCCCAAAAGATTGCGAATGCCATGTGGATCTCGGTAAGAATCGGGCATGTACACCAGTACTGTGCCAAGGATGAAGTCGTTGACCTCTGGATCGGTTCCCCATTCCTGTTCGAAGAAGGCGAGCCAGCGGGCGAGCTCCTCCCGCCCGGGTCGGTTACCTTCGTATGTCTGTTCCAAGAGTTCGGACGTGTGCTCGCTGACGAAGAACATTGGCACGTTGGCCCCGAATCCCTCGGCGACGATGTCGTCGCGCTTCGATCGGTAGTCCTCCTGGATGTCGGGCATGGCGGCGAGCAGTCGATCCACCAGTGCGAGGGCGGTGAGATCGGTCATGATGGGCCCCTCAGAAGTGCGCGCAGTTCTTGGATTAGCGCCCATGCCGTTTCCCTGTCGGGTCGTGACGCCGACACCCGGTGCCGCTCCCACCACCGGGTGAGAGCTGTCAAGGCTTCCTCCGCCTTCCGCTCGTGCCAGCTTCTCTGGGTGCTGCGGCCGGTGCGGATCTCGTTGCGGAGGGCGTCCATGGTCGTGCCGTCCCCGATCCTGTCCGGTCTGTCGGAGTGGTGCCACAGGTTGTCGACGATGTTGCGTAGTTTCCAGTGCCGCACCCGGGGCTTCGGTCGTGGTGGCACCTGAGGGATGTCCGGGATGGGGTCACCCCGACCCGGGGCACTGCCCGGACTGCTCCGCCGTCCGGAGGCGGAGGCCCCGTCAGCGGCCTGGGACAGCAGGACCCCGCTCAGGCCGAGCGTGCCGAGCGCCACGAAGCTCGTGCTCAGCGCGGGCACGAGCACCACTCCACCGCCGGCGACGGCCACCGCGGCGAACGGGGGGAAGAACACGACCGCGGCGAGGAGCAGCGCGAGCCCGCCGATCAGCAGCAGATCGCTGACCGCCTCCAGGACGTGGTAGTGGCGCAGCACCGGGCGGTCCGCCGCCGTGCCCCCGACGACGGCGGCGGCGACGATGACACCCAGGACGAGAGCCCCCGCTCCGATGCCGGCGCGCAGTGCAACCCGCACCGCCGTCTCGGCGACGAGATGCCGTCCTGCGGCGGGCAGCGCGCCCAGGGACAGGGCCGTCTGCCACGCCGTCCACACCAGGCCGGCGACGCCCAGGACCAGCAGACCGGGGCCCGCCCACGGCATTACCAGGACGCCCTGGACACCTGCGAGCGGCGGGCTCGTCCCGAAGCCGTAGTACAGCAGGGCGGGCAGGAGCAGGACCAGCCAGACGATGACCGGCCAGTGGCGGCGCAGGACCGCCGGTGCCCCGCCCGCGATCGACCTGGCCGTCGCGCGCCGCAGCCCGACGCCCTGCCACGCGTCGGGGGAGCGCGCGAGGTCCAGGTCTCGACGGATCCGGGCCACCGCAGCGAGTCCTGCTTCGACGTCGCGTGGTCGCTCGCCGCCGGGCCCCCCGACGCCGCCCGACAGATCGATGACGCCGTTGAGCGCAGCGCGCCGGGCCAGTACGAACCGCCACGCGACCATTCCCGGCCACGGGGGCCGCAGCGCGGCGTACCGGAGGGTCGCCGACCACTCGCCCAGCACCGTGGGCGACTCGCCCGCCAGGAGCAGGTCGGGGTGAACGCGGCGAGCCCCGGCCGCCCGGCGGATGTCGAGGGCGACGGCGACGGCCAGGGCGAGCAGCGGCCACAGCCACAGGACCGGCTGCGCCCACCGGAAGGGCGCCGTCACGACGTCCCCGGCGAGGGTCCCGCCCGGCCCCAGCGCATGGACCGCTCCGTAGTTGTTCGCGGCGTGGTCGGCTCCCACGAGCAGGACCGGCAGCAGCCCCAGCAGCCGCCACCGGGACCGGACGCGGGCCAGCACGCCGACGCCGAGGCCGGCGACGGCACTCCACGCGAGATGCTGGTTCGTCGTGGTGTCGCCGCCCAGCGTGAACATCTCCCCGGACACCGGGGCGGGCAACCACGACGTCAGTGACAGAGCGGGACCCGGGACGAACGGCGGGCTCAGGCTGATCGCCAGCAGCCACCCCCCGCCCGTCGCGATCGCCCGGTCGGCGTCGTCACCGAACCGCAGCACCGCCTCGAGCAGTCCGAACCCGGCCCCGATCGCGGCGCCGACCAGCACGTGGTCCGTGAGGCCCCACTGTCGTCGGGTCCGGACCCAGGTGGCCGCTGCCACCAGGGGCAGGACCTTGACGATCTCCTCGACGAACGGGTTCACCGTGTACGAGGCCAGCCTCACGGCCTCGGTGGTCGTCAGAGGCCCGGACGCGGCCCAGACCCGGGTGATCGCGAACTCGAGGGCCACCGACAGCAGGCCGCACCCGTACGCCCCCACTCCGACCGCCAGGAGCAGCGTCGTGAGGCGGACGGTCCGCGACGCCGACCCCAGCGCCGCCAGCTGGACGACGCCCCAGCACGCGGCCAGCACCATCGTGAACACCAGCACTGCCGCCCCCTCCCGCCGGCACGGTCACCACTGATGGTACGGTCCCGCGCGGGCGACCTGCCAGGGCCCTGACCGGTGTGGTCACCCGCTACTCGACACCGACCGACCGGCGAGGATCACGTCAGCCCGGCGCCGCCTGCTCGGTGACTCGCACCCGCTCGGCGGCGTCGCCGGCCAGCCCAGCGTGCCAGACGACGCTCCCGCCGGCCGCCCAGGTGGCGACGATCTCGTGCGGTCCGGCGTCCGGCCCGAGCCACCACCGTCCCGGCCGCCCGCCCGCCACGGCCCCGGCCGCGTCGAGCCGGGAGCACCCCTGGACCAGGGCCGGTGACGGCGCCGGGCCCGACGGCGGGGGGTCGTCCGGCATCCCGGTGACGGTGGCGGCGTAGTCGACCGCGCCCGCGGGGAGGTGCTCGGCAGCGCGGGCCAGTGCGGGCCGCGCCACCACCACCAGGCGGTCCGCCGTCACCCCGGCGGGCACGGGTTCGCCGTCGGCCACGACGGCCGTCTCGGCCGGCGACGCCGCCGAGGGCC
>JBHJOJ010000017.1:0-4188 GCA_050329835.1 Kineosporiaceae bacterium | reverse complement strand
GGCCCGCCGCGGCCGCCGGCTGCGGCCCGCCCGGCCGCGCCCGAGGTCAGCAGGGCGTCGGCGAAGGCGACCGTGCGCCGGCCGACCGGTCGCCGTTCCTGCTCGTAGGTCGCCAGCAGCGCCGGGCCGCCGCGGCCGTGCAGGACGTCCGCGAGCTTCCAGGCGAGGTTGTCGGCGTCCTGGATCCCCGTGTTCGCCCCCATGGCCCCGGTCGGGGGCATGACGTGCGCCGAGTCCCCGGCCAGCAGGACCCGACCCCGGCCGTAGGCCCCGGCGACGGCGGCGCTCGGTGCCCAGGCCACGACGGACCGGACCGTCACGTCGACGTCGGCCCCGACGGCGTCCCGGACCACCTCGTGCAGCAGGGCGGCGTCGGTCCAGGTGTCGGGGTCCTCGGGGCCCTCGGGCACCCGGAAGTCGAACAGCCAGCTGCGCCGGTTGTCGACGGCCAGGAAGATGCCGGGGACCCGCGGCCGGGTCACGGCGTAGAGCACGCTGCGGCGGTCCCGGACGAACGGGTCGAGGTCGGCGTCGAGCAGCACGTTGACGTGCCGCTCGATGTCGTGGCGGCCGTCGAGCGCGATGTCCAGCGCCGCGCGCACGGTGCTCCGGGCGCCGTCGCACCCGACCAGGTAGTCGCTGACCACCGTGCCCTCGTCGCCGGTGGCCCGGTCCTCCAGGATCGAGACGACCTCGTCGCCGGACCGGGTGAGCGACCGCAGCCGGGTCCCGAACCGCACGTCCACCCCGCGCTCGCGGCAGCGCCGCACCAGCAGCGCCTCCAGCTCGTGCTGGCCGACCAGGGCGTTGGGCCAGGGCGACAGGCCGGTCCCCCCGGCGTCCGGGGGAGGCGAGACCGGGAACCGGGTGAGCAGCTCCCCGGCGAGCCGGGTCAGCGTGGCCGCGTAGTGGACACCGTCCTCGTCGGCGCGCCGGCTGATCGCCAGCGCCTCCTCGGCGCAGCCCACGCGGTCCAGGACCTCCATGGTGCGCTGGCTGATGCCGCGCGCCTTCGGATGGACCGACGTCCCCTCGTGCCGGTCGACGACCGTGCACGGGACGCCGTACCGGTCCAGCAGGAGGGCGAGGACCAGGCCGACCGGGCCCGCCCCGCAGACCAGGACCGGGGTCCGCGACCGTGCCGGCAGTGCGCTGCGGGCGACCCGATCGGCCGCCCGCTCGGCGGAGTCCCACGCCCCTGTCATCGACAGCTCCCTCGCTCGCTCACACGATCACTGCTGCTGCGCCCGGCCCGGCGGTCCGTCACCCGGTGGGGGGCCGGGGGGCCATGGCGCCGGCTCCCATGCCGCCGTCGACCTCCAGCGCCTGGCCCGTGACGTAGCCGGCCGCGTCGGAGGCCAGGAAGAGGAAGGCCTGGGCGATCTCCTCCGGCCGGCCCAGCCGGCCGAGCGGGACCCGCGCGGCCAGCGCCTCGAGCGGCACGTCGCGCCGGAGCAGGCCGGGGGTGAGGACGGCGCCGGGGCAGACCGCGTTGACCCGGATCCCGTGGCGGCCGAGTTCCAGCGCCATCGACTTGACGAGGCTGACCAGGGCGGCCTTGGTCGCCCCGTAGACCGCCATGTTCTCGGTGCCGAGCCGGGCGCCGAGGGAGGACGTGAACAGGATCGCGCCGCGGCCGGCCCGCCTCATCCCCGGGATCACCTCCTTCGCCAGGAGGAAGCCGCCCTTGACGTTGACGTCGAACGCGGCGCCGAACTCCGCCTCCGGCACGAGCTCCAGGGGGCCGGCCCCGCCGCCGCCGGCCGCGTTCGACACCAGCACGTCGACGCCCCCGAAGCCGTCGACGGCCGCCCGCACGGTGCGCGCGACGTCGTCCGCGGAGGCGACGTCGCAGGCGGCGGCCACGGCCGTCCCGCCGGCACCGGTGATCTCGGCGACCACGCGCCCGGCGGCGTCGCCGTCGATGTCCGCCACGACCACCGCCGCCCCCTCGGCCGCGAACAGGGCGGCCGTCGCGGCACCGATCCCGGACCCCGCGGCGGTGACCACCGCGGTCCTGCCGGCGAGTCGTGAGGTGGTCATGGCGCTCCCGTCCCGGGCGGGGCGACGCCGCCCGTTGTTGCCCGTGCCTCCAGCTAAACATACTATGTTCAGACTGACGAGGAGGTGGCGATGGAGATCGTGGACGCCACGGCGGTCCGGGGGCACGTGCCGCGGGACTCCCACCGCGAGGGGGTCATCGAGTTCCGGCGGCTGGGGGAGGGCGAGGCGGGCGAACTCGGCTACTTCACCTACACCCTGGTGCGATTCGAGCGCTACTACACCCCGCGGCACCGGCACAACTACGACCAGCTGCGCTACTGCCTGCGCGGGGAGTTCCCCTATGCGCACCGCAAGGTCATTCGCGAGGGCTGGCTCGGATACTTCCCGGAGGGGACCTTCTACGGGCCCCAGGACGTGACGTCCACCCTCGACGCCAGTCCCGAGGTGCTGACCGTGCAGTTCGGCAGCGCCTCGATGCAGGGCTTCGTCCCGGGCTCCGCGCTGCACGCCGCCCGGGAGGAGCTGGCCGTCGAGGGGCGGTTCGAGCGCGGCACGTACATCCGGACCCGGTCGGACGGCACCGAGGAGCGCACGGACGGGTACGAGGCGGCGTGGTCGCGCGTGACCGGTCGCCCCCTCGTCTACCCGGCCGCGCGCTTCGCCGAGCCGGTGCTCATGGATCCGCGGGCGTTCTCCTGGTTCCCCACGGACTCGCCGGGCGTCGCCGAGAGGCTGCTCGGCTCCTTCGGGGAGCGCGGCGTGCGGGTGTCCTTCCTGCGGCTCGACGACGGCGCCCGAGCGCTCGTCGGACGTCCCGCGGCAGCCGTCTGCGCGTTCGTGACGAGCGGGGCCGTCGCCCTCGACGGCCGGCGCCTGCCGGCGTCGACGGCCCTGACCCTGCAGCCCGGGGAGCGCGCGGAACTGGTCGGCGACGGCGGCGGGGAGGTGTACCTCGCACAGCTGCCGGACCTCACCGTCCCGCCGCTGCAGTCCGGGGCGCCCGCCGGCCTCGACGCGGTCCCGGAGCCCGCCGCCACCCGCTGACGGGCGCCAGGGCCGAGGTGCTCCCGCGGCCTCGTGCACGACGACCTCCGCCACGACGCGCCGGACCAGGGGTGCGACGACGAGCACCGTGGGGAAGGCGACGGGCCAGCTCACGAGGAACGCACCCCACCACAGCGGCACCGTCCGCCCGGCGGCGCGTCCCCGGCCGTCCCGGTGGCCCCGAGGGGCCCCGCTGCGGCCGGCGCCACTGTCACTCCCAGCCCTGTGCAGAACCTGAAAGTTGTAGTTCCTGCACAGGGCCAGGAATGACCATCCACCTGACCCGACCGGGGCACTCCCCGCAGCGACCACTGCTGCTCCGTGCAGTCATCGGCGCCGGGTCGTGGACGGACGACGAGGTCCGCGTCCGGCGTCAGGCCGCGACCGCCCCTGTGGAGGACGCCGCCGTTTCCAGGGCGAGCCGGAGGACCTCGCCGACGTCGGACACCAGGTGGATCGTCAGGGCCTCGCGCACCTCCGCCGGCACGTCGTCGAGGTCCGGCTCGTTGCGCGCCGGGATGACGACCGTCCGCAGTCCCGCCCGGTGGGCAGCCAGCAGCTTCTGCTTGACGCCGCCGATCGGCAGCACCCGCCCGGTCAGCGACACCTCGCCGGTCATCCCGACGTCGGCCCGCACCAGCCGCCCGGTGAGCAGCGACGCCAGCGCCGTCGTCATCGTGACCCCCGCGGACGGCCCGTCCTTCGGCACCGCCCCGGCGGGGAAGTGCACGTGCACCCGGTGGTCGCCCAGCGTCCCGACCGGCACGCCCAGCGCCTGGCCGTTGGCTCGCAGGTAGCCGAGGGCGATGGCCGCCGACTCCTTCATGACGTCGCCGAGCTGGCCGGTGAGGGTCAGGCCCGGTTCCCCGGGCATCGTCGCGGCCTCGACGAACAGGACGTCGCCGCCCGCCCCGGTGACGGCCAGCCCGGTCGCGACGCCCGGCACCGCGGTGCGCTCTCCGGACTCCGGCAGGTGGCGGGGCCGGCCGAGGTGGCGCTCGACGTCACCCTCGCCGACCGTGAGCAATGCTTGAAACCTGTGGATGGGCAAGATCGGGGAGGGGTCGTACCCTCCCGCTCGTCCTGATGGTCCTCAAGCAAGATCGGCGTTGCCGCGCCGGTCGGAAGGGTACGACCCGT
>JBHJOJ010000016.1:0-19423 GCA_050329835.1 Kineosporiaceae bacterium | reverse complement strand
CGCCCTGCTCGCGGCCCACCTCGCCGTCACTGAGCCGGCGGCGGCGGCCCAGCGCCTGCTGGCGCTGGATCCGCTCGCCGTGGCCGCGGTGACGGCGACCCTGGCCGCAACCGTCGACGCGATCGCCGCCGAGGCGGTCGCCGCGGTCGGCCCGCCCGGCGGCGCACCGGACCGCTGGGCCGGGCTGCCCGACGCCACGGACCCCCGGCTCGACGCCCTGGCCGAGCTCCACGCCGCCCGCGCCGACCGGCTCTTCGCGTCCTGAACCGCGACCGCACCCGAGGAGGACCATGGGCGCCGACCACTCCCACGACCCCCACGCCCGCGCCGCCCCCGACCCGGGCGGGCCGTTCCGGCTCGGCATCGGCGGCCCGGTCGGCTCGGGCAAGACGGCACTGGTGGCGGCGCTGTGCGGGACGCTGCGCGACCGGCTCTCGGTCGCGGTCGTCACCAACGACATCTACACGACCGAGGACGCCGACTTCCTGCGGCGCCACGCCGTGCTGCCGGACGACCGGATCCGCGCCGTGCAGACGGGGTGCTGCCCGCACACCGCGATCCGGGAGGACATCACCGCGAACCTGGACGCGGTCGAGGACCTCGCCGCGGCGCACCCCGACCTCGACCTGGTGCTGCTCGAGTCGGGCGGCGACAACCTCACGGCCTCCTTCAGCGCCGGACTGGTGGACGCGCAGGTGTTCGTCGTCGACGTGGCAGGAGGGGACAAGGTGCCGCGCAAGGGCGGGCCCGGGGTGACGCGGTCGGACCTGCTCTTGGTCAACAAGACCGACCTGGCACCCCTGGTCGGCGCCGACCTCGCGGTGATGGCCCGGGACGCCGGACGGGTGCGCGGCGGCGGGACCACGATCCTGCTGTCCCTGCGCGAGGACCCTGCCGCCACCGCCGTGGCGGACTGGGTGCTCGCCCGCCTGGCGCACCGGCCCCGCGGGGCGGCGACGCTCACGGGCTGAGCGGGTGCAGACCGAGGTCCGCGTCGTCGCGGCCGCGGGCCGGGACGGCCGGACGCGCCTCACCCGGCTCGAGGCGGACGGCCAGCTCGCGGTCCGGGCGACCGGCACCGGCCCGGGCGGCGCCGCTCGCGTCCACCTGGTGGGCGCGGCGGCCGGGCCCCTGGCTGGTGACGAGGTGCGCGTGATCCTGGAGGTCGGGCCGGGGGCTGCCCTCGAGGTCGGGAGTGCGGGGGCGTCGATCGTGCTGCCGGGGCGCTCCCCCGGCGGTCGCGCCGAGGTCCGCACCGAGATCCGGGTGGCCGCCGGCGGCCGGCTGGACCTGGCCTGCGAACCGACGGTGGTGTCCGCCGGAGCCGACCTGAGGACCGCCCTCACCGTCGATGCCGCGCCCGAGGCCGTGGTCACGGTGCGCGACGTCGTCGTCCTGGGACGCCACGGCGAACCGCCGGGACGCTGGACGGCCCGGGTCTCGGCAGCCGTCGGCGGGCTACCGGTGCTCCGGTCCACCCAGCACGGCATCCTGGCATCGGCGCGGGGCGCGCGCGCCGTGGCCGCCGTCCTCGCGCTCGTCAGCACCGGGCAGGACGGCGGCGACCCGGCCGTGGCGGCCCGGGCGGTCCGATCCGGGGACTCCTGGGCCGTCGCCGCACCGCTGCCCGCCGGCGGCTGGTCGGCCACGGCGTGGGGGCCCGACGTGATCGAGACGTACGCCGCGCTCGGTCGCGTGGTCCCCGGGCCACGGAGCCGACCTCGCGGTGCGGCCGGGTCGACCTCTCCTGTCCAGGCGGAGTGGGAGCCGGCCTGATTCCCGGCGAGTGCCCTGGCCGACGCCGCTCTGCCCGACGGGACGGACCCGTCGTCGAGCCCCTGGTCACCGTCCTGATGATCGCGACTTGCACCGCGTTCCGGTCGCCATCGGACCCACTGATCACGACTTGCACCGCGTTCCGGTCGCCATCGAACCGAATGATCACCACACCGCGGACGAAGTCGCGATCAATCCCGCGAACGATCACCACAGTGCGGAGCACGTCGCGATCACGGCCCGCCGAACCCGCCGTGGGCCGGCGACCCGGGTGTCCTCAGCCCCACCCGCACCCGAAGACGTGGTCGGCGGTCGGTGGTGCTGCCCGCGACGTCAGAAGGCCATGGCCTGTGCCCGGCGGCGCACCTCGGTCTTGCGGCCGGCGCGCAGGGCGTCGATCGGGCGTCCCTCGCGCAGGCTGTCGTCGTGGGTGAACAGCCAGGACACCGCCTCCGCGGGCGGGAACCCGGCGTCCGAGAGGACGGTGAGCGTGCCCTTGAGGTCCGCCAGGGCGAGCGTGCCGCCGCCCGGCTCGGCGAGGAAGAGCTCCGGGACGTGGACCACGCCGGCCAGGCGCAGCGCGAGGAGCTCGCCGTCGGCGATCGACCGGCGCACCCGCGAGACGTCGACCGAGAACCGGGCCGCCACGTCCGGCAGGGTCACCCAGGATCCGACCAGGTCGACGAGTCCTTCGTCGGCGTCCTCGACCGAGGGGAGCGCCATGGCGACCAGATTGGCACATGACGGACCGTGACCCCAGGCCACGCGCCGCGTGACCGGTTCAGGCGGCCGATCGGAGCAGGGCGGAGGCGAGCACCTCCGCCGCGAGCGCGGTCCCCGCGTCGTCGACGTCGAGATGGGTGACCAGACGCAGCGTCGTGGGGCCGAGCACCGAGACGAGGACGCCCGCGACGCCGGCTGCCGCGGCCACCGCGGCCGCCGGGCAGTCCCCGGTGTCGATCACGACGATGTTGGTGGCGACCCGCGCCGGGTCGACGCACCCGGGTAGGGCCTGCGCGCAGCCGGCCGCCAGCCACCGCGCCCGGCGGTGGTCGTCGGCCAGGCGGGCGACGTGGTGGTCGAGGGCGTGCAGGCCCGCCGCGGCGAGCACGCCGACCTGCCGCATCCCGCCGCCGTAGCGCTTGCGGAGCACCCGGGCCTCGCGCACCCGGTCCGCCGACGCCGCGAGCAACGAGCCCACCGGCGCCCCGAGTCCCTTGGACAGGCACACGGAGACGGTGTCGGCACACGCGCCGTAGCGGTCCAGCGGCACCCCGGTGGCGACGTGGGCGTTCCACAGCCGCGCCCCGTCGAGGTGCACCGCGACCCCGGCGTCGCGGGTGCCGGCCCGCAGCCGCTCGAGAGCGTCGATCGGCTGCACGGTGCCGCCGCCGAAGTTGTGGGTGTTCTCGACGGCGACCGCCGCCGTCGACACCAGGTAGGGCCCGGCCGACGGCGCCATGAGACGCAGCGGTACCTCGGGGTCGAGGACGCGCGAGGCGTCGCCGTCGGTCCACGTCCGGGTGGTCACCCCGCCGAGGGCGGCGTGCCCGCCCAGCTCGGCGCGCACGACGTGGGCCAGGCAGTCCGCGATCAGCTCCGAGCCCGGCGGCACGAGCAGCCGCACACCGATCATGTTGGCCAGCGACCCGGTGGCCACGAACAGGGCGTCCTCGTGGCCCAGCAGCGCCGCGACCCGCTCCTCGAGCAGCCGCACGGTCGGGTCCTCGCCGTAGACGTCGTCGCCGACCTCCGCCGCCGCCAGCGCGGCCCGCATCGCCGGGGTCGGCCGGGTGACCGTGTCCGACCGGAGGTCCACCGTCACGCCGAGAGGGACCTCGTCTCCTGGGCGGCGCGCTCCCGGGCGGCGCGCTCCCGGGCGGCGTCGAGCATCTCGCCGACGAGGAACGCCAGCTCCAGCGACTGCTCGTGGTTGAGCCGCGGGTCGCACACGGACTCGTACCGCGTCGCCAGGGCCGCGTCGTCGATCATGGCACCGCCGCCCAAGCATTCCGTGACGTCCTCGCCGGTCAGCTCGACGTGCACGCCCCCGGGGATGGTCCGCAGTCCGGCGTGCACCTCGAAGAAACCGCGCACCTCGTCGACGACGTCGTCGAAGCGGCGGGGCTTGTAGCCGGAGACGGACTCGAAGGTGTTGCCGTGCATCGGGTCGCAGACCCAGACCGGGGTCGCCCCCGCGCCGTGCACCTTCTCGACGATCGCCGGCAGAGTGTCGCGGACCCGGCCGGCGCCCATCCGGGAGATGAAGGTGAGCCGCCCCGGCTCGCGCCCGGGGTCCAGGCGTTCCACCAGGGCGACAGCGTCGTCCGGCGAGGTGGACGGGCCGAGCTTGACGCCGATGGGGTTGCGGATCCGGGCGGCCAGGTCGACGTGCGCGCCGTCGAGGCGGCGGGTCCGCTCCCCCACCCACACGAAGTGGGCACTGGTCGAGTACGGGTTGCCGGTCCGGGAGTCGGTACGCACCATCGGCCGCTCGTAGTCGAGCAGCAGGGCCTCGTGGCTGGAGAAGAAGTCGACCCGGCGGAACTCCTCGAAGTTCGCCCCGGCCGACTCCATGAAGCGGATCGCCTTCTCGATCTCACGGGCCACGGCCTCGTACCGCTGGTACGCGGGATTCCCGTTGGTGAATCCGCGGTTCCACTCGTGGACCTCTTGCAGGCTGGCGAAACCGCCGGTGGTGAAGGCGCGGATGAGGTTCAGGGTCGCCGCCGACGTGTGGTAGGCGCGCAGCAGCCGGTTCGGGTCGCACACGCGCGCCTCAGGGGTGAAGGCGTAGTCGTTGACGGCGTCGCCGCGGTAGGCGGGCAGGGTGACGCCCTCGCGGGTCTCGGTGTCGCGGCTGCGGGGCTTGGCGAACTGTCCCGCCATCCGGCCCATCTTGATCACCGGGGTGCCCGCCGCGTACTGGAGGACGACGGCCATCTGCAGCACCGTCTTGATCCGGCGGCGGATGGCGTCGGCGGTTGCCCCGGTGAACGTCTCGGCGCAGTCCCCGCCCTGCAGCAGGAACGACTTCCCGGTGGCTGCGGCGGCGAGCCGAGCGCGCAGGTCGTCGCACTCGCCCGCGAAGACGAGGGGCGGCAGGGACGCCAGCTCGGCCACCACGGGCGCGACTGCCGCGGGGTCCGGCCACGGCGGCTGCTGCCCGGCGGGCAGGTCCTCCCAGTCGATCGTCACGTCGGAAGCTTAGGGGCGGTGCTCTGCCCGTCCTCGTCCTGGTGGCCGGACTGCCCGGGGGCGGTCCCCGCCGCGGCGCCGGGCGCCGCCCCGGCACCCGGTGCCCCGCGGTGGTGCCCGTCCGGCGTCTCGCCGAGGAGCCGCTCGGACAGCCGCGAGGTGTCCGCGCCGGTGATCTCGTGCACGGTCCCGAGCACCTGGGTGACGACCCGCTGCCGGCGCTCGGCCGCGAGCCGCTCCTTGACGACGGCCGCGTATTCGTCGACGTACTCCTGGCCGGACAGGCGCATGAGCTCGTACATGATCTCGTCGGTGGCCGACCGCTGGACGAAGCGGTCGTCGGCCAGGCCGTCGTAGCGCGAGAAGTCCAGCGGCCGGCCGATGATGATGCCGATCCGCCGGATCGAGGGCACCCGGCTGCCGATGGGCTGAACCTTGTCGGTCCCGATCATGGCCACCGGCAGCACCGGGACCCGGCTCTCCAGCGCCAGGCGGGCGACACCGGTCTTGCCCCGGTACAGCCGGCCGTCCGGGGAGCGGGTGCCCTCCGGGTAGAGGCCGAGGACCTGGCCGCGTCGCAGCAGTCGCAGGCCACTGTCCAGGGCCGGGGCGGAGGCCTGGGCCCCGCTGCGGTCGATCGGCACCTGCCCGACGCTGGTGAAGAACATCCGCTGGAGACGTCCCTTGAGGCCGGGTCCGGTGAAGTACTCGTTCTTCGCCAGGAAGGTGACCCGGCGGCGCAGGACGAGCGGCAGGAAGATGGAGTCCGAGAACGACAGGTGGTTCGAGGCGAGGATCGCGCCTCCCGTCACCGGGACGTGCTCCGCTCCCCTCACCCAGGGCCGGAAGAGCGAGCGCAGGACGGGGCCGAGGACGGCCTTGGTGACCCAGTAGAGGTCCACGGGAAGCAGTCCCTCCGTCCCTGCCCGGTCCCCGCCGGGCTGCCTGCGGTGCGCCGGGACCGGCACGACCACGCGTCAGTGTCCCGCACCGGCGCCGCCCGGCACCACGGGTCGGCACCGGGTCGGACACCGGCGGCGACCGGGCCCCGTACCGGGTCCGGGCACGGCGGCGCCGTCGCACACCGCGCGACGTGACACCATTCGGACGTGCCGATCCAGCCGGGTGCCGAGGAGTTCCGGGTGACCGGCGGGCCGACCGCCGTGCTGGTCCTCCACGGCTTCACCGGCAGCCCCCGCTCGATCCGGCCGTGGGCCGAGGGGTTCGCGGCCGCGGGCTTCACGGTGCACGCCCCCCGCCTGCCGGGGCACGGCACCTCGTGGCAGGAGCTCAACCGGACCCGCTGGCAGGACTGGTACGCGGTCGCCGAGGCGGCCCTGCTGCGGCTGCGCGCCGACGGGCACGAGGTCGTGGTCGCCGGGCTGTCCGCCGGCGGCGGACTCGCCGTCCGGCTCGCCCAGACCCGCCCCGACGACGTCCGCGGGCTGGTCGTGGTCAACCCGTCGGTCCGCGGCGACGACCCCATGCTGCGGCTGCTGCCGGTGGTCCGCTGGGTGCTGCCGAGCGTCGGGGCGATCGGCGACGACATCGCCAGGCCCGGGGTCAGCGAGGGCGCCTACCCCCGGACCCCGCTGCACGCCGCCTGGTCGCTCACCCGGATGTGGCGCGAGGTGCGAGCGGACCTGGACCGGGTGCGCGCGCCGATGCTGGTGTTCGTCAGCGCCGTCGACAACGTGGTCCCCCGCGTCAGCACCACCACGCTCCTGTCCGGGGTGGCGTCGCGGGACGTCACCGTCGTCGAGCTGTCGCGCAGCCGGCACGTCGCGACGCTCGACCACGAGGCCGACCTCGTCGTGGCGCGCTCGGTCGACTTCGCCCGCCGGGTCGCGTCCGGCACCGCCGTCGCGGAGCCGGCATGACGCGCGACGACGACGAGCGGCGGCCGGAACCGCCCGAGTCCTCGGACCAGCAGTCCGCCGGAGCCGGCCGCGGCCGCCCGGGCCGGGAGTGGGACGCGGCGGGAATCGACGCCGCGTTCGCCGACATCGTGGCCCGGCTCCAGGCCGGGGACCTCGACACCACTGGCGACGGGAGGGTCGGGGGCGGTGGTCCGGGCGGGGAGAACCCCGGGACCCGGCCGGGCCGCCATGCCCGCGACGCCCGCGACGCCCGCGACGCCGGAGAGGGCGGCGAGGAGCCGCCGGCGGGCATCGGGCCGTCCCGGCGCAGCTCCGGAGCCGACCCGCAGGACGAGCCGACGCGCGGCGGGCAGGATCGCCACGACGGGGGAGACGTCGACGACCCCCCGGGGGGCGACACCCCGTCCGGCGCGGCGGTCGAGGACGACGCGCCGGACCCGCCGGGCGAGCCGGGATCCGACGCCGGGCCGGCGGAGGCGCAGCGCCGGGCCCGCATCGAGCGGGAGATCGACTTCGCCGTCGACGGGCCCGGGGGCGGTCGTTTCGTGCCGCCCGAGCCCGCGCCCCTGCCCCGTCCGGACGCGATCACCCTCCTGGCGTGGATCGCCGTGATCGGCGGACCGCTCTTCCTGGTGGTCGGGGTGATCGTCGGCGGGCTGCCGACCTGGGTGGCGGGCGCGGTGGTGGCGGCGGTCGTCGTGGGCTTCGTCCTGCTGGTGTCCCGGCTCCCGCGCCGGGACGAGACCGACCCGGACGACGACGGCGCGGTGGTCTGAGGACCTGCCCGACCATGTCGGGGTGATGGTCCGTGGCGTCTGGACGGGCGGTGCGGTGAGCGGTCGCGGGGGTGGTGGCCCGGGTCACCACCCCTTGCGACCCGCTCACCGAACGGCCGCCCCGGCCCGGCGCGGGCGACGGCATCCCAGTGCCGAGGGGGAGAAGGGCCGCCGGGAGGGGCGCCGGAGCTCAGGACAGGATCCGGGCGAGGTCCGCGGCTCCGACGATGCCGGCGGTGTTGCCCATCTCCGCGACCCGGATCTCGACCGGGGGGTGGTGTCCCCGCGGGCTCACGGTCCGGGTGAACGCCGCCCGCGCGGGCTCGAGGAGGAGCTCCACGCTGCCCAGGCCGCCTCCCAGGACGATGACCTCGGGGTCCAGCACCGCCACCACCGACGAGCAGAACTCGCCCACCATGGTCGCGAGGTCGTGGACGAGGTCGACCGCGACGGGCTCCCCCGCGGCGGCCAGCTCGGTCAGCAGGGGACCGTCGATCCGCTCCTCGTCGCCGCCGACCGGCCCGAGGACGCCGCGCCACCGGACGGGGTCGCCGCCGGCCCGCCGCCGCGCCTCGGCGACGAGGGCGTTGCCGCTGATGTACTGCTCCCAGCAACCCAGCTGGCCGCACCCGCAGGGCAGGCCCCGGGGGACGGCGCGCAGGTGGCCCAGCTCGGCGGCGTAGCCGTGGCCGCCCCGCACCAGGCGGCCACCCACCACGATCCCGCCGCCGACACCGGTCCCGAGCGTGACCAGCACGGCGTCCTGGCACCCGCGGCCGGCCCCGAAGCGGTACTCCGCCCAGGCCGCCGCGTTGGCGTCGTTCTCGACGACGACGTCGAGGCCGGTCCGGGCCCGCAGCGGCGGCGCCAGCGGCCGGTCTCGCCAGGCGAGGTTCGGGGCGTAGGACATGGTCGAGCGGTCCTCGGAGACGTACCCGGCCGCGGCCAGCCCGACCGCGCCCACGTCGGACTTCTCGCGCAGCTCGGCCACGCACTCGGCGATGGCGTCGTCGAGGGCGTCCGGGTCGTCGGCCGGGCTCGGGCGGCGGGTCAGGTGCTCGATCTCGCCCTCCGCGGTGACCACCCCGGCCGCGATCTTCGTGCCGCCGATGTCGATGCCGATGGTCCTCGCCGGGGCGGTCATGGGGCGCAGTGTGCCCGCTCACCGGCCCCGCGCCGGCCGTCGACGCTGTGGCGCCACGCGAGGAACCCGGCGCGCCAGCGGTCGCGCAGCGCCTCCCGCCAGCGGGCCACCGCCCGCCCGCCCGGTTCGCCGCGGTCGCCGGGAGCGGGGTCGAGGCGGACGTACAGGTGCACGACCGTCCCGTCGTGCCAGCCCTCGAGCCACACCTCGGCGGTGCCGGCCCAGCGGCGGCCGTCCAGGTCCCGCGCCGCCGCCCGCCACAGCAGACCCTGCTCCCCCCGGTCCACGACGAGGTCGAGCCCCAGCCCGGGCACCCACCGGGCGAGATCGCAGGGACCGTCCCGGCGGGCGCGCACCGGCCCCGGGGGGACGGCGACGAACGCCTGGTCGCTGATGTCGAGGACCGGCACGGAACCGTATCCTTCGTCATCGGCGGCGTCGTGAGAAGCGACCCGCATGCACGGACCAGGCACCGACTCCATCCCGGCACTCGAAGAGGAGGCCTCACAGTGCGCGAGTTCAGCGTGGCGGCCCGCGTCGACCCCTATCCCGGATCCATGGCCGACATCGTCGCCGAGATCGCGGCGACCACCCCCCAGCTCGTCATGTTCCGCCGCCGGGTGGGCGGCACCTGGACCGACGTCACGGCGCGCGAGTTCGGCACCGAGGTCGACACCCTGGCCCGCGGGCTGCGGGCGCACGGGGTGGGGACCGGGGACCGGGTGGCGCTCATGGCGCGCACCCGGTACGAGTGGACGCTCTGCGACTTCGCGATCTGGGCGGCGGGCGCGGTGACCGTGCCCGTCTACGAGACCTCCTCGGCCGAGCAGGTGGCGTGGATCCTCGGCGACTCCAAGGCCGTCGCCGCGATCGTCGAGAACGGTCAGCACGCCGGGGTCGTCAAGCAGGTCTCGGACCGGCTGCCGGACCTGCGGCACACGTGGGTCATGGACGACGGGCTCGACCCGATCGCCGAGGCGGGGCACTCGCTGCCCGAGGACGAGCTGATCCGCGCCCGCGAGGGGGTCGACCGGGACGCCCCGGCCACCATCATCTACACGTCGGGCACGACGGGCCGCCCCAAGGGCTGCGTGCTGACCCACGCCAACTTCGCCGACACCAGCCGCAGCGGCGGCGCCATCCTCACCGAGCTGCTCGAGGGCTCCAACGCCTCGACGCTGCTGTTCCTCCCCCTGGCGCACATCTTCGCCCGGTACATCCAGACCCTGTGCGTGACGACGCGCACCACCATGGGCCACCTCGAGGACCCGACGACGCTCGTCGACACGCTTCCGGAGTTCCGGCCGACGTTCCTGCTGGCGGTCCCCCGGGTCTTCGAGAAGGTCTACAACGGCGCCGAGGCGAAGGCCGAGTCGGAGGGCAAGGGCAAGATCTTCCGCCGGGCCGCCGGGGTGGCCATCGACTTCAGCCGTGCCCAGGACACCGGCGGCCCGGGGCCCCTGCTGCGCCTGCAGCACGCGGTGTTCGACCGGCTCGTCTACACCAAGCTCCGCGCCCGACTGGGTGGCCACGTCGCCTTCGCGATCAGCGGCGGGGGCCCGCTCGGCGAGCGCCTCGGCCACTTCTTCCGCGGCGTCGGCGTCACGATCCTCGAGGGGTACGGCCTCACCGAGACGACCGCCCCGGCCACCGTCAACACCCCCGACCGGGTGAAGATCGGCTCGGTCGGCAAGCCGCTGCCGGGGGTCGGGATCCGGATCGCCGACGACGGCGAGGTCCTCATCAAGGGCGTCAACGTGCTGCGGGAGTACTTCGGCAACCCCGACGCGACGGCCGCGGCGATCCAGGACGGCTGGTTCCACTCCGGCGACATCGGGGACCTCGACGAGGAGGGCTTCCTGCGGATCACCGGTCGCAAGAAGGAGATCATCGTCACGTCGAACGGCAAGAACGTCGTGCCGTCCGTGCTCGAGGACAGGATGCGCGCTCACGCGATCATCAGCCAGTGCATCGTCGTCGGCGACAACCGGCCCTTCATCACGGCGCTGGTCACCCTCGACCCCGAGATGCTGCCGGCCTGGCTGGCGAATCGGAACCTGCCGGCCATGACGGTCGCCGAGGCCGCCCACCACGACGCGGTCCGCGCCGCCGTCCAGGAGGCCGTGGACGACGCCAACACCATCGTCAGCCGGGCGGAGTCGGTCCGGAAGTTCGAGATCCTCGACGTCGACTTCACCGAGCAGGGGGGCCACCTCACGCCGTCGCTCAAGCTCAAGCGGTCGTTCGTCCTCGACGAGTTCGGTTCCGAGGTCGATCGGATGTACACGGGCTGAGCGGACCCGCGGGAGCGCCGAACGGCGGCCGGGGGCGTCCGGCACACTGGCCGCCGTGACCGCTCCCTCCGCGCCGTCCGTGGCGGCGGGGCATGCCCGCCCGGACGGGCGGGTCGCGGTCCGGGGCCTCGTCGTCGAGTTCGGCCAGGTGCGCGCGGTGGAGGACCTCGACCTCGATGCGGGCGGCGGGCAGGTGCTCGCGCTCGTCGGCGGCAACGGCGCCGGGAAGTCGACGACGCTGCGGGTGCTGGCCGGCGTCGTCCCGCCGCGGGCGGGCGAGGTCCGGGTGGCGGGCGCCGACGTCGCGGCCGACCCGCTGCGCGCCAAGCACCTGACCGGTTACTGCCCGGACGTGGCGGGGCTGGTGCCGGGCGCGACGCCCTGGGAGCACCTCGTCCTGGCCGCCCGGCTGCGGCGACTGGACCGCGCGCTGCCGGCGTGGCGGGCGCGCGCCGAGGACCTGCTCGCCCGGTTCGAACTGTCCGACGTCGCCCACCGGGTGACCGCCGGCTTCAGCCACGGCATGTCCCGGCGGCTGTCGGTGGTCCTGGCCGCGTTCCACTGCCCGCCGGTGCTGCTGCTCGACGAGCCCTTCGACGGTGTCGACCCCCTCGGCGTCGACGCCACCCTGGAGGTGGTCCGCGAGCTGCGGGACGCCGGGTCCGCGGTGCTCGTCTCCACCCACCTGCTCGAGCTCGCGGTGTCCGTCGCCGATGACGCCGTCGTGCTGCGGGGCGGGCGGGTCGCCGGCCGCTGTGCCGCCGGTGAGCTGCGCGGAGCCGAGGGGCTGCGCCGCTACCGGGGGATGCTCACCGGATGAGCCGGCCCGGCCTCCTCCCGGCGCCGGGTGGCCTCGGCCTGGCCGGGGTCCGGCACGAGCTGCCCGCCCTGCTCGCCTTCCGGCTCGGGATCGGCGAGCGCCGCCGCCGCTGGGCGGTGCCGGCGGCCGTCGGCGTCCTGCTGGCCTCGACGGTGGGCCTGCCGCTGGTCATGGCCGGGGTGATGGTGGCCGGCGTCGCGGGCGTCGACCCGGTGCGCGAGACCGTCACCCTGGTCCTGCCCTCGGCGTGGTCGTTCTTCGTGGTCTCCGCGTTCGTCGCGGCGATCGGCGCGGCGGGCGGGCGCGAGCTGCTGCCGCGGGCTCAGGCCCAGGTGTTCCCCGTCTCCCCCGCCACCGACCACCTCGGGGCGTTGCTGCTGACACCGCTGAACGTGGCCTGGAGCCTGCAGGCGGCCGGCCTCTTCGCCGCGGTCGGGGTGGTCGCGGCGGGCTCGGCCGAGCTGTGGGTGCGGCTGTGGCTGGGCACGCTGGCCTGGGTGGCCGCCGCCACCGGCCTGGCGCAGCTGGCCGGCTGGGCGACGGAACTGGTGCGGACCGTCCCCGGCGGGGTTCCCGCGATCCGCCTCGTGGGTGTGGCGACGGTGGGCCTGGCGGTGTGGGTGGTGGCGTCCGGGCGGGCCGGACGCGTCGTGGACTCCCTGTCGACGGTCGAGGTCTACCTCCTCGTGATCGGCGACGCGACGCTGCTGGACCCGGGCCTCGCAGCCACCCTGGCGGTCCTCCTCGGGGTGGCCGTCGCGGCGACGGTCGCCGCGGTCCCGCTGGTGGCGCTCCTCGGGCGGCGCCCGGCCGGGGTCCAGGCACGCCTGGAGACCGTGCCCCGGGCGGCGATCCCCGAGTCCGGCGGCGAGCGGGCCCTCCTGGCCCGGCTCGACCGGCGGCTGGTGTCGCGCAGCGCCCCGATGCGCCGGGGCCTGGTGGTGCTGATGGCGCTGCCGGTGGTGGCCGCCGCCCTGGTGCCGCTGCCGTGGGCCGGGATCACCGTGCTGCCGGCGCTGATCGCCTCGGCGGCCGGGCTGCTGTACGGGGTCAACGCGTTCGCGCTGGACGGCTCCGGGGCGGTGTGGCGGGACTCGCTGCCGCAGCGGCCGCGGCTGTGGCTGGACTCCCGGCTGCTGGTTCTCGCCCAGCTGTCGGCCCTGTGCGTGGTCGCCGTGGTGCTGACGGCAGCGCTGCGCGGCGGCACGTCCCCCACTGCCGCCCAGGCGACGGCCGTCGCGGCGGCCTGCCTGGTGAGCGTCGTCCAGGTGGTCGGCCGGTGCGCGCAGTGGTCGGTGCGCCGGCCTTACCCGGCCCCGCTGCGGGGGTCGCGGGACGCCCCCGGCCCACCCGTGGCCATGGCCGGGTACGCGGTGCGGCTCAGCATCGCGACGACGCTGTCCGGGGTTCTCTTCGCGCTGGCCGGCGGGGCGCCCGGCCCGGCCGCGCCGGCGGTCCTCACCCTGCCGTTCCTCGTGGTCGGCGCCTGGCGGATCCGGCGGGCGTTCGACGCGTTCGACCGGCCGGAGGTCCGCGCCCGCGTCACCGCCACCGTGTCCGGCGGCTGACGAACGATGTCATCATGCCGGGCGTGGCTCGGCACCGGTGTGCGTCGGCGTCCCCGCGGCGGGACGACACCGGCGCGGCCGCCGTCGAGTTCGCGATCATCAGCACGGTCCTGCTGACGCTGATGTTCGGCGTCCTCCAGTACGGGATCCTCTTCTTCCAGATGTTCACCGCCCAGCACGCCGCGGCCGAGGCCGCGTCCCTGGCGCGCACCGCCGTGGTGCCCGACGCCGACGGCGTCGGCGGGGCCTGCGGCGAGTGGCGGCAGGCGGTGGCCGACTCGACCACCCTGGTGGGCGCGGACTGGGAGGCGCTCAGCTGGCGGACCCTGGACGGCGCGCCGATGGCGATCGACGACCGCCTCGAGGTCACCGTGACGTGGGAGCCGCTGGAGATCGCCGGCGGGCTCATCCCGATCCCCTGGACCGAGCCGCGCGAGACCACCGTCACGACGACCCTGTCCCGCCTGGGCCCGGGCCCCGAGTACGCCGCCGCCACGCCGGCGGGCCTCGGGTGCCCCCCGGTCCCGTGAGGCGCGGACCCGCGGTCCGCGGCGCCGCCGACGACCGGGGCGCCACTGCCGTCATCACCGCGGTCGTCGCGACGGCGCTGTTCGCGGCGGGCGCCCTGGCGGTCGACCTCGGCAACGTCTACACCCGCCAGGCCCGGGTCGAGGTGGTCGCCGACCAGGCGGCGCTCGCCGCGGCGAGCCGCCTGCCCGACCCGTGCGCGGCCGTCGAGGCGGCCGCCCGGTCGCTCACGGAGCCCGGCAACCGGGTCCTCGACGACATCCCGGACGACGTCGCGGACGACTGGGAGCACATGGCCGAGCACCTCACCGACGCCGTCCCCGGGAACGGCGACATCGAGGTCATCGGCCCCGACGGCGGCGAGGTGACCCCCGTGTTCGGCGCGAGCGGGTCCGCCGTGGACCCGGCGGCGTGCGGTGCGGTCGGCACGCGGGTCCGGGTCGTCCCCCACGCGGCGACGGTGCAGGTGGGGCTGGCCGCCGCGGTCGGGGTCGACCCGGTCGACGTGCGGGCCGTCGCCGGCGCGGCCCTGGTGGCGCCGCTGCCGGTGATGCCGTTCGCGATCGCCGAGGAGTGTGCGGCGGACGGTCCGCGGACGTACGTGGTGGCGCCGCAGGAGGCCGCCGTGCTTCCCGTCGCCGACGACGAGTCGTCGTTCGTCCCGGCGGGCGTGCCCGCCACACGGCTCGACGTCACCTATCGCGACGAGCTGGAGGGCGACCAGCTGGTCGCGGACGTCACCCTTCTCCCGTCGACGTTCGACGCAGCGCGGTCGGGGCTCTGGGTGGCGGAGTACCGGTCGGTACGGGACGGCACGCCGGTACAGGTCCCGGGGACCTTCCAACCCGGGCAGCCGGGGGTTCTCATCGGGAGTCCGCTGGATGCGGAGCTGCGCCTGACCGTCCCGGCGGAGGTCTTCGAGACCGGCGGATCGTGGCGGGTGCGGGTGGGCCGGGTGGCCGTCGCCGGTGACTCCCCGGTGGGGTCGTTCACGGGTCCCCTCGGTCTGACCAGGACTGTCGCCTGGGCGGCGGCGACGACTGAGCTCGTGATCTCCGAGCCCGCCGCCCCTCCGTCCGCCTGTGACACGGCGGGCCGGTACGGCGACGTCCTCCTGCTCGACGAGGCCACGCCGCGCGGGTCGAGCCCTCGGGGGACGGTGGCGACCGGCGTCACGCGGGCGCTGCCGATCGGCACCGACGTCGTCGTGACCGGCGCCGCCCAGCAGCGCGCCTGGGCCGGCGAGGTGTCGAGCGGCGTGCTGAGCCGGCTGACGGCGCCGGGGCCCGACTGCCCCCTCGGCACCCTCCCGGACCGTCCCGACTGGACGGTGGCGGGTCTCACCCTCACGGCGACGAACGGCGCCGAGTGCTACGGCGGGATCCAGGGCAGCGCTCCCGCCCAGGAGTGGCTGTTCTCGGAGGCCGAGCTCGTCGAGGACCCCAGGTTCTTCCTGATCCCGGTCGTCGACCTGGACTCGGCCGTGGCCGGGCTCCAGTTCCCGGAGTCCCCGGTCACGGTCCGCGTCACGGGCTACCGGCTGGCGTTCGTCACCGACGAGACGCCGGGGCTGCCGTTGCCGGCCTGCGACGTGCTCACCTGCACCGGGGTCACGCTGGAGGGCCCCTCGGGGCCGGTCTCGCAGCTGCGGATCCACGTCATGGAGCCGGCGCTGCCCGCGCTGGCCGACCGGATCCGGTTGCGGGACAACGGCCACCCGTGGCTCACGGGGCCGCTGCCGACCTCGGCCCCCCGGGACGTCCATCTCGTCGAGTGACCACATGGTGACCGACTAGCACGCTTCGCCGGGCCCGGATCCTCCGGGGGCCGCGCTGGTACTTCACGGTTGGACGTACGCTGCCCCCCACCGGAGGCTCGGCGCCGTTGCCGGCACCGTTCCGCTCAGGGGTTGAGGAGGTCCCGTCCGTCGTGGCTGCGCGCATCGTCACGCTCATCGCCGCCCTGGTCGTCGCGGCCATCGGCGCGGCCCTGGTGATCCTGTACGCGCTTCAGGCGGACGACCGGGCAGAAGCCCGCTTCGAAGGCGTCGAGGTCGTCGTGGCCAACCAGTACATCAGGGCCGGGACTCGGGTGGGTGACGTCAGCGGCGGCGACGTCGGCAACTTCCTGTCGACCACCACCCTGCCCGAGGCAGCGGTCGTGCCGGGTGCCTGGCGTGCAGTGGTCCCGGCCGGTGTAGCAGACCGCGTCTTTGTCGCAGACGTCTTCCCAGGAGATCAGATCTCAGAAGACAAGATCGGCAATGCTTCCGGCGTTGCCGACCCGCTCCAGCTGGCGGTCGCGCCGACCGCGGAGCCCGGCACCGAGAACCCGGGGCGCGCGGCGATGGTGCTGGCGCTGACGGATGAGCAGCGGGGAAGCACCTGGTTGGAGCCGGGCGCGCGGGTGGCGGTTCTGCTCGACGAAGCGGGCGCCCCCCCGGAGGTTCAGGGCAGGACGTGCGTGCTGGCCCCCGAGGCCTGGATCCTCGCCGTGGGTGACGAGGTGGCCGGCGCGGCCGGGACGACGGCGGGCCAGGGCGCAGCCGACGGCGGTGCGGCCGGGACGGACGTCCAGGGCGAGGTGGTCCCCCCCGGATTCGTGGCCGTCGAGGTCCAGGAGGCCCGGTTCGCGCTGGCGATGACGCGCGCCCGGGACGGCGGCACGCTGTCCTTCGTTCTCCTCCCTCCGGAAGGCGGCCCCGCCTTCCCGGAAGGGGGCTGCCTCGACGAGGCCGCCCTCAACAGCCGGCTCGGCGTCCCGGTGGGGTGAGGCCATGACGGGGACGGTGATCGTCGACGGCGACGTCGTGACGGCGCAGCGGATGGCCAACGCGTGCGGCCCCGCGCCGGAGACCGTGACGACCACCCCGGCGCTGCGGCAGCGGCTCGACCTGGACCCGCTGCCGCTCACCGTGGTCCTGGGCCCGTCGGTGCCACTGCACGAGGCGGTGGCCATCGCCGAGCAGCAGCGGCTGCGCGCCATCGGCGTCGTCCTGGTGCGCGACGCCGTCGACACCAGCCTGCTCGCCGAGGCGCTGCGGGGCGGGGTCCGCGAGGTGGTCCTCACCTCGGACCTGCCCGGGCTGTCCGAGGCGGTCAAGCGCAGCGACGAGCTCTCGGAGGCGCTGCGCTCGATCCCCGGCCGGTCGGGCGACTCCGGGCCCGGTCACGGCGCGACCGTCGTCACGGTGTTCTCGGCCAAGGGCGGGTCGGGCAAGACGACCATGGCCACGAACCTGGCGGCCGCGCTGGCGGACAAGGGCCGGCGCGACGTCGTGCTCGTCGACCTCGACCTGGCGTTCGGCGACGTCGCGATCGCGCTGCAGCTCTTCCCCGCCCACACCATCGCCGACGCCGTCACCCTCGGCGAGGAGGACCTGGACTTCTCCGGCCTGCAGGCGCTGCTGACGCCGCACTCCCCCGGCCTCACCACCCTGGTGGCGCCGCTGGAGCCCGGTGCCGCCGAGACCATCCCGGCCTCGCTCGTCACCCGGATCATCGAGGTGCTGCGCGAGAACTTCGACTTCGTCGTCGTCGACACCCCGCCCGCCTTCGACGACCAGGTCCTCGCCGCCTTCGACCTGTCGGACGTCATGGTGCTCATCGCCACCCTCGACATCCCCGCCCTCAAGAACCTCAAGCTCACGCTGGAGACGCTGGACCTGCTGAACTACCCGCGGGACCGGTGGCGGATCGTCCTCAACCGGGCCGACTCCAAGGTGGGGCTGGCCATCGCCGAGGTCGAGCGGACGCTGCGGGTCCCCATCACCGCGCACGTCCCCAGCAGCCGTGAGGTGCCGGCCTCCATCAACCGCGGGGTGCCGCTGGTCCTCGACGAGGGCCGCCACCCCGTCTCCGTGGCCATCAAGGACTTCGCCGAGGACCACGTCGCGGGCTCCGCCCGCCCGCCGGCCGAGAACCCCGGCCCGGCGCCCGCCAGGGGCAGGAAGCCCGGGCGGCGCCCCCACTTCTTCGGGAGGTAGCCGGTGTCGTTCAGCGAGCGGATCGCCGCCGCCCGGGACGCCCGCACCCCCCGGGCGGCCGGGCGGCGGCGGGCCCGCGCCCGGGACCCCTTCGCCGAGCTGCGGGAGCGGGTGCACAAGACCCTGCTGGAGAACCTCGGCCCCCGGCTCTACGACGCGGACCTCGCCGTCGAGGACCTCGAGGGCCGGGTCCGGGTGGCGCTGCAGGACGAGCTGGCGATCAACCCCCACCCGATGACCCAGGCCGACCGGGTGCGCCTGGCGCAGGACATCTCCGACGACATCCTCGGGTACGGGCCGATCGAGCCGTTCCTGCGGGACGAGGACGTCACCGAGATCATGGTCAACGGCCCGGACTCGGTGTACGTCGAGCGGGGCGGGCGGCTGTACCAGGTGGACGCCCGGTTCATGGACGACGAGCACCTGCGCCGCACCATCGACAAGATCGTCGGCAAGGTGGGCCGCCGCGTCGACGAGTCCAGCCCGATGGTGGACGCCCGGCTGGCCGACGGCAGCCGCGTCAACGCCGTGATCCCGCCGCTGGCGGTCGACGGCAGCCTGCTGACCATCCGGAAGTTCTCGACCGAGCCGCTGACCGCCGACGACCTCGTCACCTTCGGCACCATGACACCCGCCGTCGCCCGGTTCCTCCAGGCGTGCGTGGCGACCCGACTCAACATCCTCGTGTCCGGCGGCACCGGCGCGGGCAAGACCACGACGCTCAACGTGCTGAGCCAGTTCATCCCGGACGACGAGCGCATCATCACCATCGAGGACGCCGCGGAGCTCCGGCTGCGCCAGCAGCACGTGCTCCGGCTGGAGAGCCGGCCCGCCAACATCGAGGGCAAGGGTGAGGTGAGGATCCGCGAGCTGGTCCGCAACGCGCTGCGGATGCGCCCCGACCGCATCGTCGTCGGCGAGGTCCGCGACGCGGCCGCCCTCGACATGCTCCAGGCGATGAACACCGGGCACGACGGCGGCATCTCGACCGTCCACGCCAACTCGCCCCGGGACATGATGAGCCGCCTGGAGACCATGGTCCTGCTGGCCGGGGTCGAGCTGCCGATCCGGGCCGTGCGGGAGCAGATCGCCTCGGCCATCGACGTCGTCGTGCACCAGTCCCGGATGAAGGACGGCGGCCGGCGCATCACCCACGTCACGGAGGTCGCGGGCATGGAGGGCGACGTCATCACCATGCAGGACCTCTTCGTGCTCGACCACGCCGCCGCCGACGGGACGGCGGACCCGGCCGTCCCCGCCTTCACCGGTGCCGACCCGGCCGGGGGCGCCCCCGCCCTCGTCGCCACCGGCCTGCGCCCCGCCTTCCTGCCCCAGCTCACGCGCGGCGCCGGCGGGCTCGACACGGCGGTCTTCACCCCGCCAGTGGGCGGGCCCCTGCTCGGCCGGGCCGGCCGCCGGTGGTGAGGCGGCTCGCCGCGGCCGGTGCCGTGGCG